>CAYRHS010000061.1:0-569 GCA_964424125.1 uncultured Burkholderiales bacterium
CGTGCCGACGATCCTCGATCGCCTCGGGGTCGAGGTGCCGGACGAGATGGCCGGCGAGCCGGTCCACGCGGAGGGGGAGGTCGACGCCGCCGCGGTCACCGACCGGGCGGAGAGGATGCGGGCGGTGGCCGAGCGCCGCGAGCCGGCGGTCGTCGCCGGCCTGCTGGCCTGGATCTGCCTGGCAGCGGTCGCCGCCCTGATCGGCGGACGCCGGATCGCCCGCACCGCGGTGGCGCTGAGTACGGGCAGCGTCTTCGTCTACTTCCTCCAGCCGACGCTCGGTACCGCGCTCGTCGCCGGCGCATTCCTCCTCTCCGTCCCGCTCGGTCGGCCCCTCGCCCAGCGCCTTGCCTCCGACTTCTGCCCGATCCCCACCGACGTTCTCGCCGACCGCCGCGTGCGACGCTTCTTCCTGCGGATCTCACTGCTGTGGGCGTTCACGCAGTTCGCCAACGCGGGCCTCACGATCTGGCTGCTCCTCAGCCAGTCGATCGGGACCTTCGTGGTCGCCAAGACCTTCGTTTCGATCTGCCTGACCGGAGGCGCCATCGTCGTGTCCACGATCTACT
>CAYRHS010000061.1:579-17209 GCA_964424125.1 uncultured Burkholderiales bacterium
CGTCACGGAATCCTGCGCCGACGCGGTTTGGCGCCGGCGAACGTCTAGGGTCGCGGACTACTCCGCAACGGAGGCGACTGCGTGCACCGTCCGACCTTCTCGACGACCGACAACCTCCTCCTTGCCGGTCACCGCCGCCTCACCGGCAGCGAACCTCGAGCCGCGGTGGTAATCGCACACGGGTTCAGCGCCTCCGCGGAAGATCCCGCCGTCGCCGCAACCGCCCTCGCCCTCACCGACGCCGGCTTCGACGTCGTCACCTACGACGCCCGCGGTCACGGCGGCTCCGAGGGCGAATCGACCCTCGGCGACCTCGAGCAGCACGACGTCGCCGCGGCCGTGCACGCGGCCCGAGAGCGCAGCGATCGGCTCGTCGTCGTCGGCGCCTCGATGGGAGCGATCGCGGTCCTGCGCTATGCCGCGAATCACGGGACGGCGGTGGACGGCGTCGTCGCGGTGAGCTGCCCGGCGCGATGGGAGCTGCCCCGCACGCCGACGGCCTTCCTCTGCGCAGCGTTGACCCGAACCAGGCCGGGCCGCGCGCTCGCCGCCCGCTGGCTGCGCGTACGCATCGCGCCCGAATGGACCGACCCCGAGCCGCCGATCTCGCTCGTGCCGAGAATCGCATCACCGGTTGCGGTCGTGCACGGGAGACGTGACCGCTTCATTCCCCCAACGGCCGGCGCCGATCTCTTCGAAGTCGCGAACGAGCCCCGGCGTCTCTCGGTGGTCGAGGGGATGGGGCACGCGTTCGACGATGCGGCGACGCCTGCCATCCTCGAATCGATCGAGTGGACCCTCTCCTCGGCACAACAGCGGCAGCAGCCGCTCGCCGCGACCTCCGAGTAGGCGTCAGCCGGCGGGAGGGGTCGGCTCGTCCCACCACCACGCGAGCCCGGCGAGGCCGGGCCCGGTGTGCACGACCATCACCGAGCCGAACTCGCCCAGGAACGACGTCGTCGGCTCGACCTCGGCGGTCACGCGCTCGAGGAGCCGGGCCGCGACGTCGTGCGCCAGCGCGTGCATGGCCACGACGTGGAGGTCGGCGCCGTCGGGCCGTGAACGCAAGCACGCCCCGACGATGCGGTCGAGCGCGGCGTCGGGCGACAACGCGGGCCGGAGACGCTTCACTCCCCCGCCGGCGAACTCGAAGAGCGGGTTGATCCCGAGTCGCCGGCCGGCCCAGCCCGCGATGCTCGGGACCCGACCGCTTCGGACGAGGTGATCCAGCGACGGGACGGTCGCGATCAGCCGGACTCGCTGCATCACACGCCGCGCGACCGCTTCTACCTCATCGATCGACGCGCCCCGTTCCGCGGCCCTCGCCGCGGCGAGCACGACGAGTGCCTCGGCTCCCGCGGCGGTGCTGGTGTCCACCACACGAGCACTGCCACCGATCACGCGCGCCGCCAGCGCAGCAGCCTCGTGCGTGCTGCTCATCGAGGCGGCGATCGTCAACACGAGCACCTCGTCGACCTCGTCGTCCTGGTCGAGACGCTCGCGGATCGCGGCCTCGAACTCGCCTGGCGTGGGCCCGGAAGTCGAGACCCGCTCGTCGCCGAGCAGCTCCCCGAGCGTGCGCTCACCTTCTCGCACCGACTGGTCGGCGATGGTGAGCCACATCGGCACGACGACGATGGAGTGACGGGCCGCGAGCTCGGTCGGGAGCGCCGCGGCACTGTCGGTGACGATTCCGACCGTCATGCTCCCGCCATCTCTGTCTCCTCGTCGCCGAGGCGTACCACGAGCGCGCTCGCGAGCACCAGTAGCCCCGAACAGAGGAGTACCAGGCGAGACGGCTCGAGGTGACCTACGAGGGGCCAGTTCACCTCGGCGACCAAGTCCCCCGCCAGTCCCGCGCCGATCGCGGCCAGCGCGAGCCCGACCCGGATCACCACATGGAACGCCGCGAACGCGAGCACCCGTCGGGGGCCGTCGAGGCTCGACTGAATGGCGCCCATCCCCGAAGCGAGCGTGTACGCGGCGGCCGCGCCGAAGGCGACGGCGCCGAGGTACGCGAACCACAGCCACGGCGACAGACTGAAGGTCGCGACGATCACGCCGATCCCCAGGACGCCGGCCCGCGTCCGCAGCAGCAGGTTCCCGCCCTGGTGCCGTTGGAGCACAGCGAGACCGGCAGCTGCCCCGACGCCGAAGAGCGCGATGAGCAGCCCGAACTCGGCGTCCGAGGCGCCGAGCACGTCGCGCACGAAAACGATCCCCAACGAGAAGAGCGCACCGAGACCGAGCGCCACCGAAGCGGCCGCGGGCATCACCGCTCGCACGAGCGGGATCCGGAACGCCTTGAGGAACGAGGTCTCCTCTTCCGGCGCCGGCACCGTGTGGCTCGGGGGTGCGAGCTCGTGGATGCGCGAGATGAGCATGAACGAAGCGACGAAGGTCGCGGCGTCGATCCAGAACACCAACGCCAACGGCCGCCCGGCGAGGTCGGCGCCGGGAAGTGCCGCAACCAGCGCGAACAGCGCCGCCCCGAGCGGGATGCTCCCGTAGGAGCTCCCGAGGACGAGGCCGTTCGCGACCGGGAGCTGGTCGTCCTCGACGAGGTCCGGGATCGACGCGTCGCGAGCAGGAAGGAAGACGATGCTCGCGACCTCGAGCAGGAACGCCCAGAGGTAGATCCACCACAAGCCGCGAACGAGTGGTACGAGGGCGACCATGCCGGCGCGGGTCGCATCCATGGTGAGCATCGTCCGGCGCCGGTCCCAGCGGTGAGCGGCGCGCGCCGCCAGCGGTCCGCCCACGGCGGCGGGGAGGAGGCGCAGGGCGAGGATGCCGCCAACCGCCGCCGGTGAACCGGTGATCTTGAGGACCAGTGCCATGAACGCGACCGTCCCCATCCAGTCGCCGAGCGCGGAGACGCCCTGTCCGACGAGGAGGTCCCGGTAGCCGGGACGGCGAACGATCGCGGCGACGGTCACGGGCGCGTCAGGACGCCGCGTATCGATCGCGGTCGAACAACAGGCGCGTCACATAGGTGCGCGGACGACCGTCCGCCGGTCGCTCGTTCCCGACCAGCCGCTTGACGAGCATCGGTGCCGCCACGGCAGCGCCGGCGAGCGCGGCCGCGGTCCACCCGAGCGCGGCCAGCGCCGGCGTCACGGTGACTTCCGCGACGAACGAACCGAGAGCGGTCTGACCGAAGATCCGCCCGATGGCCATCCCACCGAGGAGGATGAGCGACCCGGGCCATGCCGTCACCGCCAGCGCACCCATGGCGGTGGTGAGGCCGCGCCCGCCCGCGCCACGAAGGAACGGTGACCAGTTATGGCCGACGACGGCCACGCCGCCCGCGAGGGCCGCGAGCTCGGGACGGCCCGAGCCGGCGAGCACCGGGCCGACCGCACCCTTGCCGATGTCGAGCAGGCCGGCGACGACCATGGGGAGGAAGCCCGCCACGCGATAGACGCCGGTGCCCGAGACGGTGCCCGCATCGATGTCGCGCAGGTCCACCCCTCGAGTCCATCCCGTCGCGATGTTCGAAAACGGGATGGCCCCGGCAACGAACGCGACCACGAGGATTCCGGCGGCTTCCATCTGCTCCGTTGTAGTCCGCTGCCCCCCGGACGTGCGGGTTTCTCGCCTGCAACCGCTGGCTCGCCATGCGGATTCCGACCGATTCGCGGCAGACACTGCCCGAATCGGACAGACTGTTTGCCGTGTCCGATCCCGGGGCGGGGATGGGACCGAGGCGCCGACACCTCCGCCGAGTGCTCGCGGCGGGGATCGTGGCATTGGTCCTGACGTCCGCTTGCAGTGCTGGCTCCTCCGACGGCGGCGAGAGTCCCACCGACGAGCAGTCCTCCGCGATCGCCCTCAACGAGATCCAGGTGCTCGGGACGCACAACAGCTACCACGTCCAACCGAGGGAGGAGATTTTCACCGCGCTCGAGATGCTGAGCGCCGAGTTGGCGGCTTCCATCGAGTACTCGCACGCGCCGCTCGACGAACAGCTGACCGACTACGGGATCCGGCAGTTCGAACTCGACGTCTTCGCCGACCCCCAAGGCGGCAAGTACGCGAGCCGCGCTGCCAACCCGGTCGTCGGTCTCCCGGCACAGTCAGACGAGCCCGCGCTCGACGAGCCTGGCTTCAAGGTGCTCCACACGCAGGACTTCGACTACGAGACGACCTGCCTGACGCTGGTGGCCTGCCTCGAGATCATCCACGGCTGGTCCGAGGACCATCCCGACCATGTGCCGGTCATGGTGATGATCGAGGGCAAGGAAGAGACCATCGAAGAAGCGGCGGCCGGCGAGACCGACCTCGAGATCCCCGATCTGGGATTCGCCGAGCCGCTGAAGCTCACGCCCGGGCTCTTCGACGACCTCGACGACGAGATTCGGTCGGTCTTCCCGGACGAGCAGCTCATCACGCCCGACGACGTCCGGGCCGGCCACGCCACCCTCGAGGAGGCCGTGCTCGAAGACGGCTGGCCGTCACTCACCGAGGCTCGCGGCAAGCTCATGTTCGCGCTCGTGAACACGGGCGGCACTCGTGAGGTGTACCTCGAAGGGCACGAGGCCCTCGCGGGACGAGTGATGTTCACCAGCTCGGAGCCCGGTCGGCCCGATGCCGCGTTCGTCCGCGCGGACGACCCCATCGAAGGCCAGGACGAGATCCAGGAGCTCGTGCGCGACGGTTACCTGGTCCGGACCCGAGCCGATGTCCCCACCGAGGACGCCCGATCCGGCGACACGACGCGCCGTGACGCCGCCCTGACGAGCGGAGCGCAGTTCGTCTCGACCGACTATCCGGTCCCCGATCCCGACTTCGAGTCCGGCTACGTCGTGACGCTTCCCGACGCGACACCCGCTCGGTGCAACCCGATCAACGCTCCGTCCGACTGCACCCCGGAACTGATCGCCGAGGAGTCCTGATCCCCGGAGCGGGCGTCAACGCTTCGCGCCGAGCGCGGGCGCCGCGAGTCGCAGAAAGACAGCGCGCGGCGGCACGCCGGTGATCCGGCCGCGTTCGTTTCCGTCCGGATCGAAGAGCATCACCGTTGGAACACCACGGATCTGGAGCAGCCGCGCTGTCGCAGGATTCTCGTCGACGTTCAGGGCTCGGAATCGCAGTCGGTCCCCGAATTCGGCGGCCAACTCCTCGTAGACCGAGGCGAACTGACGGCACGGGCCACACCAAGGTGCCCAGAAGTCGACCACCGTGTACCCGCTTGCCGTCTCGGCCATGAACGTGTCATCGGTGATCGTGACGACCGAGGCCACCGGCTCACCGGGTTCGACACGCTCCTCGACGTCGTCACGGGCTCGGCGCCGCTTCCCGAACATTCCTGCCTCCTGGGATCACCGGCTCACTCAGGAACCCGGCTATCCGATGCTTACCTCACGATCGGTGAGGTGCGACGTGGCATGAACGATCTCGTAGGTGTCCTTCCCACGGCTCTTGGCGCAGTACATGGCCTGGTCGGCGCGGCGCAAAGCGTCCCGAGGCTCCAGATCGCACCCGACGATCGCTCCACCGATGCTCGCGCTCACCCTGAGCTGTTGGTCGTGCACCGAGAACGGTCGGCGAAGCTGTTCGAGAATCCGGTCGGCGACCGCCCGGACCTCCGAACCGCTCGCGCCGACGAGGAGCGCAGCGAACTCGTCACCTCCCATACGTCCCGCGACATCACCATCGCGTAGACAGGATCGGAGACGACCCGCCGCCGAGACGAGAAGCTCGTCACCCGCGACGTGTCCGAGGTCGTCGTTGACTCGTTTGAAATCGTCGAGGTCTACGAACAAGACGGTGAGCTCACGCGTCGACCGTTGCTCGAGCGCTGCGCCGAGGAGCTCGATGAAGCGCGACCGGTTCTCGAGCCCGGTCAGCGGATCGCTTCGTGCCTGCCGCCGCAGATCCTCGAGGAGCGAGACGTTCTCCAACGCGAGCGCGGCCTCGGCAGTCAGGCTCTCGAGCGCATCGAGCGTCGAGGGCGCTGGCCTGGACAATGAAATGACCTCCAGGGCTGCGACGGATCCTCCTCGCGAGTCGAAGAATCGTGTGATCGCGCAAGCGGCTGGACCCTGCTCACCGCTTGCGCCGCCCGCAACGCGGAGCGCACCGTCGTCGAAGGGGAGGTGACCGCGCGAGACCGCCCTCGCCAGCATGAGTTGATTCCGCGCGGGGCGTCGCTGCTTTCGCATCGGTAGCTCGACCGGGCCGCATGCAGCTCGCACCATTTGCGGCTCGCCGACGAGCTCGACAACAGCTTGCGTGACCGCCTCGTAGAGCTCAGAAGCCGACGACGCATCAACGAAGCGGCGGGTTGCGGCACGCAAGGCGCGCTCCTGTCTCGCCGAGCGGTCGCTCGCCCGCGCGAAAACACTCAACCGTCCCACAACGAGCGCAGCCAAGAGCGCCGTACCAACCACGACGGTCTCGAGGTCGATTTCCGCGTCCACCGCGCGGCCATACGTCAGCATCGCTGATGGAACCATGAGCGCGGCGAGCAACAACATCCCGCGGCCCAGCGACAACGAAGTCGTCGTCCCCACCGAGCGCTCGGTGAGCTTCTCGACCGATGGGTCAAGCACGGCGAGCGCCGCGAGGACGAAGTTGACTGGGATGACCGAAACGGCCAACGCGCTGCGCCAGTCGGCAACTGTTCCTGAGCCATCGATGGTCTCAAGTGTCAGAGCGAAGTCGGTCACGAAGACTAGGAGCGCGGCCGAGCAGAAGAGGTAGTAGCTCCTCGAGCGGGTTCCCTGGGCGGCAAGCCGGACCGTCACGCCGAGAAACGCGAGCACCGAGAACGAGTAGAGGGTGGTGACAAGCCGTTCGGCAAGGGGAATGGAAGCGTCGTGTGCATACGACGCGAGAATGGGCGCCCAGAGCACGACACCGACAGCAACGGCGATGATGCCGGCCTCGAGCACCAGATCGAGTTCCCGCCCGGAGCGCCGCAGCCTGACGATCTCTGCTGCGGTCAAGAGCACGAAGATGTAGCCGAGAGCCGAGAAGACGTCTGCCGGTGAGAGAAAGACGTAGGCCTCACCGACTACCAATCCGTGGCCGGCACGCACCGCGATGGCGACGAGCAGCAGCGCTGATCCGGTCCCGAGCGCAAACCGCCACCGTCGTTCACCGCCCCGGTACCTATGACCGCGGCTGAAACAAACCCAGATGGCAGGCACCGCCACCACCACGATCGCGCCGAGCACCCACGGGCCAACGAACGGGGCGCTCGCGCCGCCGAGCAGGGCGATCCCAACCCAAGCCCGAATTGCGAGCCGACTTCCCATTGCCGCCATCCAGCGCGTGCCCGCGAGCGCCCGGCCGCTCGCACGTTCGTTGGCCATTTTAGCCAGCTACAGGAAGGCAATACCTTTTGACGGAGTTGGGCGCCAAACGCTCAACTTGAGCGGCGTCGTTGCGACTCCGGGTCACGGGGCGGTCGAACCAGGCTGCCGAAGGTGGCCGCGATCGGTGCCCCGTCGGCGAGTAGCTCGGCGATGGCCTCCGGGGGGGCTGGGCGTGCGAAGTAGAAGCCCTGGCCGTACTGGCAACCCAGCGCCTGCAACGCGGCAAGTTGCACCGGTTCCTCGATTCCCTCTGCAACGGTCTCGACACCGAGGCGTCGAGCGAGGTCGATCACGGTGTGGACGACCTGGCCGTCCGTGGACTCCACGCCGAGCCCGTCGACGAAGCTTCGGTCGATCTTGATGAGGTCGAGCGGTAGCTGCTGGACGTAGCCAAGCGATGAGTAGCCCGTTCCGAAGTCGTCGATCGCGATGCGGACGCCAAGACTCCGAAGTGCATCCAACCGTGCGATCGCAAGCTTGGCATCCGCCATCAGCACACTCTCGGTGATCTCGAGTACAAGTCGCCGAGGGTCGAGCTCTGAAGCGCGGAGGGCAGAGGCCACGTCCTCCACGATTGCCACCTCTTGGAGTTGTCGGACCGAGAGGTTGACGCTCACGGACATCTCGTTCTCGGCATCGAGGCCCCGAGACCAGGCGGCCGCCTGGTGACACGCTTCGCGCAACACCCATCGTCCCAGCGAGACGATGAGCCCAGCATCCTCGGCGAGCGGTACGAACATGGCCGGCGGCAGGAGACCCCGTTCAGGGTGGTGCCAACGGACGAGCGCTTCGACACCGCGGACGCGGCCAGTACGCAGCTCCACGATCGGCTGGTAGTGCAGGATGAGTTGGCCCTCGGCGAGCCCTCGGGCGAGGTCGGCCTTGAGCTCGAGTCGCTCGTAGACACCGGCGTGCATGGTCTCTTCGAAGATCTCGAATCGATCCTTTCCCGCGTCTTTGGCGCGGTACATCGCAGTGTCCGCGTTGCGCAGAGCATCTTCCGCCGAACGTGCTCCGTCTCGATCGAGATGAATCCCGATCGAGATGGTGGTCGAAATCTCACGTCCTTGGACTCGGAAAGGCTGATGAATCGTCGACAACATCCGCTCGGCAACTGCTTTCACGTGCGCGTCGCTCACCGGATCGTGCACGAGCACGGCAAATTCGTCGCCTCCGAGGCGAGCCGCCATGTCCTGCGAACGCAGGCAGGCGCGGAGGCGTTCTGACACGGCGATCAAGAGCTCGTCGCCGACGGCATGGCCAAGGCTGTCGTTGATCGTCTTGAAGTCGTCGAGGTCGACGAACAGCACCGCAACGAGTTTGGAGTCTTCGTCGGTGGCCTCGATCGCCTCCTCCACCTTCCGGAGGAAGAGTGTTCGGTTGCCGAGCCCGGTGAGGGCATCATGCAGCGCCTGATGCCGGAGGTCGTGCTCCAAGTGCTTTCTCTCTGTGACGTCACGGGCGTTGATGACGATCCCTCCGACCGATTCCTCGCCGCGCAGATCCGTGAAGGTGACGTCCACCGAATGGTCGTCTCCGTCCGCGTCCTCGATCTGGACCTCCACACCGAATTGCGCGAACGGCTCACGTCCGATGGTCGCAAGCTCCTCCCGGAGTTCGCGCGAATCGATGACGTCGGCGATCGCCTGACCCAAGACCTCGTCGGGATCGAGTCCGAGCATCGCCTTCACCGAGGGGCTGATGTAGGTCAAGCGGCCTGCGCTATCGACGACGGCAACGACGTCGCTCGAGTACTGGACAAGTGCACGAAAGCGTCGCTCGCTCTCTCGCCGGTGAATCTCACCGACGAGCGCAGCGCTCTCGAGCGCGAGCGAGAGTTCTGACGCGAGCGACTCCAGAACTCGCACAGCGCTCGAGCGCGGAACAGCACGCGCCGTGACGACCATGGCTCCCCGGAGTTCACCCCGGCTCACGAGAGGGATCAACACGCTGGCGGGCTCCGTGGAGGCATACGTGGCTGCCGGCAGGTCCACCGACGGTCGACCGCGCAGGACGACAGTCGAGAGGTTCTCGAAGGCTCGAAGCTCCGATTCCGTGAACAGAGAAACGAGCAATTCGGCGCCGATCGCAGCTTCCCGGTGACGACCGATGGACGCGACGACGTCCCCGTCCGTGTTCAAGCTGACGATGCTTGCGCGGATGGCGTCTTCCCTCCCGACAATCTTCATCGCTGCCCGCAACGCAGAGTCGTGCATCTGTGCACTCGTCGTCGCCGTGACGAGGTCGAGGGTCGCCGCTCGCAGGATCTGTTCTCGGTCAGCGACTTGTTCGCTTGCCCGCACCAGACCGGAGAGCCGAACCAGGACGAGCAGACTGAGAAGCACCCACCCGGTTACCACAACAGGAAGATCGGCGGGATCGCCAGCCGTGAGCTGCCCGACAAGGACGGCCGGAGTCATGAGCAGTGCGATGGCTAGAAGGACCATTCGCTTCCAGGTCAGCCGTGGACGAGTCTCCGTCGGTGTGCGAGTGAGCCTCTCCATCGACGGATGCAGAGCGGCTGCGGCGAGAAGCACGTAGCCGATCGGCGCGAGGACGACCGCCAGATCGCCGTCATAGCGGCCGGTCGCGGAAAGGGTGACCAGAAAGTCAATGGAGAAGATCGAGGTGATCGAGCCGGCCAACAGGTAGTAGCTCGGTGTCCTCGCGCCCGGACCGACCGCGACACGGGTCGTTACTGCGAGAAGAAGGAGTGTGAGGGACGAGTACGCCACGTTGAGCAGGCGCTCGTCGAGTGGGACCGAACCATCTCGCACATAGGGGGCAAGGATCATCGCCCAAGCGACCACGCCGACACTCACACCGACGATGAGCGCGTCGATCAGGTTGTCAAACTCACGCTCTGTACTTCGGGACCGAATGAATGCGACCTCACCGATCAGCAGTGCGCCGTATGCGGTGACGAACAGGACCTCCGCGACCGGGGACGGGAACGGCTGCTCGACGCCGATCAGCTCGCCATGTACGCCTCGAGCCAGGCCAGCGAGAAGGAACGCGCTTCCTGCAGCGGCAAAGCAGTACCAGGGAAACAGCACCTGCGGACGCCGGGCGCGGAGACCCACGAGGGCGACGGCAACAGACGTCCAGCCGACCACTTGCACGACCGCGAGCTCGATCGCGGCAGACGAGGCCGCGGCCGTGAGGGCCGCGGCAAGACCCGCGATCACGAAAGCCAGCCACGTCCGCTCTCCCATGCACCGTCAGCATCGGCAGGACGGCCCACAGGCTGAGTGGTTGCAGGGCCTTATGCCCCTAATGAGCTATTGGAAGCTACCCGCTAGGGCTGCGGAGATCGATCGCCGTGTCGACGCTCCAGGGCTCCGAGCCGTACACGGCCACGGCAAGCGCGCAGACCGGGTCGTTCGTGCACGTCGCTCCGGTGACGATCACCCCTCCGGGACGCAGGTCGGCTGCACGATGGTCACACATGTCCTGCAGCGTGTGCTCCAGCTCCGAGCGAACCTGTTGCTCGCTGTGGCCGGCGTGCTCGACGAAGATCCCCCGCCCGGTCTCGTCCTGAGCCCAAGCGATACCGGCATGTACTTCCGCGTCGCGTGTGCTCGTGCGCATCTCCGCCATGACCACGTAGAGGCGATCGCCCCAGGCTCCGTATGGAGGCAGCCGTCCTCCCGGCTCCGAAATCGTGCTACCTGGCGGAATGACGGAGCTCAACTTGAGCAGGTTTCGATTCTCCACTCCGAGTTCCTGCAATGCGGAGTCGAAGGCCGAGAGTTCCGTCAACCCGTAGCCGGCCGCGGCCCCAACCGCAATTGAAAGACCGCGCTGACGGGTCGACGGCAGTGTGTCGCGCGCGGTGAGACCTTCACTCACCTCGACGATCCCAGACTTCCGGCATCCGATCCCCGAGAAGCTTCTGCCTCTTCTATCGCAGTCAAGTCCAGCTCGGCTGGCCACGATCGAACGTCGACGTCGACAACCACATCACCGACCTTACAATCCCGCAAGTCCACTGATTCGTCACGCCTTCCCGCCGAGACGTAGCTGTAGAACTGCTGCGAATCGAACATCTCGAACTCAAGCCGACAGTGACGATCAGCAACGCTTGCGACGACTTGGGGAACGCCGACAACCTCCGCGTTGAATCTGCAGCAGTCCATCGCAACCATCGCACCGTCGATCAACGTTCGGCGCGTGGACGCCTCGAGGATCGCTTCGACCCATGGGCCACCACGCTCTTCGGGACGCACGAGAAGTGCGCTCCAGTAGTAGATGCGATTCCTCGCATGGAGATCGGGCCATCGGGTCGCGAAGAAGACCTCGTTGAGCCATGGGAGCGTTCGTAGATCCGTCGCCGCAAGACCAAGAGCGCAGGGTACGCCAGTGGAATCCCAACCGACGTACTTGAGGACGGAGGGGAGAGCGACGTGGTCCAAAAAGTCATCATCAGAGAATGCCTGCTTCGTGGCAGCGAGCCTCTCGAGGGGAGCGAAGGACTCGCGATAGAGCGCGAGGAAATCCTGAGCCACCATCGCGTCAACGTGGCGCTCGATCGTTACGGCCATCCGCTTTTCGACACCGCTCTTCATTGTCCTCGCCCGCCGTCAGATTGAACCCAGCGCCGCGCCGAGTCCCACGTACAGAGCAGTGAATGTCACGCCGAAGATCGCGCTGGACCACGCTGCGACCGCAACCATTCCCCGGGTGCGACCTGAGTACCGAATGAGCCAGGTCGTCAAGATCCCGCCGAGAACGAAGCTGCAAACGACGAAACCGGCGAGCTTGCCGGTGGCAAGGAGTCGGCGAGCGAAACGGGACCTTCGGCCGCCGGCACGTTGCTGGAGCCATGCAGCAAGTCGGCTGGGCTCACCGCCGCTCAGATGCTCGTAGGCGCGTACCGCGAGCAACGCGAGCACGAAGCTGCCCAGTGCGTAGACGACCGAGAAGATCGCGAAGGCCGTCCAGGGCCCGGCGGCCGCGCTGACGGCCACGATCGGCGCCGCGAACAGGAGGTCGTCCCACACGTAGAGCGCGACGGTCGCCAACACACCGGCGAGTGCCGGAAGGGCGGCACGGGTCCTCACACGGGCCCCATCCACCACGTTGACCCCCGTAGACAACACCAACCTCAATACACTACGAGCTGCTCCTGCGAACCGAAAGCCCGAATAGTCTATGATACTTAGGACATATTGTCCAGATTACGACGTGTCGGCGGTATCCAAGCGCTCTGCAGTAGCAGTTCGTGCGTATCGAGCTCGGATCCCAGCTGACGCGTTGGTGACGACGTGGCCGGCCAGCCAGCCGGCGCTGAGCACCGCCGCGCCGCCCATGGCGTCGAGCAGATAGTGGTTGCCGGTGATGACGACGGTGACCACCGAGAACGTCAGGTGCGCCAACGCCAGGCCGCGGCCGAGACGACCGACGACCGGCCACACGGCCCAGACGACCCACAACGCCCAGCCGATGTGGAGGCTCGGCATGGCCGCGAACTGGTTGGATGCGTGGCTGAACGCGGTTCGGGCCGCGTCGGCGGTCCAGTACTGGCTGGCCACGCGCGCGGTGTCGACGAACCCGAACTCCTCCGGTAGCAGCCGCGGCGGGGCAAGCGGGAACAACGCGAAACCGACGAGCGCGAGCACCGTCGTGCACAGCAGCACGTTCCGCGCCAGCGGATAACGACCGTGCTTGCGCACGAAGAGAAAGACCAGCACGCCGATCGTGATCCAGAAGTGCCCGGCCCGATACCAGAAGTTGGCAAGACGGATCAGCCACTCGTGCGCGAAGGCCCAGTCCTGGAGCGAGGCCTCGGTGAAGATCCCCATCGCACGTTCGAGGTGAACGATTCGAGAGGCGTTCCGAAGCGCCACGTCGGTCGGCACGATTGCGGACCCGAGCGAGTTCCGCACCGCGGTGTAGGCGGCGTAGATGCCGACGATGAGACCGATCTCGAAGATCCACCGGTGAAGCGGCGGAACACGGCGGGATCGCCCATCCTTCGTCGTGAGATCGATCGCAGTCATGTCAGAGCTGAAGGCGCGGGACCGCTTCCCGTTCCCCCGCGTCCTCGGGACGGAGCACCCACGCCCAGACCAACAAGTTGACGGCGTAGACGAGGATGCCGAAACGAACCGCGGGCGCGAAGGCGACCACACCCGCGATCAGGAGCCCGGCAATCAGGGCCGCGGCTGCCGGCGTGCGCGGCGGACGGCGCCAGAGGATGAACGCCATCGACACGAGCAAAGCGAGCGGCAGCGCCACCCCGAGCACCGCTCCGCCCCCGGGGACGAGGCTCGTGAGCAGGCGGCCCAGGGTCGGGCTGGCGGCCGCGCTCGCTTCACTGCTCAGCCCGAGCGGGAAGCGCACCGCGTCCTCGATGAACGCCCCCGGGTCCCAGATCACGAAGGGCAGGACGACCGGAACGAGCACGAGACCGGTCGCGGCAAGCATCCGACCTCGCGCCGGTTCGTCATCGCGGTCGCGCGCCGCGACGACGAGGAACGGAATGAGCGGCCACGCCAGTTGCTTCATTGCCGCGGCGAGGCCGATCGCGACACCGGCCGCGACCGGATGTCGACGGTCGACGAGCACCAGCGCGAGGAGCATCAGCGCGAGCACCGGTAGGTCGTCACCTCCGGTCGCGAGGACGAGCGCGCCCGTCGGGAGCACCGCCAGAACCTGGAGCGCGCGGAGGAGCGGCATCCGCCGGCGAGCGACGGCTAGGGCGAGCGCGAACACCGCCAGCGTCGCTGCTGTGAAGGCAACACGCGCGTCCGAGAGCGCCCCCAGACCATCGGGTACGGCTCCGAGGATCAGCATCCCGGGCAAGTACGGATAGTGAGTTTGCGTCGCGGTCTTGCGCCGGGCGAGGAGCCCGTCGTCGAAGACGGCGTCGTAGGGATTCTCGCCGCGGAACAGCGCGGACGACGCCTGCTCGACCACGAGCACCTCGGACTGAGCGTGGTGGCCGAGGTGGTCGGCTGCACGCTTTGCGACCTGGTCGCCGAGCGGGGCGATCGTGACCGCTCCGAGGAGCGCCAGCGTGAGGACGATCCGCGCGCGGGTACGCGAGGCACGCGGCGCAGCGATCGCGAGCACCACGACCAACACCGCCGCGATCGCATACGGCCAGAACGTCATCCGGCCCCATGCCTGATGCGGTGCGAGCCCGAAGCGGGCCGCCAGGAGCGCGAACGCCGCGGAACTCGCGAAGAGCGCGGCCTCGAGCCATGGCACGCGTCGCCACGTGCACTGATCAGGGCTCACGGATACCGGAGCGTCGACGTCCGCTTCCATCGGAGCAATCCCTGCTGTCGGACCGGTGCCGGTCCAGAAGCCGCCGCAAACGAACAGTCGATGATACCGACGGAGAACACCACCTGCCTGCCCCCGCACGCTTGAATCAGGGGGTGAGCCGATTCGTCAACCCCACGACGCTGCGAGCGGCCGTTGCCGTCGTTGCGGGTTTCGTGCTCCTGACGCGTCCCGACCGTGCTGACGAGCTCGCCGGGGTCGTCGTGGGCGTCGGGCTCGTGGTGACTGCCGGGATCGAGCTCTGGCAACGAAGCCGAAGCATACCGATACGCACCCGCACCTGGGTGGCCGTCGCTGCACTGCTCGCCGGCGGATTGCTGATCGTCTCGCCCAACGCGTCGCTGGCGTTCGTCGGGCTGGTCCTCGGACTCGTCCTGCTCGTCTACGGGTTCGTCGACATCGTCGGCGCGTTCCGACGGCGGGAGGGCGACGACGCTCGCTGGCGGCTCGTACGAGGTGCGCTCCTCGGTGCGCTCGGGGTCGGGGCGACAGCGTTCCCAACGGCCGCAGTCACCTTCACCGTCTTGACCGTCGGAGCGGTGTGGATCGTCGCCGGCGCCATCATGGTGATCGCTCAGGTGCGCGCCGGCGAGGGAGGCCTCGAACCGGCCGAGCCGGTCCCGGTGGACGCGCAGCAGATCGTGACACGTTGGCTGCGAAAGCACGAGCTCGAGCCGGACGGGCGCCAGGCCATCGTCACCAAGCTCTTCTTCGAAGGGGCGCAGTTCCGCCAGCGACTCGGGCGCTTCGCCGTGTTGATGGCCCTCGCGGTAGCGATCTCGACGTTCGGCCTCGTGAGCGACTCGACCGCGGTCGTGATCGGCGCCATGCTCATCGCACCGCTGATGACACCCATCATGGCGCTCGCCGCGGCGCTCGTCATGGGTTGGCCGAATCGAGCCCTGCGCTCCGCGCTGACGGTGCTCGGCGGTGTCGTCGGCTCGGTCGTCCTTGCCTTCCTGATCGCCACGTGGGTCCCGCAGATCCCCAGCACCGTGATGAACAGCCAGGTCACCTCACGGGTGAGCCCCACGATGATCGATCTCCTCATCGCGCTCGCGGCAGGCGCGGCGGGGGCGTTCGCCATCAGTCGACCGGACGTCGCCGACTCGCTGCCCGGTGTGGCGGTGGCCGTCGCGCTGGTCCCTCCACTGAGCGTCATCGGGCTCACGCTGGAGTTCGGCCAGTACGCCGACGCGCTCGGCGCCCTCCTGCTGTTCGCGACCAACTTCGTCGCCATCATCCTCGCGGGAAGCGTGGTCTTCGTCCTCGTCGGCTTCACACCGCTGTTCCGCCTCGAACAGCACGGCCGCCAGATCCGCACCTCCTTCGCGACCGTGTGCATCGGCGCGCTCCTGGTCATGGCCCCGCTCGTCGCGACCGGGCAACGGATCACCGCCGACGCCCTGGCCACGAACGAGGCCGAGTCCGCCGTCGACGACTGGCTCACGGGCACCAGCTTCTCGCTGGTCAATATCGCCATCGACGGCACGGACGTCAGCGTCGTCATCGCGGGACCCGGCAACCCGCCGCCGTTGAACGAGCTCGGCAGTTCGCTCGCGGACGGACTCCAGCGCGAAGTGAATCTGGACCTGCGCGTCGTCGCCCAGGAGCAGGAATCCGGAACCTACGACGGTTGACTCGGCGTCGACGTGCGGCGAGGAACGAGCCGGGCCACGCCGTGGGGACGGGGAGCAAACATCGACCCGACGTGTGCGTCCCAGTCATACACGACGCAGGTGCCGGCGATGTAGTCATGCCAGCCCCGCCGCGTCGGGCTCACCACGATCCACGCGAAACCGAGCCCGAAGGGGATCAGCGCGATGAACCAGCCCACGATCCGCCGGAGCGCCCGGACCCACCCGATGCGGCCCCCGCTCGGCGTGACGATCCGCAGCCCGAGGAGCAGCTTGCCCAGGGTCTGGCCCGCGACGCTCCAGCTCACCCACGCGTACAGGAAGATCCAGAACGTGAAGCTGGCGGCCCAGCCCAACTCGTTGAAGCTCAGCGGG
>CAYRHS010000062.1:0-10475 GCA_964424125.1 uncultured Burkholderiales bacterium
TCCGATTCGCACCGTATGTCGGCTACCGGCGCGCCTCGGCGCCCGGGGCGCGAGGGTACCGTGCGGGGATGGACTCGCCGTCCCGGTCGGGAGCGTGGGGACGGACGGCCGCGCTCGTCGCGGTCCGGCCGCATCTGTGGCTGACCGCATGGCGCCAGGCGCTGCGGATGAGCCCGCGGGGGTGGTGGCAGCGGGCCCCGTACCTTCCGATCCCGAGCTCGGCGTATCTTCGCTTCCGATCCCGGACCGCGTACGGCGACGAGCGCCCACCCCGTCCTCGTGACGTCGTGGACTACCTCGAATGGTGCCGGGAGCGTGACGTTCGCTGAGCGCCGTCGCGGGTGGGATCGGGGCGCCCCACTAGAATTCGGCGGACTCGACGCGGCCGGAGGTCGAATGTGACGAGAGCGCTCCTGCTCAACGCCACCTTCGAGCCGCTGTGCGTCGTCACTTCGCGTCGGGCGGTGCTGCTGGTCCTGAAGGAGAAGGCGGAGATCCTGCACCACAACGGTGCGAGTATCCGCTCCGAGCGGCTGGCTCTCCCGGTTCCCGCAGTCGTTCGTCTCCGTGACTACGTCCGGGTCCCGCACCGGACGCGCATCCCGCTCTCACGGCGCGCCGTCTTCGCTCGTGACGGGCACCGGTGCCAGTACTGCGACCGTGCGGCGGAGAACATCGACCACGTCGTCCCGCGGTCCCGGGGTGGATCCCACGCCTGGGAGAACGTCGTCGCGTCGTGTCGGAGCTGCAATGCGATCAAGCGTGATCGGCTGCTCCACGAGACCGGTCTGCAGCTGCGCCGGAACCCGCGGGTCCCGCGTGCCCGCGTGTGGATCGCGGCTGCGGCCGGCGCCGTCGATCCCTTGTGGGAGCCCTACCTCGAGGCGGTCGCCGCGCACACCTAGCGCGTGATCCCGCCGGGCGCGGGCACCGCCCGGTGTTTCTTCCTGCGGTGCGTGGTGGGGCGCGCGCGGCCTCGATCGGGGTGCTGGGGGGCGGCTCGGTGTTGACTGGTGGGGGAGAGTGGCATAAAGTGGTGCGCAGTGGGGATCAGGACCTACGAGGGGGACCATGTTTCTCGGGGAGTACCGCCACTCCCTCGACCCCAAGGGCAGGGTGACCCTGCCCGCGCGCTTTCGCGAGCAGCTGGAGGCCGGGGCCTACATGGCGAAGGCGATGACCGATCCGTGCCTCTACGTGTTCCCGCCCGAGGAGTTCGAGCAGGTCGCGGCGGACACTCGGGAGCGGATGCGCCACGGCAGCCGAAGCGCCCAGGAGGCCGCCCGTTCCTTCTTCGCCGGCGCGGCCGAGGTCGAGCCGGACAAGCAGGGCCGCGTGGCGATCCCCGCGCACTTGCGGGCGTTCGCAGGTCTGGACCGCGAGGTGGTAGTGGCGGGCGTCTTCGCCCGCATCGAGATCTGGGACGCGGCGCGCTGGGACGAGCGCGAGCGTCGAACCGAGGCGAGCTCGGCAGCCGCGGACGACCTGTCGGGCTTCGCCCAGTGAGGGAACGAGTGACCTGGGGCATCACGGGAGCGAGCGAGGAGGCGATCGCGAGCTGAGCGAGCAATCAAGACGTGGCGGTCCGGGCACCCGGACCCCTCGACAGCCCCCCGGCCGGCGCGGTGGAAGGCCCCTACTCCGCCCGCTTTCACCCGAGTCGATCCGGGAGACAACCGGATGGCGCCAGTCGGTCCGGGGGGCTGTCGAAGGGTCTGGGACGCAGGGGGCGGGGGACGAGTGGCTGCGGCGTACGTGCACGAGCCGGTCATGGCCGAGGAGGTCCTCGACCTCCTGAAGCCGGTCCGCGCCGGTCTCGTCATCGACGCCACTCTCGGAGGCGGAGGACACACGCGGGCCGTGCTCGAGGCACGCCCCGACCTGCGTGTCCTGGGCATCGACCGCGACTCCGAAGCGGTGCGGGCGGCGACGACGGCGCTCGAGCCGTTCGCCGACCGGGTCCGGGTGGTGCGAGGCGGCTTCGAGCGACTCGAGGAGATCGTGCGGGCATCGATGCCCGCGGAGGGACAAGGTGAGGGGGACATCGTGGGCATCCTGTTCGACCTGGGCGTGAGCAGTCCGCAGCTCGACCGGCCCGAGCGCGGGTTCTCGTACCGGCACGACGCGCCGCTCGACATGCGGATGGACAGCGGTCAGTCGCTGACCGCGGCCGACGTCGTCAACGAATACGACGAGGACCGCCTCGCCGACGTGATCCGGCGCAACGGCGAGGAGCGCTACGCGAACGCGATCGCCCGGCGCATCGTGGAGGAACGGCCGTTGCACACCACGCGCGAGCTCGTCGACATCATCTACGACGCGATCCCCGCTCGAACCCGCCGGCGTGGCGGGCATCCCGCGAGACGCACGTTCCAGGCGATCCGCATGGAGGTCAACCGGGAGCTCCCGAACCTCGCCGCAGGTCTCGACGATGCCGTTCGGATCATCGAGCCCGGTGGCCGGGTCGCGGCGATCTCGTATCACTCGCTCGAGGACCGCCTCGTGAAGGAGCGCTTCCTCGAGGTCACGACCGCGACCACGCCCCCGGGTCTCCCGGTCGCACCGGGGGAGCCCGAGTTCCGGCGAGTGACACGCGGCGCGATCCGACCCTCGCCGGCCGAGATCGAACGGAACCCGAGAGCTCGGAGCGCACGGCTCCGCGCGATCGAGCGCGTCACCTCTGCGGGGGACGGGACCTGTACGTGACCGCGATCGCCGCACCGCACGCTCGCCACGCGCCGCGCAAACGGCCGCGGTCGCGCGCGGACGAGCGGCGACCCGCGCTCCGTTCGGTCTCCACCCGGCCGGTTCGCTCGACCCGGCGCCGCGGCCTGCTCCGATTCGTCGCGCTTGTGGCCTTCACCTCGCTGTTCTCGGCGGTCGCTTTCCACGTCGTGATGGCCGAACGAGGCTTCGAGCTCCAACGGCTGCGGTCCGAGATCGACACCACACAGCTCGACTACGAGCAGCTGCGGCTGGAGGTCGCGGGGCTGAGCGCTCCCGAGCGAATCGAGGCGGAAGCCACGGAGCGTCTCGGCATGGTACGGCCCGAGTCCATCACGTACTTGGAAGCCCCACTCGTGTCGCGAGGCGCGCAGGACGACTCGTTGACGTCGTCGACGCTCGCGGACCAGGAGCAGTGGGCCGAGGTGAAGCCGCACCTTGACGCCCAACCGTGACACCCGAGTAGCCGGGCCTCATCGCCCCGCACGCGCCACGACCGCGGCGCGTCCGTCGGGTCGGCGCAGCCGACACGGCCAGTCCGAGAGGACCCAGGCGCGGGCGGTGCCTGCCACCAAGCGACGTCCGGAGCGCCGGGGTCAGGAGGTGGGGCACCGCCCGCACCGCCGGCCGGCCGTACGCGCGGGGAAGGCGCGACCACGGCCTCCGAGCGCGCGCCACCTCGCCCGGAGGCGGCTCGGCTTCCTCCTCGTCGTCCTGATGCTCGTCTTCGGCGGGATCACCGCTCGTCTCGTCCAGCTGCAAGGGTTCGGTGCCCACCGGCTGAGCGCGCTCGGCGCCGGTCAGCGTGTGCACACGGTCACGCTGTCGGCCGAACGCGGCAGCATGTTCGACCGAAACGGGATCGACCTCGCGCTCTCGGTTCCGAGCGACACGGTGTGGGCCGACCCGAGGCTCGTGCGTGATCCTGCCGCCTACGCGGCGCAGCTCGCTCCGATCCTCGGTCAGGACGCAGGGACGCTCGAGGCGGAGCTGGCCAAGCCCGACACCGCCTTCGTCTACATCGCCCGCAAGGTGGACCCCGGAGTTTCGGACCAGATCCGCCAGCTCGACCTGCCCGGCATCGACTTCGTGCCGGAGTCCCGCCGCCACTACCCGGCCGGTGATCTCGCCGCACCGATCCTCGGATTCACGGGGCTCGACAACGACGGGCTCGGAGGCCTCGAGGCCGGCTACGAGGACGTGCTCGCGGGCCGCCCGGGCGAGCTGGTCGTGGAGCGCGATCCCCAAGGGCGAGAGATCCCGAGCGCGCGTCGCACCTACAACCCGCCGGAGCGTGGGAGCGACCTCGTGCTCACGATCGACCAGGCGCTCCAGTACGAGGTGGAGGAGGCGCTCCTCGCTCAGGTGCGCGACTTCAACGCCGCGGGGGGAACGGCGATCATCGCGGAGGTCGAGACGGGTGACATCCTCGCGATGGCGAACGTGGACGGCGCCGGGGACGGCCAGCCCGCGCATCGGGCCTCGGCCTTCACGCGCAACCGGGCGTTCACCGACGTGTTCGAGCCTGGCTCGACGAACAAGGTCATCACCGTCGCGGGCGCGCTGGAAGAGGGGTTGGTCACTCCCGACACGACGTTCACGGTCGGGCCGGCGATCGACGTCGGCGGTGAGGCCTTCGAGGAACACGACTGGCATGCGGTCGCGGGCTGGACGGTCGCGGACATCCTGCGGGAATCGTCGAACGTCGGCACGATCCAGATCGCCCAGCAGCTCGGCAAGGAGCGCCTCGACGCGTACCTGCGAGCGTTCGGGCTCGGCTCGGAGACCGCGATCGGGTTCCCGGGCGAGGCTCCGGGAATCCTGCTCGACCCCGACAGCTACTCCGCGACCAGCATCGCGACCGTTCCGATGGGGCAGGGGCTCGCGGTGACGCCGATGCAGCTCCTCGACGTCTATCTCGCGATCGCGAACGGCGGCTCCGCGCGCGACCCGCGGCTGGTGGAGGCCACCGTCGGGCCCGACGGCAAGCGGCAGAACGAGCCGCTCGCACCGGAGCGTCGGGTGGTGTCCGAGGCGACGGCGAAGGCCCTCACCACCATGCTCGAAGACGTCGTCACCGCCGGTACCGGCCGGCGGGCAGCGATCGACGGGTACACGGTCGCTGGGAAGACGGGTACGGCGCAACAGACGGCCGAAGGACGGCCGGGATACGTCGCGGGGGCGTTCGACGGCTCTTTCGCCGGCTTCGCTCCCGCGGAGGACCCCCAACTCGTCGCGCTCGTGGTGCTCGACCGGCCCCAGCCCTACTACGGGGGCATCGCCGCAGCCCCCGTCTTCTCCGAGATCATGCGCAGCGCCCTGCGGACCCTTCGCGTCCCGACGACGGGCTCGACGCAGTTCGCCGAGGCCTCGGCCGGTTTGCAGGCGGACGCCCAGCGGCAGGCCGCGGAGGCAGCGCAGAAGGCGCAGCAGGAGCAGGCGCAGGCCGCCGCCGAAGTGCAAGCGGCACCCCCCGCGACCGATCCCGCTGCGGGCGACGGGGCGCGGGCCGATACCCTGACCGCGACCGCGACGCCGAGCGGATAGAGGCAATCGTGCGGCTGCGCGACCTCCTCGGCGATTCCGGGCCTCTCGACGCGACCCTGACCGGTGGAACGCAACCGGTCGAGTACCGGGGCGATCCCGACGTCGAGATCACCTCGGTCGCCTACGACAGCAGAAACCTGCGCGCCGGAGCACTCTTCGCGTGCATCCGGGGGCGCACCACCGACGGCCACGATCACGCGCCCGCTGCCGTCGGCGCCGGCGCGCGGGCGCTCCTCGTGGAGCGTTGGCTCGATCTTCCTGTTCCCCAGATCAAGGTGCCGTCGGTGCGCGCGGCCGTGGGGCCCGTTGCCGCCTTCGTCGAGGGCGAGCCGTCGCGCTCCCTCCCCGTGGTGGGTGTCACGGGCACCAACGGCAAGACCACCACGACACTGCTCCTCGAGCAGGTCTTCGATGCCGCCGGCCTCCGGCCGGGGGTCGTCGGCACCCTGGGCGTGCGCATCGGCGGCGTCGAACACCCCAGCGCGCGAACGACGCCAGAGGCGCCCGATCTCCAGCGCGTGTTCGCCACGATGCGGGCCGCGCAGGTCGACGCCATCGCGATGGAAGTGTCGTCGCACGCGCTGGTGCAGCACCGCGTCGACGGCACCTTTTTCGCCGCCGCGGTCTTCACCAACCTCACGCACGAACACCTCGACTACCACGGAACCCTCGAGGAGTACTTCGCCGCGAAGCTCCTGCTGTTCGCGCCGCGGTTCACGAACGTCGCGGTCATCAACGTCGACGACGACTCGGGACCGCGGCTGGTCGAGCAGGCCGCGGCCCAGGGCCTCGAGGTCGTCACGTTCGGTGAGGCGCCCGAGGCGGACGTGACCGTCGAGAACGTCGCGAGCGATCGACAGGGTTCGCGAATGACGCTGCGGACTGCCGACGGCGCTCGAGCTCCGGTCAGACTCCAGCTCGCGGGTTCCTGGAACCGTTCGAACGCGCTCGCCGCCGCGGCCGCCGCGCTCGTTCCCGCGGTGGGGATCGCGCTCGACGCGGTCGCCGAGGGGCTCTCTCGACCGGTCGTCGTCCCCGGCCGCTTCGAGCGGGTGAGCACCCATGAGGCCTTCGATGTGTTCGTTGACTACGCGCACACGCCGGATGCCCTCGCAGGGGTCCTCGAGACGGCGCGCGAGCTCGCGGATGGGCGTGTGGTCGTCGTGTTCGGCTGTGGCGGCGATCGGGACCGGGACAAGCGACCGGCCATGGGAGCGGCCGCGGCTCGCCTCGCCGACGAGGTGGTCGTCACGTCGGACAACCCGCGCTCGGAGGATCCGGCACTGATCGCGCGGGAAGCGGCGGAAGGCGTGCGGGCCGCGGGCGGCGAGCCGATCGTCGAGCTCGATCGGCGGACTGCGATCGAACGAGGATTGGACGCCGCGCGTCCCGGTGACGTGGTCGTCATCGCGGGCAAGGGCCACGAGCGCGGCCAGGAGATCAACGGCTCGGTGATTCCCTTCGACGACCGGGAAGTGGCGCGTGCCCTCCTCGGGGCACTCCGGTGAGGCCGGTCCGATGAGCTGGACGGTCCACGAGATCGCGAGGTACACCGGCGGAGACGCCACGATCGGCGCTGACACGGTCGTCCGTGGCTTCGCGATCGACTCGCGGCAGCTGGAGCCCGGTCAGTGCTTCGTCGCCCTCCGGGGAAATCGTGACGGACACGACTTCGTCGCCGACGCGTTCGCGGCCGGTGCTGCGGCCGCGCTCGTCGCGCGGCGTGCCGACGACCCGTTGATCCCGACGGACGCACCGTTGGTCGTGGTCCCGGATCCCCTGGCCGCGCTCGGTTCCCTGGCTGCCGTGCGCCGCGACCAACTCGGGGCGACAGTCGTCGCGGTCACGGGTTCGGTCGGCAAGACGGCCACGAAGGATTTCGTGACCGCGGCGCTCGCTGCTGATCGGAGCGTGCACGCGAGCTCCGGATCCCTCAACAACGAAGCCGGGCTCCCGCTCACGCTCCTGGACGCGCCGACCGAGGTCTCGACCGTCGTCGTCGAGATGGGAGCGCGCTTCGCGGGTGACATCCGACACCTCGCGAGCATCGCTCGGCCCGACGTCGGCGTCGTCACCAACGTGGGCCTCGCGCACGCGGAGCACCTCGGAGGCCCGGAGGCCACGGCGCGGGTCAAGGGCGAGCTGGTCGAGTCGTTGCGCCCGGACGGTGTCGCGGTCCTCAACGCCGACGACGAATGGACACCGACGCTCGCGGCCCGCTGCGAGGCGGAGATCGTGACGGCCGGCCGGTCCGCCGGTGCCGACGTCCGGATCGTGACGACGACCCTCGACGACGAGCTCCGGGCCACCATGCAGCTGGCGACGCCCTGGGGGGATCTGAGCGCCCGGCTCCCGTTGCGAGGAGCGCACCAGGTGCTGAACGCGTCCCTCGCGGCTGCGGTGGCGCTGCGCCTCGGTTGCTCCTCGGCCGCGGTGGCCCGGGGCCTGGCGGCCGCCCGACCTTCCGCGTGGCGGATGCAGCTCGACCGTTCTCCGGAGGGGCTCACGGTCCTGAACGACAGCTACAACGCCAACCCGATGTCGGTGGCCGCGGCCCTCCACGCTCTCCGCAGCCTCCCGGCCGAAGGGAGGCGGGTCGCGGTGCTCGGGCCGATGCTCGAGCTCGGCGCCCACACCGAGCGCGAGCACGAGGCCGTGGGGCACAGGGTGGCGGTATCGGCCGACGTACTCGTCGCCGTGGGGGAAGAAGCGGCGGCGATCGCGAGGGCAGCCAAGGAGTCGGGCCTCGACGACGTCGTGGAGGTCGGAACCGCGGCGGCTGCGCTCTCGACGCTGCTCGGACGGGTCGGGGCGGGGGACGTCGTGCTCGTGAAGGCGAGCCGGGCCGCGGGTCTCGAGATGGTGGCATCCGGCCTCGTGGAGGCGGACGGCGCCGGTGGGAGAGCGCAGTGATCGGGCTGCTGCTCGCGGCCGCGAGTGCGTTCGCCCTCGCGGTCTTCGGGACGCCGCTGTTGATCCGTGTCCTCAAGTCACGGGGCGTCGGGCAGACGATCCGCGACGACGGGCCCATTTCGCATCCGCACATGACGAAGGCCGGGACGCCGACGATGGGTGGGATCGCGATCGTCGGCGCGGCGTTCGCGGGCTACCTCGTCGCGCACGTGCGGACCGAGGCGGTGGCGTTCGCGCGTTCGGGCATCGTCTTGGTCCTGCTGGTCCTGGGATTGGCGGCAGTCGGCCTCGTCGACGACGTGCTTGGTGTGCGGCGTCGCCGGAACCTCGGACTCCGCAAGCGCGGGAAAACCGGCGGCATGTTGTTCGTCGCCGTGGTCTTCGCGTTGCTCGCACTCAAATGGGTGGAGGTGTCGACCCACCTCTCGTTCACGCGGGAGCTCGGTATCGACCTCGGGACCGTTGGCTGGGGGATCTGGGCGGTGCTGGTCGTCATGGCGGCCTCGAACGCGGTGAACATCACCGACGGGCTCGACGGGCTCGCGGCAGGCTCGGCCGCGCTGGTGTTCGCGGCGTTCGTCGTCATCGGCTTCTGGGAGTTCCGCCATCCCGCTGACTACGCGATCGAGCCCGCACAGGCGCTCGACGTGGCCATGGTCGCGGCGGCGATGTTGGGCTCCTGCGCGGGCTTCCTCTGGTGGAACGCGGCCCCGGCGCGGATCTTCATGGGTGACACGGGTTCGCTGGCCCTCGGCGGCGCCATGGCTGGGATGGCGCTGCTGACCAACACGCACCTCCTGCTCCCGATCCTCGGCGGGCTCTACGTGCTCGAGACGGTGTCGGTGATCGGGCAGATCTTCACGTTCCAGGTGTTCCATCGACGCATCCTCCGCATGGCACCGCTCCACCATCACTTCGAGGTCGGGGGCTGGCCCGAGTTCACCGTCATCGTCCGCTTCTGGCTCATCGGGGGGCTCTTTGTCGCGCTCGGGGTCGGGATCTTCTACGCCGACTTCATCAACATCCCGGGGTCCCTCGATTGAACGTGCTCGTCCTCGGCCTGGGCGTGACCGGCGAGGCCGTCCTGCGCGACGCGCGTGAACGAGGCGACGCGGTCGTCGTCGTCGAGGACGCACCAACGGCGAACGAGCGTGTCGGCGATGCGCGACAGCAGGGTGTGGAGGTGCTGGTCGCGCCCGACCCGGAGGACCTGTGTGCCGCGGTCGCCCGCTCCGACCTGGTGGTGCCGAGCCCGGGAGTGGGACCGTCGCATCCGGTCCACGCGATGGCGGCGCGCTCGGGGGTTCCCGTGCGTTCCGAGATCGACCTCGCGATGGAGCGAGCCCGCACCCGCGGGCGCCCGGAGATCGTGGCGATCACCGGTACGAACGGCAAGACGACCGTGACGGCATTGCTCGCGGCGGTACTCCAGCGGGCCGGTCGGCGCGCCACGGCAGCGGGCAACATCGGGCGTCCGCTCCTCGATGCCGTCCGCGACGACGTCGAGCTGGTGGTGGCCGAGGTGTCGTCGTTCCAGCTCGAGTACAGCTTCGAGTTCCGGCCGCGAGTGGCCGTGCTGCTGAACATCGCCGACGACCACCTCGATTGGCACCCCAGTCTGGAGGCATACGCGGCGGCCAAGGCCCGGGTCTTCGGGGGGCAGCACGGCGAGGACGTGCTCGTCTTCAACGCCGACGACGAACGGGTCCGGACTCTCGCGGCCCACGCGCCCGCCCTCCGCTGCGCGTTCTCGCTGGATCCCGATCGGGCCGGCGCGTGGCGGCCCGTGGGCGGCGCGGTGGTCGACCCCGACGATCTCGCCGTACTGCCGCTCGCGGCCATCGACCGTGGACCGGTCGAGCGGGCGAACGTGCTGGCGACGATCGCGGCAGCCGACGCGCTCGGCGTGCCGCCGGAGCGCGTCGCCGAGGAGCTCGAGTTTTTCGAGGTGTTCCCCCACCGTCTCCAGCTGGTGGGTGAAGCTTCAGGGGTGCGCTACGTGGACGATTCCAAGGCGACGAACCCGCACGCGGCCGTGCACGCCGTGCGGGCCTTCGAGCACGTCGTGTTGCTCGCCGGCGGTCGGAACAAGGGTCTCGACCTCTCACTCCTGACCGAGGCATCGGCCCACCTCCGGGGCGTCGTCGCCTTCGGCGAGGCCGCCGACGAGGTCGTCGCCGCCTTCCGCGCGTCGGGCGTCCCGGTCATGCGCGTGGCTTCGGTCGGGGAGGCCGTCCGAGAGGCGAGCACGATCGCGGAAGCAGGCGATGTGGTGCTGCTCTCGCCCGGTT
>CAYRHS010000062.1:10485-17204 GCA_964424125.1 uncultured Burkholderiales bacterium
ACTTCGCGCGGTCGGTCGGCGCACTCGCCGGCTTCCAGGGCCCGAACGAGGCTGCAGATGGCCACCGGAGCTGAGGTCCTCACACGCCCCCGACGGGGCGTGGTCCGCTCCGCCCACGACGCCTGGGTGCGTGCCGGCGCCGCCCGGCCGGGTGGCTACGTCCTGCTCTTCGGGACCGTGGCGGTCCTCGAGGTCGTGGGTCTGGTGATGGTCCTCTCGGCGTCGTCCGTCGTGGCCGAGGCCAGCTACGGGTCCGCGTGGTACTTCTTCGAACGGCAGGTCGCGTGGGCCGTCGTGGGGCTGGGCGCGTTCGTCGTCACGGCACGGATCGACTACCGGCGCTGGAGGCGAGCGGTCATACCGCTCCTCGTCGTCAGCGTCGGCCTCCTCGTGGTCGTGCTCGTTCCCGGCCTCGGCATCCGGGTCGACGGTGCGCGTCGCTGGCTCGGATTCGGGCCGCTGCGTTTCCAGCCCACGGAGCTGGCGAAGCTCGCGCTCCTCCTCTTCGCCGCGGACCTGCTCACCCGGCGCGTTCGCGAGCTCTACGACTGGCGACGGGTGGTCCTGCCCGTCCTGGCCGTCCTGGGTGTGTTCGGCGTCCTGGTCCTCAAGCAACCCGACCTCGACTCCACCATCGTCCTCGCGTTGATCGCGTTCGGCGTGCTGGTCGTGGGCGGAGTCCGACTGCGGCATCTCCTGACGGTCGGCACCCTCGGCATCACGGCGGTGAGTGTGCTCGCGATCTCCGCGTCGTACCGACGCGCCCGCGTGTTCGCCTTCCTCGATCCTTGGTCCGACGCGTCGAACACCGGCTACCAGATCGCCCAGTCACTGATCGCGGTGGGAAGCGGCGGATGGACGGGCGTCGGCCTCGGCGCGAGTCGTTCGAAGTGGCTCTTCCTGCCGAACGCGCACACCGACTTCATCTTCGCCGTCATCGGCGAGGAGCTCGGACTCGTCGGGTGCGCGCTCGTCGTGGCCCTGTTCGCCGGCTTCGCCGTCCTCGGCATCCGTGCCGCCCTCCGGGCCCCGGATCGCTTCGGCATGCTCCTCGCGGCCGGGGTGACCGTCTGGGTCGTCGGCCAAGCCGCGATCAACATCGGCGCGGTCCTCGGGTTGCTGCCGGTCTCGGGGATCCCGCTTCCCTTCGTGTCCTTCGGGGGATCCGCGCTCGTCTTCACCATGGTGGCCGCGGGGATCCTCGGCAACGTGGCTCGCCAGGGGCGCAGGGTGCCGTCGGGGCGAGGACGATGACCCGCGACAGTGGGCTCCGGGACGAGGAGCGAGTCGACGTCCTCGTGGCAGGGGGTGGGACCGGCGGCCACGTGTACCCGGGGCTCGCCATCGCCGAGGAGCTCGTCGCGCGTGGACGACCCCGGTCGACGATCCGCTTCGTCGGTACGGCGCGCGGGCTCGAGGCGACGGCCGTCCCCGACGCCGGCTTCCGAGTCGAGCTCCTTCCGGGACGCGGGCTCCAGCGCCGCTTCACCGTTGCCAATCTGCGGGCCGCGTGGCAGACCGTGGTGGCAACAGTGCGCGCGTTCCGGCTCGTCGGCCGGCTCCGGCCGCGAGTCGTCGTCGGCCTCGGTGGATACGCGTCGCTCCCGACCATCGTGGCGGCGCGGTTGCGCCGGATCCCCGTCGTCGTCCACGAGCAGAACGCCGCCCCCGGCCTGGCCAACCGGATCGCGACGCGTCTCGGCGCTCGGGCGGCGGTGTCGCTGCCTGGGACACCGCTTCGAGGGGCCGTGCTGACCGGGAATCCGGTGCGGGCGGAGATCGTCGCGGTCGAGCGCGCTCCCGACGCCGCCCGTCCGTTGCTGGCGGTCTTCGGCGGCTCGCTGGGAGCTCGACGGATCAACGACGCCGCGCTCGGGCTCTACGGGTGTTGGCGTGGCCGCGACGACCTCCGGGTCCACCACGTGAGCGGTCCCCGGGACTTCGAGCGCTGCAGCACGCGCCTCGACGCGATCCGAAGCGCCGGGGATGCGCTCGAATACCGACTCGTGCGCTACGAGGAGCACATGGAGCAGCTCTACGCGGCCGCGTCGCTGGCGTTGTGCCGCTCGGGCGCCGTCACGGTCGCGGAGCTGGCTGCGGCGGGCGTGCCGGCCGTGTTGGTGCCGTTCCCGGCGGCGACGGCCGACCACCAGACGGCCAACGCCCGCTCCCTCGCGGCGGCAGGCGCGGCCGTGTCCGTTCCGGACGAGGACTGCGACGTCGAGGCGGTCGAGCCGCTCCTGTCCTCGCTGCTGGGGGCGCCGGACCGGCTCGAGGGCATGGGTTCCGCGGCCCGTGGGCTCGCCCGACCCGATGCCGCGGCGCGCGTCGCCGATCTCGTGGAGGAGCGGCGTGTTGGCTGATCGTCCTGCCGACCGCGGCGAACCCACCCTCACCGGGAGCCTGGACCTGCGCGCGCCTCGTACGGTGCACGTCATCGGGATCGGCGGGGCCGGGATGAGCGCGATCGCCACGGTCCTCGCCCAGATGGGCCACCGGGTGAGCGGATCCGATCTAAAGGATTCGCGCAGTCTCGAGCGGCTCCGCCTCTTGGGGATCCGAACCGTGGTGGGGCACTCACCAGAGAACGTCCCGACCGACGCCGATGCTGTCGTCGTCTCGACCGCCGTGCCCGACGACAACCCGGAGGTCGCGGCGGCGCGCGCTCGTGGCGTTTCGGTCCTGCGACGAGCCGACGCGTTGCGAGACATCGTTGCCACTCGCCGAACCGTGGCCGTCTCGGGCAGTCACGGCAAGACCACGACCGCGTCGATGCTCGCGTTGATCTTGCGCGGCGCGGGTTGGGAACCCAGCTTCCTGGTGGGCGGCGAGCTGAACGAGGTCGGCACGAATGCCGCGTACGACGTCGGCGAGTGGCTGGTGGTCGAGGCTGATGAAAGCGACGGCACGTTCCTCGCGCTCGAGCCCGAAGTCGCGGTCGTCACCAACGTCGAGGCCGACCATCTCGACCACTTCGGCGACTTCGACGCGCTCGTCGATGCGTTCCGGCGCTTCGTCGCCGGCATCCCAGGGCCGGTGGTGGTCTGCGCCGACGACCCGATCGCGGCGGGGCTCGTGGAACACGCGGGGCAGGGGAGGACGTACGGCTGGTCGAACGCCGCCGACTACCGGGCGGTGGATTACGGGGGGAGCGGCGCGGGCAGCAGCTTCGACGTCCGGCGAGGCGGGACGCGCCTCGGGAGGCTGGAGCTCCCGGTCCCCGGGAGGCACAACGCATCCAACGCGCTGGGAGCAGCGGCGATCGCCACGGAGCTCGGGGTCGAGTTCACCGACATCGCGGCGGCGCTGATGGGCTTCGGGGGCGTGGCGCGCCGCTTCCAGTTCCGGGGTGAGCGCGACGGTGTGAGGGTCGACGTCGACTACGCGCATCTCCCGGGCGAGATCGAGGCCGCGATCGCGGCGGCGCGTGAAGGGCCGTGGAAGCGGGTGGTCGTCGTGTTCCAGCCGCACCGCTACTCCCGCACCGGCCGGCTCTGGCGTGACTTCGCCGACGCCTTCGTCGACGCCGACGAGGTCGTGCTCACCGACGTGTACGGCGCCGGCGAGGCGCCGCGTCCGGGCGTCTCGGGCCGGCTCATCCTCCGCTCCGTGCTCGATGCGCATCCCGAGCTCCCCGTGGCCTACCTGCCGCGCCGAGCCGATCTCGTCGGTGCCTTCGGTCGCATCACGCGCCCGGGAGACGTGGTCCTCACCCTGGGCGCGGGTGACGTGACGACGTTGGCGGACGCATGGCTTGCGCGGTCGGCGTCGTGACGGCGGTCTCCGCTCGCGAGCTGGCGCCCGAGCTCGCGGCGCGCCTCCCGGACCGGGTCGAGCGCGACGTGCCCGCGAGCACGCTCACCAGCTACCGGCTCGGGGGCCCGATCTCGGTCCTGGTCCGCGTCGCCGACGAGGACCAGCTTGCAGCCGTCGCCTCCGTGATCCGGGGGCAACGACCCCCGGTCCTGGTCATCGGGCGGGGCTCGAACCTGCTGGTCGCGGACGCAGGCTTCCCCGGCCTCGGCATCGTCCTCGAAGCGACCTTCGAGGCGCTGGCCATCGACGAGCGAACGGTGACGGGCGGTGCCGCGCTCGCCCAACCGGTGCTGGCCCGACGTACGGCTGCCGCGGGCCGCAGCGGACTGGAGTTCTACGTCGGCATCCCCGGCAGCGTCGGCGGCGCCGTCCGGATGAACGCGGGAGGCCACGGTCGCGAGACGCGCGACGTGCTCGTCGACGCGAGGGTGGCCGATCTCGCGTCGGGGGAGATCGAGACCCGCGCCGTCGACGACCTCGACCTCGGCTACCGCTCCTCCGGGCTGGGGCCAATGGAGATCGTGCTGGCGGCCCGGTTCCGGGTGACTCCCGACGAGCCGCAGCGCTGCGAGGAGCGCATCGCGGAGATCGTCCGCTGGCGACGTGAGCACCAACCCGGTGGCTCCAACGCGGGCTCCGTGTTCGCCAACCCGCCCGGTGACTCGGCCGGCCGATTGATCGACGTCTGCGGGCTGAAGGGCCTGCGCGTGGGAGCCGCGAGCGTCTCGACCAAGCACGCCAACTTCTTCCAGGCCGAGCCGGGCGCCCGGGCGGACGACGTCCGGGAGCTCATCGAGCAGGTCCAGCGACGGGTGGCCGCCCGCACCGGTGTCGTGCTCCAGCCGGAGCTGCGTCTCGTGGGGTTCTCGTCGTGAGCACCGCGCCGACGGGAACGGTCTCGCGGGTCGATCCGCGGATCCGCGCCCGGCGGGTCGCCGTCCGGCGGGCGGAGGCGCGGCGGCGGCTCCGGGTGCTCGCCGTGCTCCTCGTCGTCGCCGCGCTCGGCGTGGGGGGGTGGGCAGCGGTACGGTCCCCGCTGCTCGACGTCGACCACATCGGGATCCGCGGCGCCGAGCACACGACGGTGGAGGACGCTCTGGCGGCCACGGGGATCGACCGGGGTGATCCGCTCCTGTTCGTTGACACCGGGGCCGTCGCCCGGCGCCTCGAGGCGCTGCCCTGGGTCGCCGACGCATCGGTGTCCCGCCACTTCCCGGGGGAGCTGAGGGTGGACGTGCGGGAGCGAGAAGCCCGCTCCTGGGTACGGGTCGACGACGAGCACGTGGCGCTCGTCGACGCCACCGGGCGCGTGCTCGACGACCGCGCGCCGAACGCGCTCTACGTCCCCGAGCTGCTCGACGCCGGAGCCGTCCCCGAGGCCGGGGAGACGATCGCGCAACCTGCGGCCGCGGCCGTCGCCGCGGCCATCCCCGACGAGCTGCTCGTGTTCGTCCGCGGTGTCCGTGTCGACGATGCCGGGGGAGAGGGCACGAACGCGGTCCTTGTGCTCGAAGGTGGAACCGAGGTCCGCCTCGGGGAGCCCACCGGGGACCTCTCGGACCGATTCGCGGTCGCGATCGCGCTCCTCGGTCACCTCGACGGGCGTCACGTCGCGTACCTTGACGTCTCCGTCCCCGAGGCGCCGGTCGTGGGACCGGGGGGTGCCTCGCCCGCGCTCCCCGACGCGTCGGCCGGGGCCGGGGTGGACTCTCCCGTACCGGGAGAAGAGCGCTTGGAGTAGCCCACGGAATCGTTGCGTTCCGGAATCGACTTCTGTACTGTCTCTACCAATACCGTAGGTTTACATAACTTTCAACCTCGAGTCGAGGTCGAGGGTCACGCCGACCGTCGGCTGGGGCCCGGACGATCACGGGCAGAGGCACCGGAAACAAGAGAGGACGAGGAGAGCATGCTGGGGGCTCCGCAGAACTACCTGGCGTTGATCAAGGTCATCGGGATCGGCGGCGGGGGCTGCAACGCCGTGAACCGGATGATCGATGCCGGCCTGAAAGGCGTCGAGTTCGTCGCGGTCAACACCGATGCCCAAGCGCTGTTGCTGAGCGAAGCGGACGTCAAGCTCGACGTCGGTCGTCAGCTCACGCGGGGGCTCGGCGCGGGGTCCGACCCCGACATCGGCCGCCAGGCGGCCGAAGAGCACCGCGAGGAGATCGAGGAGGTGCTGAAGGGCGCCGACATGGTCTTCATCACCGCGGGCAAGGGCGGCGGCACGGGCACCGGCGGCGCGCCGGTGGTGGCCGAGGTCGCCAAGAGCATCGGTGCGCTCACCATCGGGGTGGTGACCCGACCCTTCACCTTCGAGGGCCGGCGGCGGGCGGTCCAGGCCGAGAGCGGGATCCAGCGCCTGAAGGAGAAGGTCGACACGCTCATCACGATCCCCAACGATCGGCTGCTCCAGGTCTCGGACGAGAAGACCTCGATGCTGAACGCGTTCAAGATGGCCGACGAGGTGCTGCTCCAGGGTGTGCAGGGCATCACCGACCTCATCACCACGCCCGGGCTCATCAACACCGACTTCGCCGACGTCCGCATGATCATGACCGACGCAGGCTCGGCGCTGATGGGGATCGGGTACGCGTCCGGGGAGGGTCGTGCGGTGAACGCGGCGCGCTCCGCGATCTCGAGCCCGCTGCTCGAGGCGAGCATCGAGGGCGCACGTGGCCTGTTGCTCAACGTGGCCGGTCCGTCCGACCTCGGCCTGTTCGAGGTCAACGAGGCGGCCGAGGTCGTCAAGGAGACCGCGCATCCCGATGCGAACATCATCTTCGGCGCCAGCATCGACGACGCGCTCGGAGACGAGGTGCGCATCACGGTCATCGCGGCCGGGTTCGACCGCTACGAGGGTGAGCGCCCGATCCGACGGGAGTCGACGCCGTCCGCACCGC
>CAYRHS010000063.1:0-17195 GCA_964424125.1 uncultured Burkholderiales bacterium
CGTCCTCCGCGCGTCCCGTGGCGTCAATGGGCCGATCGGCCACCCCTCGGGAGGAACCGGACGGGTGCGAGAATGCAGCGATGGAGTCCTTGAGCACACGGGACACGGCCGCGCTCCTGGAGGCGATCAGGTCCGTGTCGGAACTCGGGGATCTCGACGCATACGCGCGCCGCGTCGTCGCCGAGATGAGCGTGCTGGTGCCGAGTGACTACGTCTCCTACAACGAGGTCGACCCGCCGCGCGTCGCGGTCGTCATGGAGCCGCATCCGTTGACGCCGACGCAGGAGGAGGCGTTCGGCAGGTACGTGCACGAGCACCCGCTCGTGGCGCATTACCGGCGAACCGACGACGGCTCGCCGATCAAGATCTCCGACTTCCTCACCCGGCGCGAGCTGCACCGGCTGAATCTCTACGAGCACCTCTTCCGGGAGCTCGGCGTCGAGTACCAGATGTCGGTCGGCCTGCCCGCGCCGCGACCGATCGTGATCGGGATCGCGCTGAGCCGGGGCGGACGGACCGACTACTCCGAGCGCGACCGAACCGTCCTCCAGCTCGTGCGGCCGCACCTCGTGCAGGCGTACCGGAACGCGCAGCTCCACACAGCGCTGCGCGGATCGCTGGAGGCGGTGACGGGTGCGCTCGCGGCCGAGGGACGCAGCGTGTTGCTCGTCGACGACGCTGGCCGCGTCGAACCGCTGGGTGCCGGGGCAGCGGCGACGCTCTGCCGCTTCTTCCCCCCGGCGCGGGGCCACGACGTCGCCGAGACGGTGCTCGACTGGTTGCGCGCGCAGCGCCGGCGGCTGGGCCGGCGCGACTCGCTGCCGCCGCTGGCACGACCATTGGTCGCCGAGAGCGACGGTCGTCGCCTCATCCTGCGCTACGTCCCCGGCGACGGCGAGGACGTGATCCTCTGCGACGAGCGTTCGCTGGAACCCGACGCCACACCGCTGCGGGCGCTCGGGTTGAGTGACCGCGAGGCCGAGGTATTGCTGGCCGCGGCGCGCGGCGCCACCAACGACGAGATCGCCCGGCGTCTTGGCATCTCGCTCGGCACGGTGAAGAAGCACCTCGGCAACGTGTACCGCAAGCTCGGGGTGCGGAGCCGGGCGGCCGCCGCCGCGCACGCGTTCGAGACCATGGCGCTCGTGCCCGCAGCCGACTGAGGCCACCGCGGCGCGCTCTCAGCGCGCCGCGTCAGGGAGCCCGGGGTCGAGCGGCTGCGCGTCGTGGTCCCCGGCCGCCCACCGCCGCCGAGCCCGTCAGCCCTCGTCGCAGCTGATCCGGAAGGAGTCGTCGAGGTCCATCGGCAACAGCAACGTGCGCAGGTCGCGGGCGAGCGCGTCCGCGCACGTGGCGTCCGGATTGGCGACCAGCTCGGTGGCGTACTCCGCGTCGAACACGGGCTTCCCCCTTTCGACGAACGGCGCGAGCGCATCGCACTCGCCGAGCTCGTGGCACTGCTCGACCACCGCGAAGTCGAAGTCGTCGACGAGCTCGGGGACCTGTGCCAGGTCGTTCTTCAGGCCGACCGCGAGGCCGCGCTCGTGCACGGCGTCGGCGAGGAAGCGGTTGAAGTCGAGCTGGTCAGAGGCCGCGAGGTCGAAGCCGGTGTCGTGGTCCCAGCCGTCGACGTTGTCGGGCTCCACACCGTCGCAACGTTTCTCGCGGGCAAGGTCGAGCCGGTCTGTGGCCACGGCACGGACCGCGTCGTCGCGCACGTCGAGCCAGCGCTCGTCCGCGAACCCCTCGACCGGCGCGCCCATCACGTCGTCCGGATACGCGTCCGCGTCGTCCCGGAACGACTCCCACGTCCCGGCGGAGAAGTAGCAGACGACTCGTCGGCCGTCGCCGTGGAGGTCGGCGATCGTCTCCGCGCTCGTGTCGAGCACGTCGACGTCGTAGACGTCGACGTCGTAGCCGGTGTTCAGCTCGCCCTGGAGCTGCCACTGCCACGTGTCCTCGACGGCCGGCCGCCACCGGTCGGTGCTGCCGCCGCTGCCGGAACTGCTGGAGCCGCACGCGGCCAGCGCGGCAAACACCACGACCGCCACCCGGCGCATCTCGCCGAGCGTACCGGGGGCCGGGTCGTTTCGATGCCAGCGGGCGAGCGCGACCGAGGGCCGCGACGCGCTAGAACCCTTCCGGGCGGGAGCTTCGTATGTCCTCATCCTGGAGCGTTCGGGCGCGGCGCGGCTGCGTCGTCGTGGCCGTGCTGTGCGTGGCGGTGCTGTCCGCGCCGGTCGGGGCGGGCGCGCGTGCCGCATCCCGCGCCGGCGAGGGACCGGCCGGCTGCGACAGCCCCGAGGCTGCGCACGAGCCGCCGTGCAACCCGGCGCTGCCGGACGCGCCCTGGGCCACCACCCATCGCAGCAGCTACGCCCAGGGGTCGTCCGTTCTCCCCGGTCCGGGTGCGACGGGCTCGGTGCCGACGCGCCACGCGCCGCTGCCCGGGGTGCCGATCTCGCTCCAGTTCAGCGAGCCCTACGAGGACGGCGGGATCGCGGTCTGGGGCTCGCTCGTCAACACGACCGACACCCGGGCCGTCGTGAAGCTCGACCACGAGACCGGGGACGTCATCGACCTCTACCTGCCCGCCGAGCGCGAGGCGGAGCCGCCGGAGCCGACGACGGGCGGGCTCACCGGTGCGTACAACATGCTCGACGCCGACGGGAACTTCATCGTCGGCCGCCAGCGCTCGCTCGAGGTCTACGCGGACGAGGTCGCCGGCGACCGGTTCTCGCCGATCGCGCTGGTCGAGCGCTTCGAGCTCCCCGAGGATGCGTTCTGCCGGGCGACCGACCGCATCGCGGGCGCGACGATGACCTACGACGGGATGGTCGCGTTCGTCACCGAACAGGGCAACGTCGGGGTCGTGCCCCGCCAGCCCGACCGGATGATCGACTCCGCCGTGGTCACCGCGTCGCTGAACGGCGATCGGTGCGCCGACCCGAACGTCGAGGACGCGGCGCTCGAGTCCGTCTCGAACAACCTTGCCGTCGACGAGGACGGCGGGCTCTACGTGGTCAGCTCGGAGCAGATGTACAAGCTCACGTGGGACGCGGACGCGGGCACGCTGGAGTCCACCTGGTCCGCTCCCTACGAGACGGGTGGGGAGGCGTCGTCGATCCGGCTGGGCGCGGGCTCCGGTTCGACGCCGTCGCTCATGGGGACCAGCCCCGACGACGACCGCTTCGTCGTGATCACCGACGCCCAGGACCTCATGCACGTCGTGCTGTTCTGGCGCGACGAGGTGCCCGACGGCTGGGAGCCGATCCGACCCGGTGCCGATCCGCGCATCGCCTGCGAGTACCCCGTGACGTTCGGCGACGAGAACGCGACCACCTCGCTCTCGGAGCAGTCGGTGCTGGTCCGGGGCTACGCGTCCGTGATCGTGAACAACGCGCTCGCCGACGAGTCTCGCTTCGCCGGCTTGCCGCCGCAGCTCGCCAACGCACAGGCGGCGCTCGAGGGTGGGAACCCCGACGAGGCGCCCCGGGGGTTCGAGCGCATCGACTGGAATCCCGACACGCAGACCTGCGAGTCGGTCTGGGCCAACGACGAGGTCAGCGTCCCCAACGGCGTTCCCACCATGAGCCAGGACACCGGCCTCGTGTACGGCATCGGCCAGCGCGACGGCGTCTGGGGCGTCGAGGCGCTCGACTTCGACTCGGGCGAGTCGGTCCGTTTCATCGAAGCCGCCAACGAGCCCTGCACCGAGGAGTCGCTCGCGGGCGTCGACCCGAGCCAGCGGGCCGCGCTCGACGTGATCCTCGAACGGCTCCCCAACAGCTGCGAGAACTCGGTCTACGCCGCGACCGAGGTCGGTCCCGACAGCTCGATCTACACGGGCACGTTCCTCGGGATTTCGAGCTACCTGCCGGACGAGCCGGTGGGAGAGATGGCGCCGGCCGGGGCCGGCGACTCGTCGTCGAACGGCTGGATCGTCTGGGCGGTGGTCGCCGGCGTCGCAGCGCTGGGCGCGGTGGTGCTCGTGCTGACCCGGTTCAGGAGGGATTCAGCGAGCGGTCCCTAGGGTCGGCGGCGTCGGAGTCACCGCCGTCGAACGGAGGCCGACGATGAAGGCGCCCGTCAGTTACCCGCACTTCGCTCGTCCGTCGCACGTGCCGCGGCTCTTCGTGACGTTTCTCGCCGGCGTCGCGCTGCTCGCGGCCGCCTGCGGCAACGACGACAGCGGCAGCGCCGACACCTCGAGCTCGACCGGCGGAGCCGCGGGGTCGTCCGACCTGCCCCGGGGCGACGAGCCCGTCGATCTCGATCCGGCGACGTTCACCGCCGACATCACCAACCCCTACTGGCCGATGGAGGTGGGCACTCGCTGGACCTACCGGGAGATCGACGAGGAGGGCAACGAGCAAGAGGTCGTGGTGATCGTGACCGACCAGACCAAGGAGATCGCCGACGGCGTCACCGCCCGGGTCGTGCGCGACACCGTCACCCAGGACGGCGAGCTCGTCGAGGACACCTTCGACTGGTACGCCCAGGACGACCAAGGGAACGTCTGGTACCTCGGCGAGGACACCGCCGAGTTCGAGGACGGCGAAGTCTCCTCGACGGCCGGTTCGTTCGAGGCCGGCGTCGACGGCGCCCTGCCCGGGATCATCATGCCCGCCGACCCGCAGCCGGGCATGCAGTACCGCCAGGAGTACTTCAAGGACGAGGCCGAGGACAACGGCGAGGTGTTGGCCCTCGACCAGCAGGTCGAGGTCCCCGCGGACCACTACGACGACGTGATCCTCACCGCGGACACGATCACGATCGAGCCCGACGTGCTCGAGTACAAGCTCTACGCCCGCGACGTCGGGCCCGTGCTCATCTTCGGGGTCTCCGGCGGCGGTGGCAAGGAGGAGCTGCTGAAGGTCGACCAGGCGCCGGCCGGCGCGGGGACCGGCCCCCTCGGGGAGCCGAACGGGTAGCCACTTGGGAATGAATGCCAGATATGCGACAATCTGTGCATGTCTGGAGGGTGGCGGCGCATGGCCATCGCGGGCGCGCTCTGCGGCCTGCTCGCGGCGTGCACCCCGGTCTGGACCCCGCCCGACTCGCCGCCCACGGTCCAGCCGCGGGCGGTGCTGTTCGTGAACGGTGCCCACGACGGCCCGAACAACTTCCACACCATGCAGACGGTGATGCGCGACTCGGTCGCCTGGAACGGCCAACCGTGTGATCCGGAGGTCGGTCCCGAGGAGAACGAGTCCTGCTTCCTCGTCGTGTCCTCGGGGGCGATCCCCGACCCCGACGCGCCGCTCGAGACCCGCTGCGTACCCGAGATCGTCGACGACGTCGTCACGCTCGGCGCCCCGTTGCAGGGGACCGACTGGCTCTACCACGAGGGCATTCCCGAGACGAACTGCCTCGCCCACGACCTCGCACCCGAGAGCACCTACGTCACGACCACCTTCCCCGACACCTCGGTCCCCGGTCTGCCCGCCGGCCACTGGACGAGCGTGTACGCGCTGGACGACGAGGCGATCTCGGACTGTCCCGGCACCTATCCCCAGGGTGCGAACTGCCCCTACCCGCCGGTGCTCACGGGCGAGGGCGTCAGCAACCAGGGCATCGAGGTGAGCGGTTGGAAGCACCTCACGATCAGCACCGACCCTGCCGCGGTCGCGGCCATCGCCGACGCGCTTTACGACTCCTAGGTCCCGGACTCGTCGCGGCCACCTTCAGCGCGGCGGGCCCGGCCCGTCCGCGACTGCCGACCAGTTCACGCTCCAGAACGTCGTGCTGGGCTGAGCCGCCCGGGCCGCCCGTTCAGTCGAGCGGCGACCAGGCCGCGGTGCGCAACAGCCGGCTCTCCCAGTCGTCGCGGTAGGCGAGCGCATCGTGCATCCAGGTGCCCGGGGCCTTCACCTCGGCGGGGAGCTCGGTCGTGAACAGCCGCGGGAGCCGTTCGGGGCGGGTCACGCGCTGCCAGAGGACCAGCTCCCGCCGGCGGGGCGCGCTGAGCGCAGCCTGCAACACGGCGCGCATCTCGAGCAGCGAGCGGTCGGAGTCGTCGTCGAGGCTCGGCAGGTAGTGCGTGCGCGCCGCGTCGAGGTAGGCGTCGAGCTCCCCTTCGTGGGGCCAGGCCGAGTCCTCCATGTAGAGCGTTGGCGCGTGCTCGCGACCGTCGGTCGGGACGGTGTCGAGGTCGAGGTCCCGCAGCGGCGACCACTCCACGGGGAGCAGCAGCTTGCCGGTCACCTCGTGGCGGTGCCGGTCGACGTCCGCGGCCCAAGCGCGCAGGTCACCGGACTGGACGCGCCGGGCGAGGCGTTCGTACGCGGCGCCGTCGCGCAGCGCCGTGAGCGTGACCGCCTCGTAGCCGCGGCCGGTCCCGAACGCCCGGCGCAGGTACCAGAGCAGCCGGGCGTCACCGTCCCGGGCGACCTCGGGGAGCCACTGGTCGCGGAACGCGGCCTCGAAGTCGTCCTCGCTCGCGCCGGCGACCCGGTGCGTCTCGTGCAGCACGAGCATCGCCGCAGGCTCGCACGCGTCCGTCGGCGACGCCAGAGCGGTCGGAGCTCGTCCGGTCGGCGGCCGCGGCGATGGAGCGCAGCATGCGGGTGAAGACGAGCGCGTGCGCCGGGATCAGGACCCACCAGTAGAGGCGACCCAGCAGGCCGTGAGGGTGGTAGCGGGCGCGCTGGGTCAGGCGCGTTCCGGCTCCCTCGGTGGCGACCGACCATTCGAGCCAGCCCTCTCCCGGCATGCGCATCTCGGCCCGCAGCCGCAGCAGGTGGGGTGCTTCGAGCGCCTCGACGCGGAACGAGTCGACCGCGTCGCCGACCCGGAGCTCGCGCGGATGGCGCCGGCCGCGACGCGGGCCCACGCCCCCGACCGCGAGGTCGACGAGCCCCCGTAGGTTCCAGAGCCACCCGGAGCCGTACCAGCCCCGGCCCCCGCCGATCCCGGCGACGGTCGCGAACACGTCGGTGGGGGTGGCGGCGCAGGAGATCTGGCGCACGTCTTCGAGCACCGCGCCGCCGGACCAGTCGGGATCGGTCGCCATCGGCCCCGCCGGCCCCGCCGGCTCCGGCGTGGTGCTCGCGTCGCTCCAGCGGGTGGCCACGTGCAGGTCGGCCACCTGGCGCAGGGCCAGCTCGACCGACTCGCGGTACGAGAGCAACCGGCGGGGCAGCAGCTCGGTGATGGCGGGATCGTGCACCACCACCTCGTTCACCAGGCTGTCCACGAGGGGACGGGCCAGCGATGTCGGCAGCGGGGTGACGAGACCGATCCACAAGGACGACAGGCGCGGGCTCAGCACCGGCACGGGGATCACCAGCCTTCGGGGCAGGCGCGCCACCTCGGCGTACTGGCGCATCATCTCCCGGTAGGTGAGGACGTCCGGACCCCCGACCTCGAGCACGCGGCCTCTTGCCCCCTCGAGGTCGAGCACACCGGTCAGGTACGCGAGCACGTCTCGCACCGCGATCGGCTGGCAGCGGGTGTCGACCCACTTCGGAGTCACCATCGCGGGCAGGACCTCGACCAGGTTGCGCAGCATCTCGAAGGAGGCGCTGCCCGAGCCGATGATCACCGCGGCTCGCAGCTCGGTGACGGGCACCGGGCCGTCGGCCAGGATGCGCCCGACCTCGCGTCGGCTGGCGAGATGCGGAGAAAGGTCGGCGTCGGCGCCGCCGAGACCCCCGAGGTAGACGATCTGTTCGAGCCGCGCGTCAGCGGCCGCCTGCTGGAACGCGCGGGCACCGGCCCGCTCGGTACGCTCCCAGTCGGGTCCCTCACCGATGGCATGGACGAGGAAGTACGCGGCCCGACAGCCCGCCATGGCGGCGGCGGTGCCGGCCGGGTCGGTCACGTCCCCGGCCACGATCTCCACGTCGTCACGCCACGAGGCCGCGTCGAGCTTGTGCGGGCTGCGGGCGAGACACCGGACCGGGTGGCCGGCCCGGAGCAGCTCGCGGACGAGCCGACCGCCGATGTAGCCCGTCGCCCCGGCGACGAGCACCGGGCGCGGGTCCGGCTTATTGAAGGTCTCGGAAGCCATCGCGGCGATCAGGCCTCTGGTTGTTCGGTTTCTCGATGCGGGCGAGGAGATAGGCGAGATCGAGGAGCTGGAAATACTCGAGCCTCTCACCCCGGTGTACCACCTCGAGCAGCGCGATCGCCTCGCGCAGGAGGTGGAGTCTCTCGTCGCCGGGATCGTTGCTTTTCACTAAATTCACCACCAGTCGAGCCCTTGCTCCGACGAGGAGGGGAATCGGGCCCTCGGTCGCCGGCGACCGAGTCGGCGAAGTCGTCCAGATCGGCCCGTTCGGCGACCAGGCTCCAGAGCCGGTCCGCTTCAGCCTCGGGATCCTCGGCGCGAGTCCAGGGCACCTTGTGAGTCGACCGGGGCCGCCGGTCCAACCAGAAGCGCCCGGTACCCACGGTCCGGCGTGGTGCTCCCGCGAGCCACACGATCGTGTCGGCACCCTGCTCGGGCGTGCGGAGGAGGGGGCCGACGACGCGATGGAACGTCGGGAGGCTCGCCTCGACGCCGGGGGTGTCGGCCCAACCCGGGTGCATGGCGTGCACGAGGACACCATCACGCGCCAGGCGCGCGGCCCAGCGCGGGAGGAGCTCCACCTGGGCGCGCTTGGCTCGGGCGTAGGCCGTGGTGCCGTCATAGTGCTCGGTGTCCATCTCGACGCGGTCGGCAGCAAGCTTCTCGCTGTACATGCCGCCCGAGGAGACCCAGATGACCCGCGCGTCGGCGGACCGGCGCAGGAGTGGCAGCAGCTCGTGGGTGAGCAGGGCGGGAGCGACGACCTGGACCTGGAAGGTGGTCTCCATCTCGTCCTCGGTGACGCGCCGGTCGGCGAGCAGCGCGCCGGCGTTGTGAACGAGCACGTCGAGGTGGTCGCACGTGGAGGACACTTGCTCGGCCAGGCTTCGGGTCTGGTCCAGGCTGGCCAGGTCGGCGCGGAGGAAGGTCACGGCGTCGCTGCCGGACTCGGCCGCGAGCTCGGTTGCGGCGCGCCTGCCCTTCTCGGGATCCCGGCCCGTCACCAGGACGGTGGCGCCGCGACGAGCCATCGCCCGCGCGGCCGCCCGACCGAGGCCCGAGGTCCCGCCCGTGATCAGAACAGTGCGACCGGCGAGATCGATCTCGTCGTCGTCCCAGGAGAACAGACGCCGGCGGGCCCGGTAGCCGAGCGAGGTGAAGCTGCCGACGATCGTGGCCTCGAGGGCCGCGTCGAGCAGGCGGGCGGTCGCGGTGACGCTCATGCTGCGACGTGGGAACGCAGTCCCGCGGCCGCTCGGTCGCCGACGCGCCGGAACGCACGCGCGAGCAGAGGGTCGAGCAGCCGGAGCACGCCGCGCAGGCGCAGCTCGGCGTCGTAGGTGACGGTGCTCCCGCCGTCGGCGGCTGCGACGGTGATGGTGTCGCGCGACACGAAGGGCCATCGCTCGGCCCGCAGCACGACTCGCCGCGGGCGCTCGAACTCGGTGATCTCGTAGCGGAAGTTCACCGCGCGCCCGGCCAGGGCCACGTCCACGTCGAAGGCCGAACCCACGCCGAGCTCACCGTGGTCGACGCGGGTCGCCCGTTCGACACCGGGGTCCCAGTCGGCGACCGTCGTGAAGTCGGCGAGCGAGTCGAACGCCAGGTCGGGCGCGAGTGGGCTTCTGACGGAAGTGCGGTAGGTGGCCATTGTTTCGTCCTTTCCGAGGTTGGCTCCGGGGCTACCAGTGCTCCGAGCCGGGTTCGCCCTTGAAGGGGCCGACGACGCTCGAGGTGATCCAGCCGCCGTAGAAGCTGCCGGGTTGGGGCAGGGCTCGTTCGCCGTCGACGAAGCACTCCAGCACGTCGGGATAGAAGGCCCGGTGGTCGGCGATCGGCTCGAAGCCCGCCGACGGCGTGGGGTAGGACCACACCGCGCGTACCGCGACGATCCCGCCGGCCCGGACGGTCTCGTAGCGCGCCGCGCCCTTCCATTCGCAGAAGCTCGACGGTCCGGGCGCGGGCTCGAGCAGCTCGAGCGCGCAGTCGTCGGGAGGCACGTAATAGGAGGGGGGATGCGAGGTCTCGAGGACCCGGTACGCGGCATCGGAGTCGGCGACGACGCGACCGGCGAACTCGACCCGGATGTGGGCCCGGGCCGTTTCGAGCCGAGGCGGGCGCGGATAGGACCAGACCGACTCCTGGCCCGGTCTCGTCGGGAGGGGTTGGGGGCGGGTTCGTGTGTGCATCGCGAAGGGGTGGCCGGGCGGGACGGAGGGGGGGGTTCCGTCCCGCCCGGCACGGGAGGTTGGGGTCAGCCGGCCGGCACGAGCACGGCGTCGATGACGTGGATGACGCCGTTGGACGCGGTCACGTCGGGCTGGACGACGTTGGCCTGGTTGACCATGACGGTGTCGCCGTCGACAGCGATCGTGACGGTCTCGCCGTTCACGGTCTCGACCTGCTCACCGTCGAGCGCCACGACGTCCTCGGCGAGGAACTCACCCTCGACGACGTGGTAGGTGAGGACGCTGGTCAGCAGCTCGGTGTCGGCCAGGAGCTCGTCGGCGGTGAGCCCGAGGTCGGCGAGCGCCGCCTCGAAGGCTGCGTCCGTCGGGGCGAAGACCGTGTACGGGCCCTCACCCTTCAGGGTGTCGACCAACCCGGCCGCTTCGAGCGCCGCGGCGAGGGTGGTGAAGTCACCAGCCGCCGTGGCCGTCTCGACGATGTCGGCCTGCGTCGTCTCGCTCTCCACCGTGGCCTGGTCCTCGACGGTGGTCTCGGCCGCCTCGGTGGTGCCGCTGCTGCTGTCGTCGTCGTTGCCGCAGGCGGCGAAGACCAGGGCGCCGGCCAGTGGTACGGCAAGGAGTCGAAGGCTTCGGTTCCGGAACATGGGTTAGATCCTCTGATCGTTGCGGTTACTGGGATTACTTTTTATCACTAAAACAGCTCCCAGTCAAGCCTCCGCTCCGATCAGGACCGGATTCCCCTCAGTCGCCGGCGGCCGGCGCCGTCAGGGTCGCGAGCGCGGCGTGCCCGTCACCGTGGAACGCATCGGCACCAAGGGCCTCGGCATGGGTCGCATCGGTGATGCCGGCCCCGCCGAGGACGATGCGGACGTCGCCCGCGACGTCGCGGATTGCGGCGATCGTCTCGATGACGGCTTCGTCACGGGGGAAGGCGCTGTAGATCCCGACGGCCACGACGGGTTGATTCCGGCGGACCGCGTCGGCGAACGCCTCGGGGGGCGTGTCCGCGCCGAGCTCGATCACGCGGTACCCGCGCCCGCGCAGCGGACCGGCCAGGAGCGCGACGGGCAAGCCATGGTGATCGCCGGTCACCGTGCCGAGGATGATCGGCGCGCGTTTCCTACCCCGTCGGGTGAGCTGCGGTGCGAGCCGGCCGAGCAGTCGCGAGACGATCACGCTCGCCTGATGCTCGTCGGCGACGGTGGCGTCGCCTCGTTCCCACGCGTCCCCCACCCGGCGCATGGCGTCGGTGATCACGTCCAGGCACAGGTCCTCGGCGCTCACCCCGCCCGCCAGGGCGTCGTCCACGATGCGCACCGCACCGCCCTCGTCTGCGGCCAGGAGCCGATCGGCCAGCCGTGCGCCGTGGTCGATCCGACGGCGGGGACGCGGCGCGGGTTCCGGTGCCGCGCGACGGGCGTCGGCGTCCTCGACCCGCACCCGCCACACGCCGTCGTCCTTCACCGCGGGGAGCAGTCCGGTGCGGACCCAGCGGTAGACGGTCATGTAGTGGATCCCGAGGCGGTCGGCGGTCTCCTGGAGGGTCAGCGTCTCGTCCGCGGTCACCCTCCAATTATGGCTAATTCAACGTGGACCGCAAGGACAGCGGTCAGACGGACGACTCGGCCAGACGTTTGGCGTTGGCGACCGTGTTGTCCAGCACCGCTTGGGTCCGCTTGCGCATCATCAGCGGCCAGAGGACGGCGCTGACGGGGGCGAGGAACCAGCGCGGCTTCATGCTGATCGCGATCGTCAGTCGGGTCCCACCCTCGGTCGGCGTGAGCTCGACGTCCAGGGGCATCGTCATCTTGCCGTCGTCGCCGATGTGCACCTGGTGTCGCATCGGCTCGAATTCAGTCACCCGCCATTCGCTCTCACCCAGGAACGGCGGGACGCCGCCGTACTCCTTGTAGACGTAGCCGACGCCGAACTCGCGATCGGGTACGTCGACCATCCGCTCGGTCGCGTCGACGTAGTCCGGGTAGCGGTGCGGGTCGCAGAACAGCTCCCAGATCGGCTCGGGGCCCGTGCCGATCTCCGTCGACGCAACCACCTGTGCCATGGCGCACCCTCGTCTTCTCGCGGTCTTCGCTCCCAGCGTGTTCCGCTGGCAGGCGCGCCGAGCGGCGCGCGCAGGCGAATCGGAAGGCTATTCGCGGAGCTGCTGCTGCAACAGCGTCCGGCAGCGCGGTAAGCCCGGGCATCGCCGGCCCCGAAGCTGGGCACACCTACCGTGGTGCGGATGCGGCGCACCCGCAGCCCGGCCGTGACCGCGGCGGGCGCTCCCACTCGGGCCGAGCGCCACCGGGCGCGGCGCCGCCGCCGGCGGCGCCGGGTCCTGGTGGGGGTCCTCGCCGTGCTGGCTCTTGGCGCAGTCAGCGTCCGCCTGGCCTTCGGCGCCACCTCTCATCCGGCCGCGATCGAGGCGGACCCGTCGGCTGCCGCGTCGCCGACGGCGTCCCCGACTGCCGCGCCGCCGGCCGGCTCGGCAGCCACGACGGCCCCGCCGCCGTTCGAGGGGTGGGTCGACCCCGCCTCGGTGGGCGAGCCCTACCCGGGCGCCACCGTCGACGGGCTCCTCACGTTCCGGGGCAACCCGACGCGCACCTACTACGGCGAGGGTCCGGTCCCCGCCGCGCCCGAGGAGCTGTGGCGCTACCCGGACGACGCGATGTGCTCGCTGTCCAAGGACCGGGGCGAGGTCAGCGAGTGGTGCGGCACCGGCTGGACCGGTCAGCCCGCGGTCTTCGAGCGCGAGGGGCGCACGTGGGTGACCTTCGGCGCCTACGACCGCGCCGTCCACTTCGTCGACGGCGCCACCGGCGACGACATCCTCCCGCCCTTCCCGACCGGCGACATCATCAAGGGGTCGGTGACCGTCGATCCCGACGGCTTTCCGCTGCTCTATTCGGGATCGCGCGACGGCTTCTTCCACGTCCTCGCCCTCGATCGCGAGCAGCCCACCGAGCTCTGGAAGCTCTCGGCCGACGCGGTGTCTCCCACGATGTGGAACGACGACTGGGACGGCAGTGCCTTGGTCCTCGGCGACTACCTCTTCGAGGGCGGTGAGAACAGCCGCTTCCACGTCGTGAAGCTCAACCGCGCCTACGACGCCGACGGCAAGGTGACGGTCGCGCCCGAGCTCGTCTTCGACGCCGCGGGCTGGGACGACGAGCTCGTCGCCGCGGTGGGCAGCGAGGTCTCGATCGAGAACTCGGTGGCCGTCTTCGGCGACACCCTCTACTTCGCCAACTCAGGCGGGCTCGTGCAGGGCTGGGACATCGGCGGCCTGCGCACCGGCGCGGGCCCGCCCACTCGCGTGTTCCGGTACTGGACCGGCGACGACACCGACGCGTCGGTGGTCGTCGACGAGGAGGGGATGCTCTACGTCGGCTCGGAGTGGGAGCGCCACAACGAGCGTGCGAGCGAGGTCGGCCAGATGATCAAGCTCGACCCCTCGAACTGGGAGCAGCCGCTCGTCTGGTCGCAACACGACGACGAGGTCGACAAGGCCGGGGTCTTCGCGACCCCTGCGCTCTACGAGGACCTCGTCGTCTACGCGACGTTCACCGGCCGGGCGTTGGGCCTCGACCGGGCGACCGGCGAAGTGCGCTGGGAGAAGCACCTGCCCGGTCCGCTCATGGGCTCGCCCGTGGTCGTCGACGGCGTGTGGATCCAGGGCGACTGCGGCGGCGTGCTCCACGCCTTCGATGTCCGCGACACCCGCGTCGAGCCGCCCGAGCTGTGGTCCGTTCCCCTCGGCGGCTGCATCGAGTCGACGCCCGCGGTCTGGAACGGCCGCGTCTACGTTGGAACCCGGGGCGGCTACTTCCACGCGGTGGGGGACCGCTAGCCGCGGCGAACCGTCGGCGTGCTAGGAGAGCGGGGACGCTTCGACGAGGGGACGACGATGGACTTCGAGACGCTCCGCTACGACACCGACGACGCGGTGGCCACGATCACGCTGAACCGTCCCGAGCGGCTCAACACGATCGTGCCGCCGATGCCCGACGAGCTGGAGGCCGCGGTCAGCACCGCCAACCGTGACCCGTCGGTCTCGGTGCTGGCGCTGCGAGGCGCGGGCCGCGGGTTCTGCGCCGGGTTCGACTTCTCCGAGGGCGTGAAGCACTGGAGCGACCTGCTCGACACCGAAGGGAAGTGGGATCCGGGCAAGGACTTCGTCGGCGTGACGAGCCCCTTCACCGGACCGGTCCCCAAGTTCATGAGCATCTGGCGCAGCCCCAAGCCGGTGATCGCCCAGGTCCACGGCTGGTGCGTGGGCGGCGGCTCCGACCTCGCGCTTTGCGCCGACCTCGTCGTCGCGGCCGATGACGCCCGCATCGGCACGCCCTACTCGCGGGTGTGGGGCTGCTACCTGACCGGCATGTGGCTCTACCGTCTGGGGCTCACGAAGGCCAAGGAGCTCGCGCTCTCGGGCAAGCCGCTCTCGGGCACGGAGGCCGCCGAGGTCGGCTTGATCAACCGGGCGGTGCCGTTCGACGCGCTCGAGGACGAGGTGCGCCGCCAGGCAAGAGAGCTCGCACAGATCCCGGTCTCGCAGCTGGCGGCGATGAAGCTCATCGTCAACCAGGCCTACGAGAACATGGGGCTGCAGTCCACGCAGTACCTGGGGCCGGTGCTCGACGGGATGATGCGCAACACTCCCGAGGCGCGCGCGTTCGTCGAGCGCGCCGCGTCGGAGGGTGTCGGCGCCGCGATCGCCGAGCGCGACGGCCCCTTCGGCGACTACAGCCAGGCACCACCCGACGAGCGACCGGACCCCGGCCACGTCATCGAGCCGTAGCGCGCGCTGCCTCCTCGGGCACCGATCGCGCGGTCGCGACCCGGTAGAACTCGTGGCCGCGCATCGTGCGCGCCTCCTCGCCGAAGTAGAGCTCGCGGAAGTCGGCGGCGCCGACGTCGCTTTCGAGGCTCAGGCCGAGACGGGCCAGACGGGTGGGGAGCTCCTCGGGTTCCATGCCGAACGTCCACGCTTCTCCGTGGCGCCCGATGGTGCGGACCGAGCGGTCGGCGCCGGTGAAGCGCTCGGGGTGGGTGAGCGCATCGCGGTGGATGTACGTGAAGATCAGGTGGCCGCCCGCCGCGGCCCGTGCGCACCACCGCAACGTGTCTTCGACCACCGGCCCCGTGAGGTAGTTGCTCGTCCCTTCCCAAAGGATGAGGGTCGGCGCGCCGGGCTCGAAGCCGGCCGCGGTCATCGCGTCGTCCAGGCGGCCGAGGTGGAAGTCGGTGGGCACGAAGCGCACGTCAACGCCCGCTCCCGCGCCGGTCCGCTCCACGACGGCGCGCTTGTGGCGCTGAGTGTCGGGGTGGTCGACCTCGAACACCCGTCGCTCCCGGAGCGCGGGAAGTCGGTAGGGGCGGGAGTCGTAGCCGGCGCCGAGGACGACGACCTGGTCGGTGCCGCCGTCGAGCAGCGCGTCGATCGTGTCGTCGATGAGGCGGGTGCGGGCCACCACGGAGGTGCGGGGGCCGGGCCAGCGGCGGTCGATGAGCGACACGACGAGGCGGTGACCGGCGCGCACGCGGGCAACGTCGGCGACCTGGGCGAGCGGTGGGGTCAGGAAGGCACGCGCCAGGGGGTCGTCGAAGAGCCGTTCGCCGTCGCGGCGCTGCGACTCGAGGGCGCGGAACAGTGCGTTGTACTCGGCGGTCCTGCTCGCGTGCCCGGTCCGCATCCCCACTCCACTACGAGATGTCGATACGTTCATGTATCGACTCGATACATTCGTGTATCGTGGGCTCGATGTCAAGACCCCGGACTCGACCGACGCGCGAAGAGACCCGCCGGCGCCTGTTCCGGGCCGCGGCCGACGCGTTCGCCCGCCACGGCGTGGGCGGCGCCACGGTCGAGGAGATCGCCGCGGCCGCGGGGTTCACCCGCGGCGCCTTCTATTCGAACTTCGCGACCAAAGAGGAGCTCGCGGCGGCGATGCTGGAGGACCACCTCCAGCGCAGCGTCACCCGCAACATGGGCATGCTCGAGTCGCACCCCGACCCGACCGGCTTCGTGGCCGCGCTGCGGGCCGACGAGGGCCACGACGACGACCCGTTGCACCAGTCGCCATTGCTCCAGATCGAGCTGATGCTCTACGTGGCCCGCACCTCGGAGCTACGTCCGGCGCTCGGCGACCGATTGCGCACGATGCGGAACCTCGTGGGGGAGATCGCCGCCAGCACACTCCGGGCCGCCGGTGCCGAGACGGAGCTCGAGCCCTACGAGCTCGGGACCCTGGTGGTTGCGCTCGAGGACGGCCTGCGCCTCCAGCGCCTGGCCGATCCCGACTCGACGTCCGAGGACGCGTTCTACGACGCGCTCGAGGCGCTCCAGCGTCTCGTCCTGGCGGGGTCGCGCGAAGAGGCCGGTTGAGGCAGTCGCAAGGTCGTGCGATCGTCGTAGAGCGCGCGCTCCAGCGCGGGGACCGCCCGGCCGGACGTGCGCATCCTCACCATGGTCGAGAGGAACACGGTCGCCGGGTCGCTCCCGTGCAGGCCCACCAGGTCGGCCGCGAGCTCGACCGGATCGGCGACGCGTGCCGACCGCGCGAGGTGGTGCCGGGCGCCCAGGCGTGCCCGCCGCTCGGCGTCGTCGATGCGGCGTGGGCTCACGTATACATGAGCGAGCCCGGCGTGGTGAGCAGCTCACCCGTCTCGAGCAGGGTCTTGAGGCCCGAGAGGATCATCGGCCAGCCGCCGTAGAGCTCCTCGTTGGCGCGCTCGCGCAGCTGGTCGTGGGTGACGGTCACGCGGCACGAGTCCGCGATCGGCTCGATCTCCCAGGTCACTCGCGACGCGCCCTCGGCCTTCACCTCGTCGCTCCAGAGCGCGGTCATGGTGTGGACGAGCCGGCGCGGCGGGTCGACCTCCAGGACTTCGGCTTCACCGATCGGTCCCGGTGCGTTCGGCGAGCGCATCTCGAAGCGCGCGCCCGGCGTCCAGTCGGCGGGGGTCGGCCGGACGCCGAAGTTGTA
>CAYRHS010000064.1:0-16618 GCA_964424125.1 uncultured Burkholderiales bacterium
AAGCGGTTGCTCCGTTCCTAGTGTTATGACCTGCGGTTGCGGGCCTCACGCCCGGGCGCATCGAAGCGCGCGTCTCTAGCGCCACTCCGGTTCCGCCAGCAGCGGGCATTGCTGCGGCAGTTCGTGGAGCAAGACCGCGCGTGCGGCCACCGGGCAACCCGAGCCGGAGAGATGAGGCTAGCGGCGCTGGACCGGCGGCTCTGGCTAGCCGAGGCGAGACAAACCTTCGGCGAGCTCCTCGGCGTTCATGACCGGAATGGTCTCGACGGTCGCTCCCAGCTCAAGCCACATCGGTTCGGCGAGGCTCGGAAGCATCGCGCCGTCGAGGACTCGCGGGGCCTGAGCAGAGGCTCGCGCTATTCGGCGCGGCGAGCGTCGAGCCGAGCGAGCTCGACCGGTTCCTAGCAGAGTGCCCGCGCGCCGATGACGCCCGACGACGAAGCCCTCGATTCCGATGGGCTCGACGAGGAGCTAGCCGAGGACGCCGAACTCGACGGGTGGAATTGGCGCGAGGTCGAGCTCACCGGGGTCGGCATCAGCCGAGCATCTGCGCGACGAACTCCGGCAGGGCTATGGCGACCGGGAGCTCGCGGAGGTTGTCGCGGACGTTCGCTCCGTTCCGGTGGCGCGCCTGGTGGCGGCATCCAGAGGGCTGCTGGGGCGAGCGATGAGCGAGCTCGGGTACGCCGGGCCAGTCAAGGTCCTCTACTCGGAAGGTGGCGGGCTGGTCGAGGTGGAGACGCCGGGAAGGGCCAGGCCCGCCCCTTCGATCGCCCCGCCGAGGCCAAGCTCCTCGTCTGGGTTCTCCTTGCAGTACCCGTTGACGGCTTCGACGATCGCCCCTACTACGTCGGGGAACGCGGGTGTTTGGTCCGGGTAGCCGAGTTCCCGGACGAGGGCTGATCGCTCTTGCCCGGCGAGGCGGCGTTCCAGTCGACGCATCCCGCGGAGTCGACCGTGGCGGCACTGAGTGTGGCCTCCTCGTCATCGCCATCTCCGCAGGCCGCCATCAGCATGCCGGCGACGCACAAGACAAGCATGGACAGAGGCCACGCTTCCTCCAGCGACGAACGGCCACCAGGAACGACGTGGCGATGTCGGCCACGTCCTCCGAGTCGGCGGCCGCTGGCGGTGTCAGCGTTTCATCGCCTTCGCTTGCCGCCGGAGGCCGCTTCGATTCACTCGCCGACTACGGATATGCATGCCGAAAGCAAATTGGTGATCGCCTCGCCCTCGACGTTCCCGGTCTCCTGCCAAGCGGCAAGAGCCCCTTGAGCTGCGGCTTCCACCTCCCCGCCATCAGTAGCCATGTCCGCCATGGTGGGAAAAACGGTCCCTGGGTCATAGCCCCCCGGCTGATCAGTCCGCTCAAGCAGGTACCTGCAGGCAGCATCGTCTTCCGCCGACAACGCGGGTGTCGTCTCCTCAACCGAGGTTGTCGTCTCCTCAACCGAGGTTGTCGTCTCCTCCGCCGAGGTTGTCGTCTCCTCCGCAGTGCCGTCGTCGGAATCCCCGCCACACGCGGCGGCCAGCAAGCCGATCACCCCGACCAACGCCACCAGCCGAACCGAACCCCGCCGAGGAATCGTCACACAGTCATGTTTGTCTGGGCCGAGGCACAGCGGTAGAGACCAAGGTCCCGTCCCTCGGTGGTGCAGGGAGAGATGCAGGCCGTCCGGGGGACGTTCGCCTCTACCCGCCAGGCTCAACGGGGCAGATGCTCGCGGCCTGGCCGGCAGGCTGAGGCGAGCTTTGCTAGCCGGTTGTTGGCGGGAGGTTGACATGAGGCTGTTTTGGCGGCTGCGTTCATCACTCCTGCTCGCGGCGCTGGGCTTGTTGGCCGTCGCTGCGCTGCTCCTGGGGGCTTGTGGCGACGATGATGATGACGCCACTGCGACCGAGGACACGACGACGACGATAGGGGCGATGACGACTACGACCGAGATGACCGAGGCCACGACGACCACTTCGGTGGGCGGGAGTAACGAGCCGCCCACGACCATTGGCGACTGCTACGACAAGGTCGGAGACGGCGAGCGGAAGGTGGACTGCGCGTCCCCTCACGACGGCGAGGTCATCCTCGTCGATGAAGACTCCGAGGCAGGAGGGCGGACAGGGGCGCCGGTGTGCCCAGCAGCCCTGACGGAGTACATCGGCGGTGATCCTCCCTCCGGCTTGGTCACGGTCGAAAAGTCCAACTTCGACCCGACGGGACAGACGAGCACCGTCTGCTTCGTCGAGGCACAGGACGGCTCGAAGCTCAACGGATCGGTGCGGGATTGACCGATTGGCCTTTCCTGCCGGTCTTGCCGACCGGGCGTCCGGGTTCGCTTTGCTACATGGTCTCGCCTGGATGGTGAGCGAGTCGTTCGCAGGCTGGTCGTGGGCGGAACCGACGGACGCCCACATCACCGATTACCGGTTGGTGCTCCGCTACCAGTTCGCGTGATGCGAACGAATCCCCGGACCAAGTAGGGCGAGGGGACGTTCGGCGCCCGTCGTCGCTGCGATGCTCGACGAGCTTCGAGCCGGCGGGAACCGCCATCACCGACCATCGTTCCGGTACCGGTTTCGAGTAGGACGAGGCGCCACGCACCAAACGGCACACCCGCGGGCCGGACGACTTGAGTGGCCGAGCACACACCCCGCTTCAGCCGAAGTAGGCGTGGCGGAGATTGCCGTTCGTGGCGTCGTAGTAGAAGTTGTGGGGCCGCCCGTTGTACAGGAACGCCTCGTTGTAGAAGCCCATGTCCGCCACGATCCGACCGTTGGGCCCACCCGCACCGTCGAGCGTCTCGAACGACCAGGCCGCGCCGTTCCAGTACCCGTGGCGCAGGTTCCCGTTCGTGTCGTCGTAGTAGAAGACGTGGGGTCGGTCGTTGTAGAGGATTGCCCTGGGATGCCAGATCCACCCGTGGCCCGGTCCCCCACGCGCCGCCGCGATCAGGCTAGAGCGCTGATGCGGATCTCCGGCGCTCGGCGAGGCCATAGCCTCTCGGGCGGCAGGGGAGAGCCGGAACGAGACGCGCACCGCAGCCTCGGGAGATGAGCGCACCGTAGCGATGGCCGACGCGAGCCGACAGCAGGAGGGTGGCTTCCGCCACTGGTGGACACGCGTGACGCGCGCCTTCGGTCGCGCGCTGCGGGACTACCAGTGGCAGCTCATCGGGCTTCTCGGGCTCGTTGCCCTCGTGCTGGGCTTCGTCGGGTACGAGCGCTACTCGGACGCCCAGGGCGCGGCATGGTCGGCCTGGGACGTCCTCTATCGCGACATTCAGCTCCTGGCCCTCGAGGGCGGCAACGTCGAGGGCGAGGTCCCGTGGCAGCTCGAGATCGCCCGGGTGCTCGCCCCACTCGCCGCAGGCTTCGCGGTGTTGAGCGCCCTGCTCTTCGTCTTCCGCGACCAGCTCGAGGCGATGCGGCTGGCTCGCCTGAAGCGACACGTCGTCGTGTGCGGGCTGGGCCGCAAGGGGTCGCTCGCCGTCCGGTCCCTCTGCGACCGTGGAGATCGGGTGGTCGCCATCGAGGAGGATCCGGGGAATCCACGGATCGAGGCGGCTCGAGAGTGTGGGGCGTTCGTCGTGTCCGGTGACGCGCGCTACGCGGGGTTGCTGCACAAGGCAGGCGCGCATCGCGCGGCGCAGCTCCTGGTGCTCTGCGGATCGGACGCCACCAACTCCGAGGTCGCGGTGCACGCGCGCGAGTACATGGCCGGCCGGTCTGGTGACGTGTTGAGCTGCCTCGCCGACATCGCCGACCCCGGTCTCTGCACGCTGCTGCGGCTCGAAGAACTCGCGTCCCGCCGCGACGTGCCGTTCCGGCTCGACTTCTTCAATGTCACCGAGAGCGGAGCGTTGATGTTGCTCCGAGAGCACCCCCCGGGCGATGACGCAGTCGCGAGCCGCGGGCGAGCTCCGCACCTGACGACGGTCGGCCTTGGACCATTCGGCGAACGGCTCGTCGTGCAAGCCGCTCTGGCCTGGAGGTCGACCCTACCGGCGAGCGATGAGAAGCCCCGGGTCACGGTCGTCGATCCCGACGCGTCCCTGAAGACCGCTTCGCTCTGTCGCCGTTTCCCGCGGCTCACCGACGTCTGCGACGTCATCACCCGTGACCTCGAGGTGGACTCGGAGGAGTTCCGTCACGGCAGCTTCTTGCTGGACGAGCGCGGACGCGTCGACGCCACGTCCGTCTACATCTGCCTGGACAGTGATGCCGCCGGGCTCTCCGCGGCGTTGACGCTGCTCCCCCACCTCCGGGACTGTGACGTGCCCGTCGTGGTGCGGACGTTCGAGATCGCAGGGCTCACCTCGCTCGTGTCCAACGAAGTCCAGGCAAGTGGCCAGTTCCCGAACCTGCACGTGTTCCCGCTGCTCGACCGCACCTGCAGCGCCGAAGCGCTGCTGGGCGGTACCCGAGAGGCGATCGCGCGAGCCATCCACGACATCTACGTACGAGAGCAGGCGGAGCAGGGAACGACCCCTGAGACGAACCCCGCAATGGTCCGCTGGGAAGAACTGCCGGAGTCGCTCCGGGAGTCGAACCGCGACCAGGCCGACCACATCGGTGTGAAGCTGCGAGCCGTGGGCTGCGACCTGGCGCCGCTCACCGACTGGGACGCGGAGTCCTTCCGGTTCTCCGTCGCCGAGATCGAGCGACTCGCGGAGATGGAACACGAGCGCTGGGTGCAGGACCGAATGAGGAGCGGCTGGACCTACGCCCCGGGAACCAAGGACCTCGACCGGAAGACGAGCCCGCACCTCGTCCCCTGGGACGAGCTCACCGACGACGTCCAGGAGTGGGACCGAGTCATGGTTCGAGGGATCCCCACGTTCCTCGCTCGAGCCGGATACCAGATCGTCCGCGTCGCCAAACGCGACGGGGCGTAGAGGCGCTGCTCACGCCCCGCCACCCAGCCACGTCTGGGCAGTATCGCCCTGGGTCTGCCGACGTCACAGCAGGTCCGGGGGCAGGATTCCCATCATCGAGAACGCGACGCAAGCGTTGGTGCGCTGGACATTGGTCAGGCCGCTCCACTCGAAGGCCTCTACCCCGATCTCCAGGAACCGCTTCACCGGCTCGATCTGGGTGTTGGGGATGTTGCCCACCCGCATCTTGAACCCGCTCTTGAACGTGAACAGGGCACTGTCGAACATCGGCCCGTCGCGGACGCTCAGGTCCATGAGATCGGAGAGCGGATGCTCGACTGTCCCCTTGTCCTTGTTGCCGAACTTGCTCCGCTTCGACAGGACGATCCGGTCGGGCATGAACAACACGACCCACGTCGCACCGCCCCCACCGAGCTGCGACCACAACGTGGTCTTGATCCCCTGCAGACCGTAGAGGGGCCGCTCCGCCTCGGGGAGCCCCACGAGGTAGTCAGTGACGACCGCCATGTCGTCGGGCTTGAGCTCCTTCCACACGAGCTTGGCCATCGCTGCTCGCCTCCCGCTTCTCTCGTAAACGACTAGGGATTGATGGTGATCGGCACCTCCGCCAAAACGTCCGGGACCTCGGTGCCCCCCGCGATCCTTCGCGCCATGGTGAGCGCGACCGTCTGCGGACCGAGCTCTGCGCCCGCGACATCTGGGGTGAGCGAACCCTCGACGGTGCTTCCCGCGGGGATGTCCTGGCTGATGTCGTCCAGCAGCACCGCCGTGGTCGTCACGTCCTGTCCCAGGAGAACCGCGAACTCCGTGGTCGCGGCTTCGATGTCACTTTCCGACGAGTTCGTGATCGAGTAGGAGATGGCGATCGGATCCGTCCCCGACACGGTCGTGGGCTCGACGTCGAGCGTGGCCTGGACCTGAGCGGTGCTCGCGACCGCGGCGGGCGCGCTGCTGCTCGTCGAGTTATCGGGCGCGTCGACGCTTGCCGGCGCCTGGGTCCCGTCGGTCGCACCTTCGCCCGAGTCGCCTCCCGTGAAGAGGAGCACCGCCACCACCGAGGCCACCACCACCACGAACCCTCCGGCGATGACGAAGTTCCAGGGCCGCCGCGTCGCGCCCGCAAGCGCCTTCCTGAACCCAGCGGCCGGCTCGGTGGAGGGCGAATCGGAAGCCGCTACCGCTTCACCGGGCGCCACTCCCAGTGCCTCCAGCCCGCCCACGACCCTCGGCATGATCGCGGAGACGCCGCCGGAGGAGAGGGCGATCGAGGTGGACGCCCCCAGGGCGAGACGCCACTCGGGGCGTCGCTGGAGGAACTTCTCGTGGGTGATGTCCTTGAGCACGGGCATGATCGGCCGGTCCAGCTCGTGGGCCATCTCGACCTCTCGGGCGACTTGATGAGAGCCGAGCGCCTGGGGCGAGATGACGAGGATCATGGCGCTCGCTTGCTCGATCGCGTCGACCACCTGGGAGAGATAGGTGGGTCCGGGGAGCGAGCTGGTCTCGTAAGACCAGGCCTCGTAGCCGTACGCCTGGAGCTCCCGGCCGATCTCCTCCGCGGTCTTCTGGTCTTCTTCCACGTGGCTGATAAAGACAGACACTTTCCCACCCCTCCAGGCTCTCGCTCATTGCCGTGCACAGAACGGATGCACCCCACCGCTCCGTGAACGGGGACGTTCCCACGCACAAAGGTGTTCCCTCGAGCCCTCGCTCCGACTGCGGAGCCTGGACGACGACTCGAACTACGACGCGGGGCCGGCGGGTCGGGCACAGCTGCGGCGGCGGGGACCGCCTCCTCGCCGGACGCGCGCGAAACCGAGACGTCATTAGGCCACGCGAGAACCCTTCCTCGGGCTCCTCCACACCCGTACGATAGAAACGATCCCGCCGAGCGCCCAGAGGCCTTGGTCCCTCACACGATCGAGAAACAACGGCGTAACGGGGCCGACGGGGCAGCGGCCTGACGCCCTCCTCGGTTGCGAGGCGGCCCGACGGAGCCTGCCGGAGCTGATGGCCGTCAACCGATCCTCGACACCGTACGATCGAGAACGTCGGTGACCCAAACGGCATCGTGCCCCACTACCACCGCCAGCGGGGCGAAGCGCATGTTGATGGTGTCGGTAACGGTGCGGCTGTCGACGTCGATGCGCGACACCGTGTTGTTCTGAAGGCTGGTGACCCAGACGGAGTCGTCGGAGGCGGCCACGCCTCGCGGTTCGGAACCGACCTCGATAGTGTCGGTAACGTTGTGGCTGTCGACGTCGATGCGCGACACCGTGTTGTTCTCAGGGCTGGTGACCCAGACGGCATCGCCCGACGAAGCGATCCCATCCGCGCCCCCGTCGACGTCGACCGTATCGGTCACCGTGCGCTCGTCGACGTCGATGCGCGACACCGTGCCCTCGCCACCGTCGGTCACCCAGACCGCGTCGCCCGACGAAGCGATCCCATCCGCGCCCCCGTCGACGTCGACCGTATCGGTCACCGTGCGCTCGTCGACGTCGATGCGCGACACCGTGCCCTCGCCACCGTCGGTCACCCACACGGCGTCACCCGACACCGCCACCCCTGACGGGGCGTCGCCGACCCCGACGGTGTCGGTCACGATGCGCTCGTCAGGGTCAATGCGCGACACCGTGTCGTCGGAGGAGCTGGTGACCCAGACAGCGTCAGCCGACACCGCCATCCCCGACGGGGAACCCTCTATGTCAATGGTGTCGGTGACTGAGACATCGTCGGGCAGACTCGCGCCAGTTCCGTCGCCCTCGCTGCGTGTCACCAGCAGGCTCACGACCGCGGCGAGGATCACGACGAGGCCAACGGCTGCGACGACCCACCGCAGGTGGGCCCGCACGAACCCGCCCAGGCCGGCGGACCCCGCGACCACCGAAACGACCGGAAGCTCGTGGGGGAGCTGCTCAGGGTCCTCGAAGCCGAGGAGCATGCGGGTCGTCACAGCCAGGTGACGTAGATGGGCCTTCAACGGCGGGGTCATCGCGTCGAGCCAGTGCGCGCCGCTGATGAAGAACTCCAGCGTCGGCGATGGCGTCACCGCCTCGATCCGGAACGGCACGATCGGGATCCCCGCGTGCACCGCGTGGCCTAGCTCCCGGCTCGTGTGGCGCGATTCGTTCGAGTGCGCGGAGAACACGAACACCACCAGCCGACTGCCGTCGATCGCCGCGACGATGTCCTCGGCGTAGCTGTCCCCAGGAACCACGTCGCGAGGCGCGATCCAACACCGCACCTCGGCCGCCTCGAGCGTGCCGACGACCGCGTCCGCGATCGGCTTGTCCTCCGTCGCATAGCAGACGAACACGTCGTGGTGCGCGACACGACCCATCTCGGCGCCAGAACCCGAAGGGACCACGGACCCAAGCCCCGCGTCTCGACTGCTCACGCCGTTCACGCCGGGCTCGCCCGACCCGGCTCTCATCCCGCGCCCTCTTCCTCGCAGTAACCCCCCCCGTTCGAAGGAATCTCGCGATTCCCACAGGTCACGGCGAATTCCTCGTACTCCGAGTCGATCGGCGCCTCGTAGTACAACGTGTCGCACGCAGTCATGTCGCCGGTCTGACATCGGTCGTAGAGTCCGTCGAGGGCCGGGTCGTCGCCGTAGTGGCCCGCCTCTTCGGCCTCGCAACCCCCATGGAGCGCCGGCTGCCGGTTCCCACAGGTCGAACCGAACGACTCATACTCGGAGTCGATCGGGGCATCGAGGTACAGGTCGTCGCACGCGACTGGGTCACCCTCGTCACACCGGTCGTAGAGCGCGTCGAGGGCCGGGTCGTCCCCGTAGCCGGTGCCCTCGACGGCCCCGCTGACGAATGGGTCTCGCGTCGTCGCGGAACCGTCAGCCTCTTCGGCGACGCCGTCGGCCTGATTTCCCGTCTCGCGGCTGTCGGCCTGGCCGCCGCCGTCGCCGCGTGTGAGCAGGACGCCGGCGGCGACAACGAGGATCACGAGCAAGGCAACGGCTGCGACGACCCACCGCAGGTGGGCCCGCACGAACCCGCCGGGTCTGCCAGACGCTGCCACCACCGGCCCCGGCGCAACCTCCTCCTCGGCGCGCAAGAGCAGGAGCCTGATCGTGTCCGCGAGGCGTCGGACGTGCTGCTCAAGCGGAGGAGTGATCGCGTCGAGCCAGTGCGCGTCGCTCAAGTAGTAGGTGAGCTCCCCCGAGGGAGTGACGTCCTCCAGGCGCAGCGGCAGGATCGACAGCCCGTCGTTGACCGCCCGCTCCAACTCCCGCATGACCGTCGCCGACCCGTTGGCATGCGCCGACAGCAACAGCACCACGATCTGGCTCGAGTGGATCGCCGCGACGACGTCCTCGCCGAACCCGTGTCCTGGGATCACGTCCCGCGGCGCCACCCAGCAGCGGATCCCTTGCTGTTCGAGGGTGGCGACCACCGCGTCCGCGACCGTCTTGTCCTCGGACGCGTACGAAACGAAGACGTCATGCGCCACGCGAGAAACCCCTCACAGCGGGTTCTCCTTGACCCGCACAATACGGACCACCCCTCCGACCGCCCAGAGGCCTTGGTCCTCCATGGTCGGGTCATTCACCTCATGCTGCGAGCGGCCAACACGACGAGCCGTAATGCCTTCGCGACCGGCCGGTGAACCCTCTCGGCGCCGGCCCACTCGAGCTGGGACAGAAGGCCCTACGCCGCGACCTCGGGTGCGCCGGATACTGGCCTTGAGGAAGCGCTCGCTGCTTCCGCAGGAGGGCCTGTGGTCCCTCGGTCGGCCGTTTCATCTGCCCTGTTCCTCCGTGACGATGGCCACGAAGACAGTTAGGCACGCCGTCTTCTGGGCTGTCGCCACGCCGGTCGCGCGCTATGGCCTCGCGGGGGTGTGGGCATACGCCGCAGTGACGAAGCTGGGCGATCCCGATGCCGCGGTGCGCGCGGTGCGCGCTTACCAGCTCGTCCCCGCGGCCCTGGTCGAGCCGCTGGCGTGGGGGCTCCCCTTCGTCGAGCTTACGCTGGCCCTCCTCTTGGTCACCGGCGTCGCCTCACGCGCGGCAGCATGGGCCTCGCTCGTGCTGCTGGCAGTCTTCGTCGCCGGCATCGCATCCGTGTGGGCGCGCGGGCTTCGGATCGAATGCGGTTGCTTCGGCGAGGGCGGCTCGGCCGACGTCGACGGAGTGGACTACGCGCTCGAGATCCTTCGCGATCTCGGGTTCGCCGCCTTGGCGATTGCCGTCGCGGTGGGCCCGAGTGACTCCCTCCGGTTGCGGGCGCACCTTCCCGTGCGCCTGCGGACTCGAGCCGGTCAGTCGGTGCTGCTCGCCGTTGCCCTCGTCATCGCAGTGGCTCTGGGCGTGGTGGTCCAGGGGCGCCGCTCCGAGCTGGGTTCGAGTGATGTCGTGCCACCAGCCGCGATCGATGAGGCACTCGAAGTACGTGGAACGCCATGGACGATCGGTCGAGCAGACGCGCCGGTCACCGTGGAGATCTACGAGGACTTCCTCTGTGCCCACTGCAGGGAGTTCCACAAGGAGGTCGAACCGGCGCTCGCACCGCTCGTGGAAGACGGCACGGCACGAGTCGCGTACCATCCCATGCCGCTCAGCGGCGAGGACAGTGTCCGCGTCGCGACCGCCGTCGCCTGCGCGTACGACGAAGGCGGTTTCGTCCGCTACCGGGACGCCGTCTACGCGGACCAGAGGGCCGACGGGCCCGTCACGGACCAACGCCTGATCTCGCTCGGCAAGGCGACGGGGCTGACCGGACAGGATTTCGAGCACTGCATTCGCGACGGAACCCACGAGGGCTGGATACGCGACCGCCTCGACGCCGGGTCCCGCCGCGGAGTGGTGCTCACACCAACGGTGTTCATCCAGGGAGAACTCGCCGTACGGGTGACCGCAGCGTCCCTTGCTGCTGCGGTGCGCGAGGAACGCTGACCCGATCTGTCTCTCGGTCCCTCAACCGACCGCGTCTCTTAGACTCGCCTGCAAGTCGTTCGCCGTGTCCTTCTCGGCGTTGAGCTCATCGGCCGTTGCGTTGTACGCACCGACGTCACCGGCCTGAACCGCGGCTTCCGATCGGGCGAGGATGTCCGACAAGCGACCTTCGCAATCGCAGAGCTGCTGGGCGATCGAGAGCGCCTCGCGCGACCGCTCAATGGTGGCGCTGGCGGAGGACACCGCAGCATCCAGATCCGCCTGCGCCGTGTCGAGCTGCTCGTTCGCCGCGTCCCGGTCGCCACGAGCATCTTCGACCGCCGTTTGCGCCTCGCTTCGGTCGTCGTCGGCGCTCGAGGAGAACTGCAACCCCACCACCAGAGCCGCGACGCCGACGGCGAGCACCACTGCCGCAGCGACCACGAGGACCAACTTCCGCCGTGGCCGATTCGTGGTCGACTCCTGGTCGACCACGTCCGGAGCCGTCGTCCACTGCTGCTCAGTCACCTGCAGCCTCCTTCACGGCGCTCTCGGCATCGGCAAGGTCGACACCGAGTTGCTGCACGGCCGCCACCTCGGCGTCGGAAGCGGATTGGAAGCCGGCAAGGGGATCCCCGTAGCACGATGCCGCCTCCTGAAGGACGCCGCTTGCGTTTGCGCAGTCGATGAAACCGTTGAACGCGGCTGTCGTCGCCCCCGCGAGGACCACGAGGCCGTCTGTCTGGCTGTCCACGTCGGCAACCAGCTCGGGAAGCGCCGCGGCCGTCTCCTCATCGGCGTCGGCCTCGTCCTGGAGCGACTGCGCCTCGTCCTGGATCGACTGCGCTTTGCTCTTCAACTCGTCGGCCTCGTCGCGCGTGCTCGACGCACCGACGAAGCTGACGACCCCGATGACGAGAAGAATCACGCCCAACCCGGCCGCGATTCCCCCCCCGATCAACACCCCGCGCTTCGCATACCAGGGCGAGGATGCACCATCTGCGCCCATCAGAACCCTCCCTGCAATCCCGCTCTCCGTTGCCGCGTCGTAGCTCAGCGAACCACGCTGCTACTAGGAGCCGCTAGAGGCGAACTTCCCAAATGGCAGGGGGCAAGATTGCTCACGGGCCACGGGGTCTTGCTGGCCGTCGCGGCGCATTGAGCGGTACCAGTTAGCCGTGTGAGCCGTGACCTTCGCCCCTACCGCTCCGCTCCACCCCCGGCCAACCTGAGCGGTGATGAACTTGCGTGGACGCACTTGGGCCCGGCTCACGGTGCTAGTCGGGGTGGCCGGCTTGTTGGGCACAGCGTGTGGGGATTCCGACAATGCCGGCCGAGGACACGACCACGACAGAAGAGGAAACCACCACGACAAAAGAGGAAACGGCCAGCGAGGAGGAGACGACTACGACCGAGGAGGAACCGACCCCAGCATTGTCGCCGGAAGACGAAGCTGCGTGCACCGTACATGAGGCAGCAGGTCGAGGCGCCCGGAGGCTACGACGCGCAGACCGTCTTCTCCACCATGGCGGACATGGCTACCACTGGAGGGTCGGTGGAAGCCGCAGCTCAACAGGCTCTAGCCGATTTTCAGGAGAACGGGGATCTCTCCCCCGATGCCATCTCCAACTTGCTTGCGGAATGCGTCAATTCATTTCTGTGATCGCCCGAACCGTCCGGCTGTTCGCGCGCAGCCTCCTGATCGGCGACGGCGCCTTCGGCGGCGGCGAGAAACCCGAGTATGGGGCCAGCCAGTGTCCATCTCCTCCAGCCCACCCGATACGTCAAGCTGAGTCGAGGGCCGGTTAACCAATGAGCAGCGCGCCACCGAGCCGGGCCCGTCGGCCCACCCCCACGGTCGTGGTCTCCGGTGACGTCACGGTCGACTGGAACCTGGCTCGGCGGGCTCCGCGGGAGTCAGGTGGCGGTTGGCATCGCGACCTGGGTGCGCGGTCGAGTTGCCAGCGCGGTGGCGCTGCGCTTCTCGCCGATCTCACGAGGGCGGCACTGGGGGGCCCGGGCAGCGGGGGCTCGGACCCGCGGGTGCTCGACCCCGATACCGCCGCCGAGCGGATGTCTCCCGACGAGGAGCGCAGCTCGCATTCCTACGCCATCTGGACCCCGAGCGAGGTGCGGCGTGGCGGGCGTGGCCGGGTCTGGCGCGTCGAACAATCCATAGGTCTCGACCGCGCAAGAACGGACGCGGCGGTGCGCGAGGAATGGGAGCGGCTCGCCCTCGAGCTCCCGAAGGCCGACGTAATCGTGCTCGATGACGAGGACCTGGGCTTCCGCGACCATTCCGACCCTGGGTTGTGGGCCCGTGTCGCGGACGGCGGCCAAGACCCGTGGATGCTGCTCAAGACCTCGCGCCCGGTCGCTCGAGGTCCACTCTGGGAGCACTTGCGCGAGCACTGCCCGCAGCGGCTGGTGACACTGATGACGATCAACGACCTGCGCGGTGGCGACGTCTGGGTCAGCCGTGAGCTGTCCTGGGAGCGTACTGCTCAAGACCTCTTCTGGGAGCTGGTGCACAACCCGCTCGTGAACGGCCTCTCTCGCTGCGCCCACAGCGTGTTCTCCTTCGGTGCCGCCGGGGCACTGCTGCTCACCGGCTCTCCAGCCGACACGGAGCCGGTGGCCCCGCGCCTCACGTTGCTCTTCGATCCCGAGGAGATCGAAGGCACGTGGGAATCCGAGCGGCCGGGGGCGATGATCGGCACCACGACCTGTCTCGCCGCCTCGCTCGCGCGCGAGTTGGCCACCGCCCCCGAGGAGCCGGACCTGGTGCAGGCGATCGGCTCAGGGGTGGGCGCGCTCCGGCGCCTCTGGGATCAGGGCTACGGAAACGCCGATGAGGGGATGGAGATCGCCTTTCCATTCGCCGCCGTCGCCGAGCAGATTGTCGCCGGATCGAACTCCCTGGCGCGGGCCGCAGTCGCTGATCCCTCCCGCCTCGCGCTGGCGCCCGAGTCCGAGAGCGAACCGAACGGCGGGCACGGGGTGGCCGGTGGGCGCTCGACTCTGGGGGTAACGGCAGAAAGGGATACAGCCGGAGCCGATCGCCACTGGACGATCCTCGAGGACCGTTACCGTGGCGACCTGCTCGGGGTGGCGGAGGAGGTCGTCAGGCATGGGCCGGAGATTGCTCTCAAGGACGTGCCGCTGGGGCAGTTCGGGAAGCTGCTGACCGTCGATCGCGGCGAGATCGAGAGCTTGCGAGCCGTGCAGACGCTGATCGCTGAGTACTGTCGCTCTTCTCTGCCGAAGCCGCTGTCGATCGGCGTATTTGGTGCCCCGGGTTCGGGGAAGTCGTTCGTCATGGTCCAGCTGGCGCAGTTGGTCGGCGCCGAGCGGATCAGCGACAAGATCGATTTCAACCTCTCTCAGTTCGGCTCGATCGAAGACCTCCACGACGCCTTCCATCAGGTGCGCGATGTGAGGCTCTCAGGTGCGATCCCGCTCGTCTGTTGGGACGAGTTCGACGCTAGCTTCCAGGGCGAGGAGTTGGGCTGGCTTCGTTACTTCCTCGCCCCGATGGAGGACGGGGTTTTTCGTCAGGGCCAGGTGCTTCACCCGATCGGCCGGGCGATCTTCGTCTTCGCCGGCGGGACCAGCGATCGCCTGGAGCGCTTCGGCCTGGGCGTCGATGAGGACGCGTTCCGGTCCTGCAAGGGCCCTGACTTCGTCAGCAGGCTGAAGGGCTATGTGAACGTCCTCGGCTGCAACCCCCGCGAGGATGAGCCTGACCCACACCATCTGGTCCGGCGGGCGATCTGGCTGCGCAAGCTCCTCGAGCGCGAGGCTCCCCGGCTCTTCGACCGAGGCGGCGTGCTTCGGATCGACCGCGGGGTGCTGCGCGCGTTCCTCGAGACCCGACGGTATGGTCACGGTGGCCGCTCGATGGAGGCGATCGTCACGGCGAGCTACCTCTCCGGTGAGACCTCCTACCAGCGCTCGAGTCTGCCCTCCGCGACCCAGCTCGACCTGCACGTCGACGGACGCGAGTTCCTCTCCCTGGTGCAGCGGATCGACCTCGAGGGGGACCTGCTGGAGCTCTTGGCCGAGGCGACCCATGAGATCTACTGCGAGGATCTGCGCGAGAGGCAGGCGCCAAGCAGCGGCCTCGTCCCGTGGCGCGAGCTACCCGAGCATCTCAAGGAGCAGAACCGCGCGGCGGTCCGTGACATACCCGAGAAGCTGGCACAGATCAACCACGTGATGATCCCCGCCCGTGGCGAGGACGCCCGGCCCGACTTCCCCACTGAGACTGAGGAAGCGCTCGCTCGCCACGAGCATGAGCGATTCGTGCGGGCGAAGCTCGAGGAGGGTTGGCGCCCCGGCCCAGAGGAAGACGAGCGGATGAAGATCGACCCGAGCCTCGTCCCCTGGGAGGAGCTTCCAGAGGACGAGCGCGACAAGGACCGAGCTCAGGTACGCGGGATCCCCCGCATCCTCGCCCGAGCCGGATACGCGGTGGTTCGCTGCTCACGTGAGAGTGACTTCAGCTCCTCCCGGAATCGCAGAAGCAACTGAGCGCTGGGAAAGAAGAGCCGAGTCCACCAACGTCCGAGCTCTCGCTTGTTCCACAACTCCCGCGGGCAGGCTGCGCGCAGGACTCCGCGACTCGCGGCCCGTCGGTGACGTTCGAGGATGCCCGCTGTCGTCCGCCGCACCAGGCGTGGCGCAGGTTCTCTCCTCGTCCCGTACAAGTATTCGACGCCGCGCGCGAGCGATGCTCGTGCAGCACACCGACCGCGGCGTGGAGACCCCGTCCGAGAAGGAGGCGCTCGCCGCCGTCGAAGCGGCCACGGGCGCGGAGTGCGAACGCAGGAGTAGCACCCCGTGATGATGCCGCTTCAAGGTCGCGTGGAGGGTCTCAGGAGGCTCGTCCGTCTGGCCTCGGCCATCGACGGGACTGTGAGCTGCCCGTCGTAGTACGGACCTTCAAGACTGCTGGCTCACCTCCCTCCGGTGCGACGAGGTCCAGGCGCGCAGGCAGTTTCCGAATCTGCACGTGTTCCCGCTCCTCGACCACGCTTGTAGCGCGGTCGCGCTCTTTGGTGACACTCGGGAGGCGATTGCCCGTGCCCTTCACGACGGCTACATACGGGAACAGGCCGAGCAGCGCGCGACCCCAGAGACGAACCCAGCGATGGTCGCAGGGAGAAACTGCCGGAGTCGCTCGGGAGTCAAACCGCGACCAGGCCGACCACATAAGTGTCTTCTTCGAGTTCGGTGACGTTGCTGCTGTAGGGCGGCCCGGCCCCCGCGATGGTCAGCTCTTCCGAGCTCCTAACCCAACCACTCCCCGATTCCGCTCCATCGCATTTCCAGATTGCGCGCGTGTTGTCTGTTCATGGCAGCGAATCGCTCATGCGCGGCGAGCATCAGAGGCATCCCACCTACTTCGTGGATCGCCTTTCCTATCTCTCGAATCTGCGCTGCGGCGGGAGCGTCGCGGGGTACCCCCTCGGGCCAACCGCACTCCTTGAAGTTCTGGAGCATCGTTGTCAGTTGCGCTTCCTATGCCGTGCTGCCGTCCGCGTAGGTGGCCCCGTACCGCTGATCGGACTCTTCGAGCTCGACTCTCGTCGTTGTACTGTCCACGCTCGCGAAGCGGTACGTGTTATCTGCCATCCCTCCGCCAGTCGTCACCGCTTTTTCGGGAACGCCACTCGCGATCCTCGAAGACCTACCCACTCCTCCGGCCCATTGGATCGTTGCGCCCTCCTCCCATCCCGAACTCACGCTGGCTACGTCGCCGAACCCCCCGTACCACTTTGAACCGCGCCGGGTTTCATAGAGGCTCGTTGGTCTGTGAACCGGCCATCTCGGC
>CAYRHS010000065.1:0-16405 GCA_964424125.1 uncultured Burkholderiales bacterium
ATGCGCGCGAGCGGAGCGGCGATCGAGTCACCGTCCGTGGCCACCCCCCGGATCGTGACGAAGGCACTGAAGCGTTCGAGCATCGCCACCAGCGCCGTCGCCGCCCGTTCGGGTTCGACCCCGCCGGCGGCATCGGGCCCGGCCGCCCGGATCCGATCGGCGAGAACCGCCTCGACCTCGTCGAAGGCGTGCCCGTCGCGAGCGTCCTCACCGTCCCGCTCGGCAATCGCCTCGGACCACGCGCGCAGCACCGGCCCGTAGCGCTCGTAGGTGGCGAGGAAGCCGGCCACGAAGCCGGACAGCTCCTCGAAGCCTGCCTCATCGGGCGTGATGGGCCCGAGGCCGTCGGCCAGCTCGCCCATCGCCTCCCGGCACTCGCGGGCAAGCGCGGTCAGGAGGTCCTGCTTGTCGGCGAAGTAGAGATAGAAGGTCCCGTGCGAGGTACGAGCGGCACGCACGATGTCGTCGACGCGTGCCGCGTGATACCCGCGTCGGACGAACACACGGCGGCCGGCATCGAGGAGCTTGGCCATCGTGCGCCGGCCGCGAGCGCGCAGCTCCCGGTCCTGGGCCGGAGCGCCGCCGCCCCGCGCGGTGCTCGCCTCGTCAGTGGCCCGTCCGGCCATCCCGCTCCCTCATCGACGTCCCACCCGCAGGCTCGCACACGCCCATAGCATGCCGCGACACGAGCCGGGCCACTAGCGTCCAAACCGTGCAGCTCGACTTCACCGAGGACCAAGACGAGCTCCGCGAGGGCGTCCGCAGCGTGCTCCAGCGCGAGTGCACGATGGCGGCCGTCCGGGAGCTCGCCGAGAAGGGCACGCCGCTCGACGCCCTCTGGCGCCACATGGTCGAGCTCGGCTGGCCGGCACTCACCGTGCCCGAGGCGGCCGGCGGGCTGGGACTGGGCTTCGTGGAGGTCGCGGTCGTCGCCGAGGAACTCGGCCGCGCGGTCGCCCCCGGTCCCTGGCTCCCGACCGTGACCCAGTACGTCGCGACGGTCCAGGAGACCGGGGCCCCCGAGCAGCGCCACGAGCTGCTCGCCGAGGTCGCGGCCGGCGAGCGGACGGGCACGCTCGCGCTCGCCGAGGCGGACGGAAGCTGGGACGTCGCCGACGTCACGACCGTCGCCGAGCCCCACGACGACGGCTGGCTCGTGCGCGGGACCAAGCACTACGTGATCGAGGGTGACCGTGTCGACGACCTCGCGGTGATCACCCGGCTCCCCGACAGCCGCGGCGACGAAGGCGTGACCGCGCTCCGGGTGCCCACGTCGGCGGCGCGCATCGAACGGCTGGACTCCTTCGATGCCACGCGCGGCGTCGCGACCGTCCACCTCGACGACGTGCACGTCCCGCACGAGGCGGTCCTGGGCGAGCCCGGCGGGGACGCGATCCCCGTCCGACGCGCGCTCGACGAGGCGGTCATGGCGCTCGCGCTGGAGATGGTCGGGACCGCGCAGACGATCTTCGACACGATCCTCGAGTACGCGAAGCAGCGCTACCAGTTCGGCGTGCCGATCGGCTCCTTCCAGGCGATCAAGCACAAGTTCGCCGACATGTACGTGGCGCTCGAGCGTGCTCGCGGCACCGCCTACTTCGCCGCCGCCACCCTCGCCGAAGACGACGAGCGGCGTTCGATCGCCGCCTCCATGGCGAAGGCCGCGGCCGGAGACTGCCAGCGGCTCGTCGCCAAGGAGGGCATCCAGGTGCTCGGCGGGATCGGCTACACATGGGAGCATGACATGCACCTCTTCGTTCGGCGCGTGAAGTCCGGGGACGCCCTCCTCGGGACCGCGGCCCAGCACCGGGCCCGGGTCGCCGACCTCCTCGGCCTCTAGTCCTCGCCGCGAGGAATGGTGCCTGCGACCCGCCCGATCACTCCGCCACCCTCGAGCCAGGAGCTGCGGCTCCGGCGCTTCAATCTGGTGATGGCCGTTGTCCACGCCGCCCAGGCCGCCGCGATGCTGGTCCTCGCCAACGACTTCGCGCTGCCGGTCACGACCAACTTCCTGAACGGGCCGCCGGGACGCGGTCCGGGCCAGTTCACCGAGCAGCTGGCGCTGCGCCTCGGGCCCGCGGTGGCCACGTTCCTGCTGATCTCGGCCGTGTTCCACCTGATCGTCGCGTCACGGTGGGGGTTCCCGCGCTACGTCTCCGAGCTCCGCCGGCAGCAGAACCGGTTCCGTTGGGTGGAGTACTCGCTCTCCGCGTCACTGATGATCGTCATCATCGCGATGCTCACGGGCATCTCCGACGCCGTCGCGCTGCTCGCGCTCTTCGGTGTGAACGCCTCGATGATCTTCTTCGGCTGGCTCATGGAGACCACGAACGACCTCGAGGAGGCGACCGTCTCGTGGACGCCGTTCGTCTTCGGCTGCGTCGCCGGCGCGGTGCCGTGGATCGGGATCCTCATCTACCTCCTGGGCCCCGGGGGTGGCGTCCCCGGCTTCGTCTACGGGATCTTCGTGTCGCTCTTCGTGTTCTTTAACTGCTTCGCGCTGAACCAGTGGCTCCAGTACCGGCGCGTGGGCCGTTGGCGCGACTACCTCTTCGGCGAGCGCGTCTACGTCTGGCTGAGCCTCACGGCCAAGAGCGCGCTGGCCTGGCAGGTCTTCGCCAACGTCCTGATCGGCTGATCGACTGAGCGACCTCGTTCAGTCCGAGCGTCGTGGTCGGGCAGAGGCGTCCACCGCGATCTCGAGCCCGTCGCCCCCGACGAAGATGCGCAGCAAGGTCAGGTCCACCGACCCGGCCGCCGCCACCTCCACGGTTTCCTCGTCGGCTCGGACCTGCACGTGCTCCAGCGAGGCCGGCAGCGGGCGGCTCGCGAGATTGGCCCGCGCCAGGCGCTCGGCCTCGGCGGGTGCGAGACGGAGCTCCCCCGCTCGCAGCGCACGCTGATCGAGCCCGCTCGCGCCTGCCAACGCAGCCGCGTCGGCCATCTCCGCGAGCGCTCTTCGGGCAGCGAACGCCCGCCAGAGGTCGAGGCTGATCCCGCCGAGGAAGAGCACGCACACGCACAGCCCCAGCAGCCACAGCGTGATGGTGCCTTGCTCGTCCCTCGATCGCCGCATCACCGACTCCGGTAGCGGTCGACCTGCTCCGCGTGTGTGGCCGTCCAGTGCCAGGAACCGACACGTCCGATGCCCGGGATCTCTGCGGCCGGCATCCGGATGGTCACCGTCGCGATCACGGTGGCACCTCGCTCGAGCGAACCTGCTCCCCGCCAGCGCACCTCGACGGCGGTCCGGGCGAGGCCGTGATTCGCGAACACCTCGCGCGCCACGGCTTCCCCCAGCATCCGGCCTTCCTGGAGATCGGGGGCGAGCACGGCCTCGCGCGCAGCCTCGGCGGCAGCTGTCGTAGCCGTTGCCTGGTACTCGGACCAGGTCGGGAAGGTGAGCACCAGCATCGTCAACGGAAGGACGAGCAAACCGATCCCGAGCGCGAGCTCGAGCGCGACGAACCCGGCGGCGGGGCGATGCGCGGGCCCGCTCACGAGAGATCCTCCACCCGAGCGACCGCAGCCACCTCGAAGCGCCAGTCCGGCACGGGCGGAATCCACGAACGGAACCGCGCGCGGGCCCGGGCGGTCATCACCGACCGCCCGGTCCCGTCGTCGAACTCACAGTCGATCTCCACCCCGTCGCCGATCGGGCCGCGCAGGAGGTCGTCGAGCACCTCCGCGACCCTTCCCGAGCAAGTGGCCACGCGCTGCGAAGCGCTCCCGGTTTCGACCGATCCCGCGCGTACGCCTTCGTCGAGCGCGGCACGGACGGCGCCCCGCCCGTACTGGAACACGATGAAGTTCGCCGCGAGCACGAGGAACACCAGCGACAGCGCGGTTCCGACCACGAACTGGATCGTCGTGAAGCCGTCGCTCAGACGCCCAACTGGCCCTGGATCCACTCGACCACGTTCACGCCGAGCGTCTGGAGCAGCGCCCAGATCGCGACCAACGCGGCGACTCCCAGCGCGGCGTTCCCCAGCAACTCGGCCGTGGTCATCCCCGATTCGTAGCCCGCACGCTGCTCGCGAGCCGGGCACTCCCTCGGCGTTCGACCGTCGAGCGTCATGGTCTTCTCCTGTCGTCGTCGATGGTGCAGTGCTCATCGAGCGCCGAACACGATGAACGGGATCGGCGCCGCGATGAAGAGGAGCATCACGGGTGCGAGCACCGCGATCGTCGGGAGCAACATGGCCGCGCGTCGCTTGGTCGCGGTCTTCCGGACCTCCTCCCGACGCGCGTCGCGGATGTCCTCGCTGAGGTCGAGCAGGGCGCGCCCAAGATCCACTCCCCGCTCGGTCCCGACAGCGAAGAGCCTGTACGTTCGCGACGCAGCGGGTTCGGGGGTGACCTCCGCCGCGTGACGGAACGCCTCGGCCTCCCCGGCGCCCGCTCGGATCGAGCGCAACACGACCTCGAGCTCTTGGACGACTGCGCCATGGCCACGGTCCACCAGCCGCTGCGCGGCCTGAACGGGACCAGCCCCGGTCCGCAGATGGAGCGCGAGGAGCTGATTGACGGTGTAGAGCTCGAGCCGCATGCGTTCCGATCGCTGCTCGATCAGCCGCTCGATCCGACCTCGACCGCGGGTCGCGCCGACCACGAAGCCGCACGCGCCGAGCAGGACGGCACCCGCGGGCGCGCGCGTCAGACCGGCCCCGACCGCCAAGCCGAGAGCAGCGAGGATTGCCGCCGACACGACCTGGCGAACCCGGAAGTCCTCGACCGTGACGTTGAAGGACCCGGCCTGGCGGAGCTTGAGGCACAGTTCCTCGTCGGACTGCGAGTGGAGCAGCGTTCCCAAACGACGTGCTGCCGCCAACAGCGGCGGCACGATCACCCCGCTGATCGCGGTACCGGCTCCACCGCGCGTGTCGTCGACGTCCGCACTTCGCCCGACGCGCGTTCGTGTCACGAGCGTGTAGGGGCGCAGTCGCGGAGCGAGCCGCGGGATGGGCTGTATGACGAGAGCCGCCGCAGCGGCACAGGCCACACCGACGGCGACCGCCGCGAGCACGCCGGCGTTCACGCCGGCTCCTTCACGAACGGTGCGGCAGCCGACCCGAAGACCCGACGCTCCTGGCGATCGCGTGCCAGGCGCCCCACCAGCCAGCCGCCGAAGATGCTCATCAGCCCGCCGACGACCACCACCATGAGCCCCGACGGGGTTCGATAGAAGTCCCGGAACGGACCCGGGCGGATCGTGAGCATCACCAGGACGAGCCAAGGGAGCACGAGAACGGCGCGCGCGTTGATCTTCATCTCGAGCCCTTCGGAGGTGATTTCCTCGTCGGCCTTCAGGTCGCGGGTCGTCGTCGCGACGAGGCCTCCGAGGATCTCTTTGACGATTTGCCCACCCCGCTCGTGGGCGAGGATCAACACTTCGATGACACGGTCGCTTGCAGGGTCGGCCAGCTCTTCCTTGACGATCTCGAGCGCCGCCACCGTCCCGAGCATCCTGGCCAGCAGCGGGTAGCGCGCGAACGCCTCCCGCAGTGGCTCGGGACCGGACGTCGCCATCGCGACCACGGCCTGCGAGAGTGACCGGCCGGCCGAGATCGAGGCGGAGAGGTCGCGGAGGCCGTCGGACCACGAGGCCTGGACCTCGCGGAGCCGACGGGCGCGACATCGGCTGAAGTAGGCGCGCGGCAGGAGCGCGACGCCGGCAGCGGGCACGATCGCGACGACCGGCGCACCTGTCAGCACCGCGACGGTCGCGAAGGCGACGAGGCCCGCCACCAGCGATCCTCCGACGAACTGTCGCGGCGTCAGCACCGTCCCCGCTTGCTGCAGCCAGAGTTGCATCGAGCCCGCGCCCGAGCGCCGGCGGGGACGCCAGCCGAGCCTCGCGGTTCGGCCACCCGGGATGCCCGCGGCGAGGAAGCACGCGATTCCCACACCGAGGGCTGCCAGAACGCTCACGCCGGCACCCCGAGTGCACCTTCGACGAGCCGGCGCACACTCACGCTTCCGGGAAGCGCTCGGTCGAGGCGGCGGGAAAGTCCTTCGGGAATCACGCCCGTCCACCGCAACGGAGCCCCGAGCGCCTCCCGCCGGAAGATCGGCTCCACGGTGAAGTCCGCTCGCAGCGATGGCATCACGGCGGCGATCTCCATCACCTGCCGGCGGATCCCACCTTCGGTCCCGCGCGGTTGATCATCACGATCGAGATGGACGACGAGGTCGAACGATTCGGAGAAGACCTTCCGCACGATCTGCTCGGTCACGTTCTCTCCCGCCATCAGGGCGGCGTTCACGAGGGCATTTAGTGCGTCCGCCGCCGTGTTCGCGTGGACAGTGCAGAGGAAACCGCAGCCCGCGTTCACCGCTCGGCTGAGCTCGAACGCCTCCGAGCCGCGCACCTCCCCGACCACGATCCGGTCGGGCCGCATCGCGAGCACGAACTTCACGAGGTCGCGCAAGCCGATCTCGCCCGTTCCGTCGAGCGCCGGAGGGCGAACCTCGTAATACCCGCCGTGCGTCACGGGCACTGCAATCTCTCTGATCTCCTCGCAGCACCGGACGCAGTGGCTCGATGGCCCCGCCGTCATCAGGGCAGCGAGCAAGGTCGTCTTCCCTGCCCCGGGCTCGCCCGAGACCGTGATGCGACTGCGGATCTGCATCGCTGCCCACAGGAAGCCCGCGGCTTCGCGCGTCAACGATCCGAGCTCCACGAGGTCGCTGAGCGTCACGTTTCGCACGGTGTAGCGGCGGAGCGTGGCGGACAGCTGGTCCGAGACGGGTGGGATCGAAGCGGTGAGCCGGGCGCCACCGTCGAGGACCCGCGCCTGCACCATCGGGTGCTTCGCGTTCAGCTGACGATCGGTCGTCGCGAGGAGTCGGTCGACGATCTGTCGGTTCTCGTCGCCGCTCGTGGGCTCGGCCAGACCTCGGAGTCGACCGGCGCCGTCGAGGAATGACACCCTCGCACCCTCGATGAAGATCTCCTCGACATCCGATCGCGCGACCAGCTCGGTGAGTGCGCCCAGATCGGTCACCGAACGAAGAACACGTGCAGCCATCTCCTGGGGATCGCCGAGCGGGACCTCCTGACCGAGATGCGCCCGCCGTTGCCATTCGTCGACCGCGCGGTGCACCTCTTCCTTCACCGCTCCGAGGTCGCTCTCCACATGGAGGCGACGGCGTTCGATACGCGTGAGCGTCTCGCGCCGGATCGCGTCGTAGGCATCAGCTCGCGCGCGGGTCACGGCGCACCGGCCACGAACGCCTCCGGCTCCACTCCCGTTCGCCCCTGCGACGCGAGCTCACCACCACGAGCGCTCCGCACCGTCAGCAACACGGTGCGGAACAGACGCTCGAGCGCTCGCGCGAATGGACCACGACCAGCCAGCTCCCCCGACCAGGCGGCGCTGCCCACCCGCAGGTCGGTCGGCAGGAACGAGAGGCTCGCAGGTGGAGCTGTCCGCGCGATCTCCTGTTCGATCTCCGCGCGCCTGAACGATTCCCTCGGCGCCCTGTTGACCACGAGGTGGATCGGCGTGGTCTTCGCGAGTGCGTGTGCATCGGCCGTCCATGCGAGGAGACGCGCGATCCCCACGGGACTCCCGTCACCGACGAGCGCGAGCTGGTCGGCGTCCGCCACCAGCGCGCGAGTCAGCGCGTAGCGCGTGCGACCACCTCCACCGAGATCCTCGAGCCGGTTCCCCACGTCGACCACGACCTGGTCATACGCGCGGGCGAGCTGCTCGAGCACGGCCAGCACCTCGTTGGGACGGACCTGCGACCACGCCGCGACGTTCGGGAGACCGACCAGCGCGTGCAGTCGCGTCGGACCCACCGGAACGAGCGACGCGCCCAGCTCGCCCAGCCCGTGCTCCACCGCATCGACGGCGGTGCGGAGATTGGGCTCTATCGGCAGCGCGAGCCGCTGGGCGACGGCCGGCGCGACCTCGTCGGCGTCGACGACGACCGCGCGGCCCTTGCGGGAAGCGAACGCTGCAAGATGGACGGCAACCTCGGTCGCGCCTCCGCCCGCCGGGCCGCCAACGACCAACCGCCACCCGACGTGGCGATCATTCGGTGGGCCGGACGGCGCGGAGGTTGGTCCGGAGCGCTGCGGGAGACGCCGGAGCGGGCCCAGCCCCACGAGCGCCTCCTGGAACGCGAGCGGCGCGGCATCGGACTCGATCGTGCGGTCCACGCCGAGGCCCTCGAGATGATCACGTCCTGCGGGTTCCTCGCGTTCGTAGACGCCGAGTACGCGGCGGTGTCGGTCGTGCAACGCGTCCACGAGTCCACGGGTGAGCGCCGGCCAACGGTGGCTCACGACGAGCGTCTCGTAGGGTTCTTCGAGCGCGAGGGTCGGATCCATCACGATCTGGCGAACTCGCACACCTCCGTGGTCGGTGAAGTGATGGTGCAGCTCCTCGACCCACGGCTCGGGCGTGAAGACGAGCGCGACCTCCGGCTCACGGAGCATCGCGGCGCGCTTCTTCGTGAGGTGCGGCTCCGGTCGCGCGGATCATGACGATCGTTCCATCCTCGATGCCCCGAGCCACCTCGAGGGCTTCGGAGTCGTCGACGGCGATCGTCACCGAGAACGTCTCGATGCCGCCGCCGATCGCGGTGCGATCGGGACGGTCGACGGCCAGCACCTCGGCGTCGGTCACGGCGTAGGTCGACTCCCGATCCACGACCTCGACGACATCGACGCGATCACCCGGTTCGAGCGCTCCCGCGACCGCGCGGCTCTCGTCCACCGGGACGCTCATCGCACGCCTCCCCTCCGGTGCCGCTTCCTCGGCGAGGACGGAGCGTGCGACGACGTCGCCTTGGGCGACACGGCTCGAGACGACGGCGTTGTCGAGCACGGACTCGTCACCGGGACGGACGAGTCGAGCGAGCACGTCGTCACCGACGTCCACCTCCACGAAGTCGAGGTCGTCCGTCGACACCGCCTCACCGGGGAGGAGGTCACGACTCGCGACCGCGACCGACGTCGCGTGGTCCGCACTCCGGAGCGCGACGAGCGTCAGAGCCGCTCCCAGCAGACCCGCGCCGACCATGACCAGATGCCCCGCCGAGAACCGTCGCCAGGGAGCACGCGGTCTCCTTCGCAGGAGCCATGCGTCGAAGGACGTCGGGGAATCGCCCGCCGTGGCCGCACCCGTGCTCGTCGCCGCCTGCATAGTGTCCCCCTTTCCGGCCCGCGAAGCGGCTCATTCTCACGGTGGGTAAATCTGTACGCAACCCCCCGGATCGGGAGTTCGCGTGCGATTCTCTGCCGTCGCGCCGTGCGATCTCTCCCTGCTTCAGATCGTGGGAGATCACGGAAGCCTGTCCGTCCCTGTCGGAGTCTGGCTCGGGGCCGCCGCACTGGCTAGGCTCTCGATGTGGGCGAGGACGCACCCCCGGAGGTCACGAGTAGCGCGCAAGAATTTCCGCCCGTGCTCACGACCGCGATGGCGGCCGAGCTGCTCCACGTGCACGTCGAGTACCTGCGCAGCATGGTCCGGGACGGGCGCATCCCCTGCCACCGGTTCCCCGGCGGACGCGAGATCCGGTTCCTGCGCGACGAGCTCCTGGGATGGCTGGCAGCTCAGGAAGGCGCCAACCGCGCGCCGTCCGCCCGGCGGAGGTAGCGAACCCTCAGAACCGCGCCGGCGACGGGCGCACGTAGGCGACCCACGCTCGCGGCACGATCGTCTCGCGCCCGTCCGCAGGACGCACGACGAGATGGTCACGCCCGAGGCTGATCGACCCGCTCAGCTCCTCCGGGAGCAGGCTGCTCCCCACGAGCACGGGCGCGTCGCGGGCCTCGAGCTCGGCGAGACGCGCCGCGAAGGTCGTCGGACCCGCGTCGGGCCTGAGTCCCTCCGTCGCACCGACCGCGACGACCCGGGCGACGAAGGGCGTCGGCATCGAGGTCGCGGCGCTGACCGCGCGGGACGCGGTCTGGACGTCGACGCGGCCCTCGGGCGTCCGGACGGCCAGGAGGTCGTCTCCGGTCGCGACCACCGGGCCCGTGAACGTCCGGTCCGCGATCGATACCGCGACCTCGTCCCCTCGCAGCATCCACTCCGTCGCGACTTCAGAGAAGGCGCGTCCGTGCTCCCGCGTGCGGTTCGCCTCGGACGCCCATGCCTCTTCGTCGCGGCGCCAGTTCTCCCTCCAGCCGCCCGCGGCCTCGAGGAGCTCGGGCGGGAGCTCGGAGACGGGAGGTGGTTCTCCCGGAGGTTCCGTGGCCACGGACGCTCACCGTAGGGACCGGATGACCGGCTGTCCACGGTGCGGTCACCAGCTCGCGGTGAACGCGTACCAGGGTCCGCCCAGGTGCGTGTAGCTCGGCGACTCGAAGGTCCCGTTCTCGAGGTCGGGGTCGGGACCGTCGGGCAGGTAGGCGAAGCCGGCGTTGTCCAGGAGTGCGCCGTCGTGCTCGAAGAGGAGCACCACGTCCCCCTCACGGCTGACCCGGTCGATGTCGAACCACCCGAGCCGCCCCGGCCCGTCCAGCACCCCGGAGTCGTTCGGGGCCGGATCCGCGGCCTCTGGGCGAAGAGCGTCCCCGGGATGCACTTCACCGGCTTCGTCGGAGCACCAGCGCGGGCGGGACGAGGAACGCGTGGAAGACCCAACCCGGTGCGCGGACCGTTCGGGTGCTGACCTCACTGATGCGGCGATGGTACGGCCGGGTCGCGGACAAACGGTCGAGAACCGGCCGGCACGGTCCGAACACTCCCCGGACTGCTGAGGATTCTCACCTTGAGCGCTTAGTACGCGCGCTACGTGGTCGAAGAAGGGGTCGTGGAGGGGAGCCCGGAGAGGTTGGCGTGGCTGACGCGCAGGCCAAGCATTGGCGCGTGGGGCGCTGCCGCAGTCGTCGGCGTTCTCGTCGCGGTCGCCGTGACCGCCGGTACCGCGGTGTGGGCGCTCCATGCGGTGGACAACGCCGCCATCGAGGCGGTCGAGGAGTCCTCCGACGAAGCCCTCCCGCTGCTGCGTGTCGCCGCCGACGTAAACACCACCTCGGGGCTGCTCGGCGCCATGGCGCACCTGCCGGACGCACCCGAAGGCCTCACCGACGAGCTCGCGGCCTCGATCGTGACCGTCGACGAGCGCATCGAGGCGCTGGCGCGCGCCGATACCACCGAGGAGGGAGCGAAGATCGACGAAGGGGCCCGCGAGTGGGAGGAGGCGAAGCCCACGCTCGAAGCCAGAGCCGCCTCCGGCGAGGCCTCTGCCGACGACCCCGAGGTGATCGCCGCGTTCACGCACCTCGTCCCCGCCGCCGACGCGTTCCGTGCCGCCCACGACATCGCGATGGAAGACGTCGCGGCGGAGCTGGCGCAGGTCGACGAGCGTCGCGACCGCGCCACGCTCACGATGGTGCTCGTGGGGATCGCGGCGGTCCTCCTCGGCGCGCTCATGGCCCGGGGCCTCAGTCGAAACCTGGTCCGCCCGATCCGACGGCTCCAGCACGCTGCGCTCCGGGTCGCAGCAGGAGATCTCGAAGGACCGCTCGGTAACGGCGGGCCGCGCGAGCTGGCCGACCTCTCCGCGGCGTTCGACCGGATGACCGCTGACCTCCGTCGACGGGAGGCCGAGCTCGTCCACCACGCCTACCACGACCCGCTCACCGGGCTCGGGAACCGTGCGATGCTCTGGGAGCGCCTCGACCACGCGCTCGCGCAGCTGAGCCGCCGCGAGGGCGAGCACCTCGCGCTGTTCGTGATCGACCTCGACAACTTGAAGAAGGTCAACGACTCGCTCGGCCACCCGGGCGGTGACGAGGCCATCGTGCTGGCGTCGCAGCGGATCGCGGCGTGCCTGCGCGAGGGCGACACATTGTCCCGCCTGGGTGGTGACGAGTTCGCGGTGATCGCCGAGAACATCGGCGAGGGCGCCTTCGAGCTCGGCAACCGGATCTGCGACTCCATGCGGGAGCCGTTCGAGCTCGGGGGTCGGGAGATCGTGCTCTCGGCCAGCGTGGGGATCACGCTCGCGGAGCTGGGCACGGAGTCACCCGTCGAGCTGCTCCGTGACGCCGACCTGGCCATGTACGACGCCAAGAGACACGGGGACGCCGTCAGCTTCTTCGACCCGAACCTCTTCGAGCACGCGACGGCCCGCATCGAGCAGGAAGCTGCGCTACGCCGGGCGCTCGACGAGGACGAGCTCCGGGTTCACTACCAGCCCACGATCGATCTTCGCACCCGCCGCGTCGAGGGCGCGGAGGCACTGGTCCGCTGGCAGCATCCCGAGCGAGGCCTCCTGCCGCCGGGGATGTTCCTCCCCCTGGCCGAAGAGGCGGGTCTCGACGTGCCGCTCGGCTGGCACATGCTGCGCACCGCGCTCGCCGACACTCGCGCCTGGCTCGACCGGAACCCGGGGCTCGAGCCCTTCACCATCTCGGTCAACGTCTCCGCGGGCCAGCTCGCGACCCGTGACTTCGTCGGGCGGGTTCGTGAGGCATTGGCCGAGTCGGGGCTCGAGACGCGCCACCTCGTGCTCGAGGTCACGGAGACCGCGATCCTCCTCGATCACGAAGCGGTCCGCGACAAGCTCGCGGCGATCAGAGACATGGGCGTGCGTGTCGCCCTGGACGACTTCGGGACTGGCTACTCGTCGCTCCAGCACCTCCAGCACTATCCCGTCGACATCGTGAAGATCGACCGCTCCTTTGTGACTGACCTCCCGCGCCGCGCCGACCTGGTGACCCTCGTGCGCGCCGTCCTCGAGCTCAGCCGCGCCTACGGGCTCGCGGTCGTCGCCGAGGGTGTCGACGCGGCCGACGTCGCCGCAACGCTCACCGAGGTCGGGTGCCCCATGGGCCAGGGGTTCTGGTTCGCCCGCCCGGCGCCGGCCGACGTGACCGAGCGCTTCCTCTCCCCTGCGGCCGACGACGTCGGAGCCCCGCAGGGCGCGCGCTCGTAGCAGCTCAGCTCGTCCCGGTCTCCGCAGGCGGTGGCACGGGCTCGGAGTCGGGGAGCGGGAGCGGGAGCTCGGGGTCCGGACAGGCGTACTGCGTCCCCTCGCCGCAGACGTCGTTGCGTAGGTAGGTCGGATACCCGTCGGGCGTGCGGTCCACGTAGAGGTTCACCGTGTTGATCGGGACCAGGTAGACGGCGACGTACATGACGTTCGCGAAGCCGATGACGGCCAGCACGCGCAGCAGCGTGCGTGTGGCTCCCGTCACCCGGACCCGGTCGATCCCTCGTTCGACGACGCTGCGACCGCGATCGTCGCGGAAGAACAGCAGGGACGCCATCGCCGTGAGCATGCCGCCCCAGAAGATCGACTCGTAGACGGGGAACTGCCAGCGCTCGCCACCCCAGATCGAGACCGCGTGCACCGTGCCCGGATACGCGAAGAGCTCCAGGCGGATCCACACGACCTCGAAGGCCAGCTCCAGCACCAGGAGCGACACGTAGCCGACCGCGATGGTCGCGGGCACCGACAGCCGGGGCCAGCGCCGGCGAGCGAGTCGCATAGCCAGCGCGCCGACGGCCGCGAGCGCGGGGAGGAACCACACGTAGAGCAGCCCGGTGAACAGGATGGGCTCCGGCAGGTGCCCGCCGTTGGGGCTGATCCAGCCGGGCACGTGCTCGGTCCACGACGAGAGGTTGACGAAGGCCGAGTTGTAGAAGAAGACGGTGCGGGCGAAGTTGACGACCGGGTCGAGCCACCAGACGCTCATCCACCCGAGCGTGAACAGCGCGGCGAACGTGAGGCGTCGCTCCCGGCGGCACTTGCGCACGATCCACACGAGGGCCACGACGAGGCCGACGATCGCGACCACCTGGTGGCTGACGGCCCAGATCCGGGTGATCGTGGGCACGTCGTCCGCACCCGTCGACTGCGGCGTGGCGTCGCCCGACGCGATCCAGGTCCCGTAGGTCCACGCTTGCACCCCGAGCGCCAGGACCCCGAAGGACGCCCACCACACGACGCCCCTCGTCCGACGTGGTTCCAGCGCGCCCGCCGCCGTATCGCTCGACGGACTCGCCCGGTCCGGGATCCCCTGCTCGGTCGTGGTCGCCATGGCTGCCCTTCGACTATGAAGGAGTCCCGCACCTGAACGAGGTAAGCGTACGATTCCCACCGGTCGAGTTCCAGCTCCATGACTGCCGACGAACGCTCGCTGCGCGGACCCTCCACCCGGGAACGGCTCCTGGCGGAAGGCCTCCGGCTGTTCGCCGAGCAGGGTTTTCGCGCCACGACGACCGCGCAGATCGAGGAGGCGGCGGGGCTCGTGCCCCGGCGGGGCGGTCTGCACAAGCACTTTGTCTCCAAGGAGGCGCTGCTGGTGGAGGGGCTGGAACAGCGGATCGCGGCACTCGACGTGCTCGGCTCGGTCGGCCGGTTGCTCCCCCTCGACGACCGCCACGCGGAGCTGACCCTGCTCGCCCGGCTGATCCTCGAGGGCCTCGACCAGACCCGTGACGTCCTCCTCGTCATCGAGAAGGAGGGCAACCGCTTCCCCGAGCTCCGCCGCCAGTTCGCCGAGCGGATCATCAAGGTCAGCTATCGGCAGACCTCCGAGCTCCTGCGGACGGTGGCGAATGACGACGTGCCGCGCAACTGGAAGGCGCTCGGCGTGGTCGCGCTGGGATCGCTCATCGAGTACCGGCGCAGCACCTGGCTCTACGGCAAGCCGCCCGGCGGCGTGTCCGAGGACGCGTTCCTGCGCACCTGGGTGGGGACGTGGGAGGCCGCGCTCGCGGCCGCCCCGCCGCCCGCAGTTGTCGATTCCCAAAAGGAATCGTAGGCTTCCCCTCCCCCGACCTCGGACCCGTTCGCCGGCTCGGCGGCGAAGGGGCCGGCGCCACACCCGGAGGAGGCGGTACCGATCGTCGCGCCCGCACCGGTCATCGCCCGGCCCGAAGAGGCCACACCCGCCTGGCTGACCGACGCGCTCGTGGCGGCGGGCGCCGCGCCACCGACGGCGCGGGTGAGCCACGTCGATACAGCAGCGATCGGCACGGGGCAGCTCGGTGCGAACGTCCGCTTCACACTCGGCTGGTCCGACGCCGACTCCGCGACGGTCCCCGCCACCCTCGTGGGCAAGTTCGCGTCGGCCGACGAGAACAGCCGTCGGACCGGAGTGGAGCACGGGACCTACGTCCGCGAGGTCGGCTTCTACCGCGAGCTCGCGCCGCGTTGCGCGAGAGGGCCATCGCCGCGCCGAAGTAGAGGTCCTCCCGGTAGCCGTTGAAGAAGAAACGGTCGTAGTGGTCGGGGTCGCCACTGGCCGGGTGGGCGACCGGCAGGCTCGTCTGGTGGATCGGGTAGTCGTCGAAGGGTGTGAGCACGGGCGTCCCCGGGTCCCGGTGGCGTCAGCCGGTCATCGTCGCACGCGACCCGTCACGCGTACCCGTTGATCCACCCTCCGCCCACGTCGACGAACTCGCCGTTCGTGAACTCGTAGATGCGCTGCGCCGGGTTGTAGACGCCCGTCTCGACGCCGGCGAGCTCGACCGGGGTTCGACGAGTCGAGCACGGGACCCATGAAGATCGGCTGGTCCGTCACCGACTCGATCTTGGCGAGGACCGTCTGTGCGTTCACGTTGTCGACACCCTGCTCCTCCGCCACCTGGTTGGCGATGTCGGAGAGCGTCACTACCTGGGAGAACGTTCCCACCGCGAAGCTGGTCGGCTCCTGATCGGCGTAGCGGACGATCCGGTCCCGGAAGGATCTCGGCATCCTCGAACTCCGGCTCCCCCTCCTGGGCCACGTAGTGCGTATCGGAGTTGAGCAGGAGGCCCTCGAGCGCGTCCTCCCCCGCGATGTCGAGGGCGGCCGGATCGGCACACGAGCCCGACCCCGCGAGCTGCGCGGTGACCCCGACCTGTCGGGCCGCGTCGACGATCCGGCCACAGTCCTCGGCCGCGAAGAGGATGAACATGATGTCCGGGTCCCCCTCGTTGGCCTTCACCACCGCGGAGGTGAAGTCGGCCGCGCCCGCAGCTTCGGGCACGACCGTGACGTCCACGCCGGCTTCCCGGAGCGGGTCACCGAGGAGCGCGTTGGCCGCGACCTCGCCGGCCTCGAGGTCGACGTAGAGGATCGACGCCGACTGCACGCCCAGGTCTTCGGTCGCGTACTTCGCCAGCGCCGGGAACGCGGTGAGCGAGCCGCCGCCGAAGGGATGACTCGTCGGCGTGAGGAACTCGGCGTTGCTCACGGGTTCGCCCACGAACGGGATCTCGGCCTCAGCGCTGATGGGGAGCCCGTTGTCACCCCAGACCGCGCTGAGGCCGACGACGCCGATGCCGCCGAGTTCCTTGTTCACGTACTCGGCGCCGGCGCGGGCGCCCGCGCCCAGGTCACCGTTGTCGGCGCCGGCCACCCCCTCCGTGTAGATCGAGCCGATTTTGAACGCCTCACCGGAGACCGGCGGTCCCGTCGGGACCTCGACCTGGTCCGACTGGTCGT
>CAYRHS010000066.1:0-16401 GCA_964424125.1 uncultured Burkholderiales bacterium
TTGTGGGTGCCGGACGACACGTTGACGATCCGGGCGGGCGCGCTCTCCTTCAGCCGGTCGAGCAGCAGGTCGGTGAGCAGGAAGTGACCGAGGTGGTTCACCCCGAACGTCGCCTCGAAGCCCTCCTCGGTCTCCGTGCGCCCCGAGAGCACCAGGCCGGCGTTGTTGACGAGGACGTCGAGGCGGTCGTAGCGGTCCAGGAACTCGGCGGCGAAACGCCGGATCGAGGAGAAGCTCGCGAGATCGAGCTCGATTGCCTCCACCCGGTCGTTGCCGGTCGCAGCGTGGATGTCCTCGGCGGCGACCGTGCCCTTGGTCATGTTCCGGCACGCGAGCACCACGGTCGCCCCCGCGGCCGCGAGCTCGCGCGCGGTCTGCTTCCCGATCCCCGTGTTGGCTCCGGTCACGATGACGACCCGGCCCCTCAGGTCCGCTGCTGCTGACATCCGTGCCTCGCTGCCGGTCGCGTGTTCTGCATGCTGCCAGGCTGCGGCGCGTCATCCAAGGGGTGCGGGGCCGACCTCGAGCGGGTCGAGCTCCACCACCGGTTCGAGGCGGTGCGCGAAGCGCCGGAGGCTCGGCAGGAGGAGCGGGGCGGTGATGGCGACGAGCACCGCGTTCGTGAGCGCTCCGGCCGCGTCCCAACCGAGCGAGGTCGCGACGTAGAACGACCAGTAGTGCGACAGGGTCTCACCGAGCCCGAGTCCGGGCGTCCAGGAAAGTGGGCCGTCGCCGATCGCGAACGGCCAGAACCACAGGTTGAGGATCGCGCCGTACACGAAGCCCCACGTCCACGCGTACGCGGCCAGGCACACGACTTCCAGGTGTCGGGGCCATGAGACGGTCAGGCGGCCGACGAACCCGGCCCCCGCCCCCATCCAGGCGAGCCCGAGCATCTGGAACGGCAGCCACGGACCGATCCCGCCCGTGAGCACGGCCGAGGTCGCCATGGCCGTCAGGCCCAGGAGGAGCCCGAAGCGCGGTCCGAATGCTGCCCCGGCCAGCACCACGAGGAAGAAAATCCCGCTGCCGCCGCCCGGAAGATCGAGCAGTCGCAGGAGTCCACCGGCCGCGGACAGCACTCCCAACAACGCGATCGTCGCCCCGTTCATGGTGCCCCGCCTGACCTCGAGCATCACGGCCGCGACCACCAGGGCGCCGACCGCCGCCGCGACCACCGGTGCGTCGCCCGCGTGCGCGGCGTCGGGCAGCGCTTCGCCGGGCAGGAAGAACGGGTACAGGAACGCGGCCGCGCCGACGAGCACAACGAGCGTGTAGACGAGGCCCGGTCGAAGCCGCGCCAGCGCGCTCATCGCCGACGCCTCGCGAGCGCGGTCGCGACCTCGTCGACGGTGAGGAACGGCGGGAGCACCCGCAGCGTCTGCGGGGCGAACAGTGAGCCCGCCAGGACCTCACGGGCGGGGCCGGCGGCGACGACATCGCCGTCACCCAGCACGACGGCACGCGTCGCGACCCGGGCCGCGAGCTCGACGTCGTGCGTCGCCAGGACCACGGCGCCGCCGGCTCCCGCGTGGCCCCGGATCGCGTGTTCGAGCGCGGTTCGGGACTCCGCATCCATGCCGCGCGTGGGCTCGTCGAGCAGGAGCACCGTCGCCCCGCCGACACCGACGGCGGCGATCGCCGCCCGCTGGCGTTCCCCGGACGACAGGGTGCGCGGGTGCCGGCCCGCCAGATCGCCCAGGCCCAGCGTGCCCAGCCAGTGGTCGATCGCCGGGTCGGTCGCGTCGTCCTCCCGGCCGAGCAGCCGGAGCGTCTCGCGGAGCTCGGCTCGCACGGTCGGCCGGAACAGCATCGTGCCGGGATCCTGCGGCACGTACGAGATGCGGGTCTCGCGCCGCACGCGGCCGCGTTCGGCCGGGAGCAGACCGGCGAGGGCCTGGAGCAACGTGCTCTTGCCCGAGCCGTTCCGTCCCAGCAAGGCGACGACCTCGCCCTCGGCGAGCTCGAACCGATCGACTCGCACGACCGTGTGCCCGCCGCGCGCGACCTCCAGTGCTGTCGCCGAGCACAGGCGCTCGCCCGCGACCGGTGGGTCGGTGGCCTCGGATCTCGACAGCGGCGGCTCGTTCGTGACGTGAGCTCGCGCCGCCCGCACGGTGAGCGGGAGCGGGTCCCATCCGAGCAGCGCACCGAGATGCGTCACTGTGGGCGCGCCGTCGTAGTCGACGAGGGTGGTCGCGGGCGGGCCCACGGCGTCGAGACGCGCGGGCCCGCCGTTGCGGCGGCGCAGGATCGCGGCCCGATCGGCCATGACGCCGGCGCGCTCGAGCCGGTGCTCGGCGATCAGGATCGTGGTACCGAGGTCGGCGTTCAACCGGGCGATCGCGCTCAGCACGTCCTCGGCCCCCTGGGGGTCGAGCTCGGACGTCGGCTCGTCGAGGACGAGCACCGCGGGAGCTGCGGCGAGCGCACCCGCGATCGCCACACGCTGCTGTTCACCCCCCGACAGCGTCGCCGGGGAACGATCCCGTAGGTGGGCGATCCCGAGCGCGTCGAGCGCTTCCTCGACCCGCCGACGCATGACTGCGGGATCCGTCCCGAGGTTCTCGAGGACGAAGGCCACGTCCGCCTCGACGTGGTCGACGACGAACTGGGACTCGGGATCCTGGTGGACGAAGCCGACGACGTCGGCGAGGTCGCGCGGTCGGCTTTGACGGGTAGAGCGCCCACCGACCACGACGTCGCCGGAGAAACGCCCGCCACTGGCGTGGGGGACGAGCCCGTTGGCACACCGGAGGACGGTGCTCTTGCCGGCACCGGACGATCCGACCAGGAGCAGGATCTCGCCGTCGCTCACCTCGAGGTCCATCTCGGCGAGGACGGGCGGTGCATCGGGATAGGCGACCCCGACGCCCCGGTACGACAGCACGCTCATCGCGCGGGTTCCTGCAATGGACGCCGCGCGACGACGACCGGACGAGCGGTGACGGCACGCGCGGGGCGAAGCGCCGCAGGGAGGGCCAGGAGTGCCGTCGCGACGACGACCCCGGCGTTCACCGTCGGCCAGCGCAACGGCGTGGCCGACCACCGCAGCGACTCGTCACCGACCGCGGCAAGGATCGCGACCGTCAGCGGAGCCGCGCACGAGACCCCCATCACGAACCAGTCGAGTCGTCGCGGCCTACGCGCCCGGTATCTCGTTCGGCTGGTGGCGCGCGAGGCGGCCGTGATGGCGATCGCGAGCAGGACGACGCCGGCGACGCCGAAGGCCGTACCCGCTCGTCCTGCCCGGCCCACGAGGGCCACGAACGCGCCGCCGAACGCCAAGAGCGCGCCGAGGCTGCACCACGCCGCCACGTGCTCGAAACGGCTCGGCTCCAGGCGCGCGAAGCCCCGAGAATCCATCGATTCCGAGAGCGCCACCGCTCGTTCCATTCCCGACTCGAGGACGGGAAGCGCGCGCCGCAGGACCCGCCCCCGCCGGACCGCGACGCCGCCGGTCCGGGCCCGATCGGCGAGCCCGGTCGCGGTGACGGCCGCGATGGTGGACGGCGTGAACGCGAGCGCGACGGTCACCGCGAGGCCCATCTCGTAGAACGACCGCGGCGACGACTGCACGAGCTCGTAGTGCGAGACCACCGCGTTGAACGCGCCGAAGACCGCGACGAGACCGACGATGGCGAAACCCTCAGCTGCGGATTGGAGCACGACCGGGAGCTCGACCGATCCACCGACCGTGAAGCCGCCGAGCAGGCGAGGGAGCGCCGCCTCGGGGAGTGTGAACACCGCGCTGCCGACGCCGTGCGTCGTCAACGCGGTGAGCACGACGCGAATGATCGCGAAGGACGCACCCAACGCGACGAAGGCGGGGAAGGCGCGCGCGATGGCGCTGTCGCGGCCGTGGACCTCCACGACCAGCGCTGCGATCCCCACGATGACCGCGACGTACGCGGGGTTCGGCGCGAGCTGCACCGTGACCGCCGCCGCTACCGCCCACACGAGCCAGGTCACCGCGTGGAGCGATGCACGTGCCTCCACGAGGGCAGTGTCGCCCAGCGGAGCCGGCGACGTCATGCCGCGGCCATGGTCGCGGTCAGGTGGCGGATCGGCGACCGGGCTCGTAGAGTGCGTCCCGACAGAGAGCGCACGCACTCGGACGTGTGTGCGGCTCCGCCGTTCGGCGGAGCGGGGGAAGCCGGTGCAAGTCCGGCGCTGACCCGCAGCTGTGTCCGGTCCGACGCTTCGGACCGGAAGCCAGGAGACCCGCTCTGTCCACCGGGTTCGCCCGGTGATCCGTGCCGGGGCCGCCGCACGGCGGCCGAACAGGGCTCTCGCGGAGCGGAGCCCACGGAGGTCCACTATGTCCCGCCGTGTCACCGTGGCCGCGCTGCTCAGCGCGGCCCTCGTCGTCCTCGCGGCCGCTCCGGCGGCCCCCGCGACCCCCGAGAGCGGAGCCGCAGCCGATGCGGCCGTCTCCTTCTTCGATTCCACGCAGCTGCCCTCCGGCGGCTGGGACCCGTCCGACCCGACGGACTTCTCGTGCGGCTTCACCACCGTCGATGTCGCGCTCGCCGTCGCGGAAGCCGGCCAGAGCGGCGCCACCTGGAGCACGACCGAGGCGCGCGCGGCCATCGAGGCCGTGGAGAACGGCGGGAACGACGCGCTCGACTACCTCGACGACCAGGCCGAGGGCCTGTGCGGCGGGCCGCCGAGCGTTGGCAAGTCCGCGCAGCTGATCGTGCTCGCCGGCGCCGTCGGAGCCGATCCGGCCGCGTTCGACCCGGCGAGCGACGGCTCGCCGGTGGACCTCGTCGCGATCCTGGACTCCGGCCTCGGCGACGGCTCGTACGGGTCGATCTACACCACGCCGTTCGCCGCCTTCGCCGACATCGTGCTGGGTCGGGCCGTCCCCGCCGAGACGGTCGATTTCCTGCTGGCGCAACAGCGGGACGACGGTGGCTTCGAGACCGGCCTCGGCGCCGACGTCGACACGACGGCGTTGAGCGTCGCCGCGCTCGTCGCCGGTGGTGTCGACCCGGCGGACGAGGCCATCACCGAGGCGTTGGGGTTCCTCGCCGAACGTCAGGAGGCGGACGGCGGCTTCACCTTCACGACCCCGGGTGACGGGTCCAACGCCAACTCGACCGGACTGGCCCTGGTCGGTATCGCTGCGACCGGCTACGACGTGAACGAACCGTGCTGGCGAGGATCGGGGGCGGCGGTCGACGCGTCCGCGTACGTCTCGCCCGACGAGTTCCTTCGGGGCTCGCAGCTCGTGGACGGGAGCTGGGCGGGATTCTCCCCGACCTTTGCCGCCGCCCAGGCCGCGCAGGGTCTGCTCCGCTCGTGGGTCCCGCCGGTCGTCGCCGAGCCTCGTTCGTGTCCCGACGAGCCGGTCGTCGCTCCGACGGAGGACGAAGCCGGCACCTCCGAGGTGACCACGCTCGCGGGCGAAGCGGCGAGCGATCCCGGCGGGGTGTCCGCGGCGGTGGCGACCGGGACGGCCGGGACGACCGCCGCGCCGACGCTGCCGGCGACCGGTCCCGCCTTCCCGAGGTCGGGGCCCCTGGCGCTCGCATCGGTGGGAGCGTTGCTGTTGGTCGCCGGTGCGGCCGCCGTCGCCGTGCGGCGTCGCGTTTCCTCCGCGTGACCGTGCGCAGGCTCGCGTTCCTCGGTTTCGCCGCCGCGCTCGTCGCGCTCGGGGCCATCGGGCCGCCGCGCCACGACCGCGCCACCGCGCTCGATCCCCTCGACGTTCGTCCGTCGGTCGCCGCGGCCGCGGGTCAGAGCCGGGCGGGTGTGGTGATCGACAACGGTTCCTCGGTCCTACGTTCGTGCATCCGTTTCTCCGGGACGCTCACCGGGGTGGAGGCACTCGAGCGTGCCGCCGCCCCGACGCTCGCGAGCTTCGGGAACCTGGGCGTCGCCGTGTGCGCCATCGACGGGCACGGCTGCCCGGCCGACGGGAGCTGCCTGACCTGCCAGCAGCCGAACGCCTGGGTGTACTGGCGCGCCCCGGCCGGAACGAGAGCCTTCGGCTTCTCGAGCGTCGGCGCGAGCAACACCACCGTCCGGGACGGCGACGTCGAAGGCTGGCGCTGGGGGTCGGGGACGCCGCCCTACGCAACGATCGAGTCGATCTGCGGCGGGTCGTCACCGACACCGTCCGTCACGCCGTCACCGCCTCCGCTCGGAAGTGGTGGCTCGACCGAGAGTCCCGCGCCGACCGAAGCGCCTTCCCGAACCCCTGAGGCACCCACCCCGGACGACGCGGGATCTTCCGAGGTCGCGGGGGCGCGCGCGTCGTCTACGACGAGCTCGACGACCGATTCGCCCGGCGGGGCCGCCGAGACCGCGACCGAGGTGACCACGCGACCGACGGGTGCCGCCGACGACCGCGATTCGGCCGCTCCCGACGAGCGCGACGTGGACGACGAGGCCGCCGCCGCCGTAGACGCCGACCAGGGATCAGGTGGCGGCGCTCCGATCGGCGGCACGGTGGTCCTCGGCCTCGTGCTCGTCGGCTTGGCCGCGGGCTTCGCCGTTGCCAGGCGCCGGGGCCGGGTGCGCAACTCGGAATCGGCATCCTGATCGACGAGCCGCCGTTGCGCGAGCCTGTGCCATGGCCGCGGAACCGCCGACCGAGCCTCCCGAGCGGCCGACGCGCACCGCGCCGTCCCTCGTCGTCGTCAACACCGGAGACGGCAAGGGCAAGTCGACGGCGGCGTTCGGCACGATGCTCCGCGCGCTCGCCCGCGGGTGGCGCGTCGCGGTCGTGCAGTTCCTCAAGTCCGGGGACTGGGACGTCGGGGAGGAGAAGATCGCCACGCAGCTGGGCGTCGACTGGTGGGCGTTGGGCGAGGGGTTCAGCTGGGACTCCGAGGATCTCGAGGAGGATCGCCGCAAGGCGTCCACCGCCTGGGCGCGCGCCCGGGACCTCATCGAGGCGGGTGAGCATCGGCTCGTGATCCTCGACGAGATCACCTACGTCATGAACTGGGGATGGATCGACGGCGACGAGGTGGTGCGTGTCCTGCAGGAGCGTCCCGAGCAGGTGAACGTCGTGGCGACGGGCCGGGATGCTCCGGCGGCGCTGGTCGACGTCGCCGACACCGTCACCGAGATGCGCAAGGTGAAGCACGCCTTCGACGCGGGCATCGCCGCCAAGAAGGGCATCGACTACTGACGTGGACAGCTCGACGACCGCCACGGGCCTGGCCGCGATCGTCGTGCTCGGCGTCGGCGCGCAGTGGCTGGCGCGCCAGCTCCGGATGCCGTCGATCGTGCTCCTGCTCCTCGCCGGGATCCTCGCGGGCCCGGTCACCGGCGTCGTCGATCCCGACCAGCTCTTCGGCGAGTCGTTGTTCCCCGGCATCTCGCTCGCGGTGTCGTTGCTGCTCTTCGACGCCGCGCTCGGTCTCCGCTTCGAGGACCTCCGCGGCGGCGTGCGCCAACCGGTGGTGCGACTGACGACGATCGGAGTGCTGTTGACGCTCGGCCTCACCGGCGTCGCGGCCAAGTTCATCTTCTCGCTGCCCTGGGACTTCGCCCTCTTGCTCGGGGCGGTGCTCGTCGTCTCGGGCCCGACCGTGGTCGGACCGATCCTCACGCTCGTGCGGCCGCGCGAGCCGCTGGAATCGCTGCTCACCTGGGAGAGCACGTTCGTCGATCCCATCGGCGCGATCGCGGGAATCGTGGTCCTGAACGTCGTGGTCCTCGCGGATGACAACCCGTTCCGCCAGGGTCCCGACACTCTCGCCGTCGGGATCGGTGTGGGGGTCGTCGTCGCCCTGCTGCTCGTCGGCTCGTTGCGCTGGTACCTGATCCCGGACGAGCTCGAGGTGCCGGTCGCCGTGCTCTTCGCCGTCCTCGCGTTCGGCGCGGCCCAGTACCTCCAGGACGAGGCCGGCCTCATGGCGACGACGGTGCTCGGCGTCGCGGTGGCGAACCAGCGATTCGTCTCGGTGCGACGCATCTCGTTCTTCCACCGGTCGCTCGGGGCGTTGATCATCGGGAGCCTCTTCATCGTCCTGGCCGCCCGCATCGATTTGCGCGATCTCGCCGACGTGGTCCCGCGCACCGCGGTGCTCGTCGGCATCCTCGTGGTGATCGTGCGCCCGATCATCGTCCTCGTGTCCACCGCCCGTTCCCGACTCACGGCGCGACAGCGAGCGTTCATCGGCTGGATGGCCCCCCGCGGCATCGTCGCCGCCGCCACGTCGTCGCTGTTCGCGCTGCAGATCGAGTCGAAGGGGGAGCATTTCGACGAGCTCGTCCCGGTCACGTTCGGCGTCATCATCGCGACCGCGGTCGTCTACGGTCTCACGGCCGGTCCCGTCGCCCGCGCCCTGCGCGTCGCGAAGGGCAAGCCCCGCGGCGTCGCGCTGGTGGGCGCACGACCGTGGGTGCTGGAGCTCGCTCGGGTGTTCGCCGGTCAGGACGTCGACGTCGTCGTCGTCGCCACGGGTGCCTACGACCTCGCGGAACGGGACGACCTGCCGTTCCGTGTCTATGCGGGCTCCCTGGACGACGAGGAGGTGGCCCCGGAGCTCGACGGCGTCGCGTCCGCGCTCGTCGCATCGGAGGACGTCGAACACAACCGTCTCGCGATCCTCGAATGCGTCGACGCCATCGGCCGATCCGGCGTGTACCTGTTGCGCGAGAGCGAGGACGAGCCCGCTCGCGGCCGGCTCCCCTTCGGGCCCGGCGCGACGCGGCTCGCCGTCGACACTGCCTTCACGAGCGGCTCTCGCTTCCTCGTTGAGGACACCGACCGCCCGGTCACGGCGGAGCCCGACCGACAGCTGGAGATCGCGACGATCGCCGCCGACGGTTCGGTCAACTTCTCGGTACGGCGCCGGGCGCTGCGGCCCGGCGAGCGGCGCGTCCTCCTCGACGGGTGGCGGAGCCCGGCGCCACACGCCCGCTAGCCTCGGCATCGTGCCCGTCCAGGAAGGAATCGTCGGCCCGATCCCCGAGGGCCGGGACCCCGAGGACTACGACCGTCTGCGTCGGCGGGTGCTCTGGGCGATGCCCTACGGGCTCTATGTCCTCGGGAGTCGGGACGGCGAGCGGCGCAACGGGATGACGATCAACTTCGTGACCCAGGTGAGCTTCGACCCCAAGTGGGTCGGTGTCGGGGTCGAGAAGGAGGCCCTCACCCACGAGCTGGTGACCGCCGGGGGAGTGTTCAGCCTCAACCTGATCGCGCGGGAGGACCGCGCGATCGTCCGCAAGTTCACCAAGCCCGTCGAGGTGGATGCCGACGCCTCCACGCTCAACGGCTTCGCCTTCCACGACGGTGCGACCGGCGCCCCCGTCCTGGACCAGGCGGTGGCGTTCGTCGACTGCGAGGTTCGGGAGCAGCTGGACTGTGGGGGACACACGTTCTTCGTGGGCGAGGTCGTCGAAGCCGGCTTCCAGCGCGACGAGGAGACCCCGGTGCTGCGCATGGAGGACACGCGCCTCAACTACGGCGGCTGATGGCCCGCCCCGCCTGGGTGAGCTGGTCCTCGGGCAAGGACAGTGCCTGGGCACTGTACGAGACGCGCCGGCGCGGTCTCGGCGACGTCGTCGGTTTGCTGACGACCGTCGACGAGGGCACGGGACGGGTATCGATCCACGGCGTTCCCCGTGAGGTGCTCGAAGCGCAGGCCGGCGCGCTCGGGCTGCCGCTCGTGGTCGTGACGCTGCCGAACCCGTGCCCGAACGACGTGTACGAGATCCGCATGGCGGAGGCGATGCGTGCCGCGCGCGGCGCGGGCGTCGAGGCGATGGTCTTCGGGGACCTGTTCCTCGAGGAGGTCCGCGCCTACCGGGAGGACCGCCTCGCCGGCACGGGCGTCGACCCGCTGTTCCCGCTGTGGCGGCGAGACACCGTCGCGCTGGCCTCCGAGATGCTCGAGGCGGGCGTGCGTGCCGTCGTGACCTCCGTGGACGCCGACCTGGTGGACCCCGACCTCGTGGGCCGATCCTGGGACCGGGAGCTGCTCGACGCGTTGCCCGAGCACGCCGATCCCTGCGGTGAGCGAGGCGAGTTCCACACCTGTGTGCTCGACGGCCCGTACTTCGGCCGGGCGCCCGGGATCGGCGCGGCGCTATCAGGGGGTTCGCTCCGTTTGTCGGCATAGGAGCCGCGCCTCCGGGCCCAGGTTCCCACCGTTCCTCACGGCGACGTGTCAGGATCACCGCGAGGTGCCGTCACGGAGGTCTCGGCATGGCTTCGGTCCCCGCCTATCCCGCCCGCTTCGACTTCGAAGCACCCGACGAGGTGGCGAATTGGCGCCCGCTGGTGCAATGGCTGCTCGCCATCCCGCACCTGGTGATCCTCCAGGTCCTCGGGTACGTCGTGGAGGTCGTCTGGATCATCTCGTTCTTCGCGGTCCTCTTCACGAAGAACATCCCGCAGGGCCTCTACAACTTCCAGGTCATGGTCATGCGGTACCAGGTCCGGGTCGGGACCTACGTGCTCTTCATGCGCGAGGGCTACCCGCCGTTCTCGTTTCGCACGGTCGGCGAGGACGACGGCATCGACGTCGCGACCCTTTCGGTCGATCGACCGGCGGAGCTGAATCGGTGGCTCCCGCTCGTGAAGTGGCTGTTGATCATCCCGCAGATCATCGTGCTCGCCTTCTTGAACATCGCCGCGTTCGTCGTGGCGGTAATCAGCTTCTTCGCGGTGCTCTTCACCGGCCGCTTCCCCGAGGGGATGCGTACGTTCCTCGTCGGCGTGATGCGTTGGCACGTGCGCGTCGGGGCCTACGTCCTGTTGCTCGTCGACCCCTACCCTCCGTTCTCTCTCCAGCCGAGCGCCGGCCCGCCTGCTCCACCGCAGGCACCACCGCAGGCCACCGCCTGAGCCGGGCGCGTCACACCCGGAAGTGCTCGTACTTCCGGAGCTCGCGGCGCGCGATCTGATCGAGGTGGACCTCGTCGGGCCCGTCGACGAAGTGCAGCGTCCGCGCGACCGCGTACATACGGGCGAGCGGCCAGTCGTCGGTGACGCTGGCGCCCCCGAACACCTGGATGGCGGCGTCGATGACGTCGGTGGCCATGCGCGCCGCGACGACCTTGATCGCACCGATCTCGAAGCGGGCGGCCTTCTTGCCCGCGGTGTCCATCAGCCACGCGGCCTTCATGACCAGGAGCCGCGCCTGCTCGATCTGGATGCGGGCATTCGCAATTCGCTCCCGGATCACCCCCTGGTCGGCGAGGTGCTTGCCGAACGCGACGCGCTGCTGTGACCGCGCGCACATGAGCTCGAGGGCCCGTTCGCCCATCCCGATGGCCCGCATGCAGTGGTGGATCCGGCCCGGTCCGAGGCGGGCCTGGGCGATCGCGAAGCCGCTTCCCTCCTCGCCGAGCAGGTTGCGCGCCGGGACCCGAACGTTCTCGAGCAGCGTCTCCGCGTGGCCGGGCCCCTCCGTGTAGCCGAACAGGTCCAGGTTGCGCACGACCCGGAAGCCCGGGGTGTCGAAGGGCACGAGGATCATGCTCTGCCGGTGGTAGGGATCGGCGTCCGGATCCGTGACGCCCATGACGATCGCCACCTTGCAGCGCGACGACATCGCTCCGGTCGTGAACCACTTGTGGGCGTTGATGACGTAGTCGTCGCCGTCGCGTTCGATCCGGCTGCCGATGTTGCGGGCGTCAGAGCTCGCGACCCACGGCTCGGTCATGGCGAAGGCAGAGCGGATCTCGCCGTCGAGCAACGGCTGGAGCCACTGTTCCTGCTGCTCGGCCGTACCGAACTCGGCGAGGATCTCCATGTTGCCGGTGTCGGGCGCCGCGCAGTTGGTGGCCTCGGCCGCCAGGAGGTGGCGACCCATGACCTCGCAGAGGGGCGCGTACTCGAGGTTCGACAGGCCCGGCCCGAACCGCCGGTCGGGGAGGAACAGGTTCCAGAGGCCACGCGCGCGCGCCTCGGCCTTCAGCTCCTCCAGCACCGGCGGGTAGTGGTGCGGGTCGCCCGACGCACGGATCTGCTCCTCGTAGACGGGCTCGGCCGGTACCACGTGCTCGTCGACGAACTCGACGAGTCGATCGTGCAGCTCGCGCGTGCGGGGGCTGGGCTCGAAGTCCACGGCTGACCTCCGGTCGGGACGGCGCGGGCACCCTAGCGCCGCGAGCCGAGTCGGCCTCAGGCGACCGACGTCGGGGTGGCGCCCTCGCGCAGCGGCGGCAGCTCACCGCCGTGGGCGCGCTCCCAGCTGATCGCCTGCACCACGGCCATGTACACCACCACGCGTCCGAAGAACAGCAGCCACACGAGCAGCGCGAACACCACGCCGATCGACCCGTAGAGGGCGGAGGCGCTTTCCACGAGCTGGGGCACGACCTCGGCGCCGACGTACTTCAGCACGCCCACGACGACGGCGGCGGCCAGCGCGCCGGGAGCGAGCGCCCGCCAGGGGATCTCCCGGTTCGGGAGCACCTTCGACGTCCACCACAGGAAGACGAAGTCAACTCCGGACGCGACGAGGAAGGCGGCGACCTGCGCGCCGGTCGAGATCGCTTGCGCGGCCGCGACCCCACCGATCGAGAGCACGGCGAGCGCGCCCGCGCCGAGGAGCCAGCCCGTTCCCGTCAGCCGGTCACGCAACCCCCGTCCGTGGACACGCCACACGCTGTTGAACGCGAGCTGGAAGCCGATCATGAGTCCGAGGCCCGACCACAGCAGTCCGACGAGTCCGACGATCGTGGCCGTGGTGCGGCTCCGCTGTGCCGCGTTGATCGCCTCGGTGACCGTGTCGGCGGCGCTCCCGGTGACCCCGAGGTTGTCGATGACTCGCTGGGCGAGGTCGTCGGTGTTCAGCGAGAGGAACCCGAGCCCGGCGATCGCCAACACCATCAGCGGGAACAGCGCGAGGAACGAACGCAGGGTCAGCGCCGAGGCCAAGCCGCTGCCGTTGACCTCGCTGAAGCGCCGCTGGACGTCGAGCGCCCATCGCCCGCCCGCGCGCACTCGCTCGCCGAGCCTCAAGGAACGCAGTAGTCGGCCACCACGGAGGGTCCGACGGCCTCGGTGGTGTTGCCTGCGCTGTCGGTGACACGGACCGACCAGGTGATCTCGGTGTACCCGGTCGCCGGTCCCAGCGTTCCGGAGTACGTGCCGCCCCCACCGCTCATAGTCGACTCGCCCCCGGGGGAGGAGCGGAGCGTGGCCGACACGATCCCCGACGCGTCGGTCGCGGAGACGACGGCGGTCGACGTGTGGACTCCGGGGGATCCCTCCTCACAGACGGCCTTCGGGTCGGCGGAGATCGACGTGATGACCGGGGGCTCCCGGTCGGGCGGTGGCGGCGGCTCCGTCGGCGCGGGCGCAGGCGGGTCGACCGCCGGCGGTGCAGTCGGGGCCGGGGCGGGCCCCGTCCCGGGCTCGGTCGTGACTGTGGGTTCGGTCACCACCGGGGCGGTGACGGGGGACGAGGGTTCGGGTCCCGTGGTGGTCGTCGTCTCGGCGACGACGGTGTGCGTGTTCGCCTCGGCGGCGACGACCTGGTCGCCGTCCTCGTGTGCGATCGCCCACCACGCACCGACGAGGAGGCCGACGAGCGCGGCCGCGGTGGCGGCCAGCGCGACCCATTTCCAGGGCTTGGGGTACATCGAGGGCGGGAACCCGTCCGGGCCTGCCTTCCAGCTCCCGGGCGCGCCATGGCCGGCGTTCGAGACGCTCGTCTCGCCTCCGCCACCCGCCGGCATGGTCGCCGACGCGAGGTCGACGCGGTGGAGGGTCTCCTCGCGCAGGAAGGCGGGTGCGGGCACCGCGGCCATCGCCGAGAGCAAGGCCAGTGGGCTCGCGACCTTCTTCTTGGTCTCGGAGCAAACGTCGCAGCGCTCCACGTGCCGGGCCACGCGCTTTCTGATCAACGGCGAGAAGGTCCCGTCCCACCGGGCGAGGATCGACTGGAGCTCCTCGCAGTCGCGGCTTCCCTGCCGGGCCACGAGCAGCGCGCCGATGGACCGTTCGACCTGGGTCTTGAGCCGATTGACGAGCACGTAGGCGTGGGACGGGGTGACGCCCACGGCGTCGGCGAGGTCCTGGCCGTCGAGGCCCTGGCGGACGTGCAGGTCGAGGAGGACACGGTCGCGGTCCGAGAGCCCGGCAGCGGCCTCCCAGACCACCTGTTGCGCGGCTCCGGCGGTCACGGCCTGCTCCGGGTCCGCGTGCTCGGCGGCGAGGTCCGCGCCCACGTTCTCGGTCGGCTGAGCCCGCGTCCGGGCACGCGCGTACCGCAGCGACTCGTTGCGGGCGATGGCGAAGAGCCACGAGCGCAGCTTGGAGGGGTCGCGGAGCTGGCCCAATCGCTGCGAGGCGATGACGAACGTGTCCTGCATGGCGTCCGCCGCGCCGTCGCGGTCACGCAGGACCGAGAAGCAGAAGTCGTGGAGGCGATCCGCGTAGCGGTCGTAGATCGTGGCGAACGCCTCCCGGTCCCCGCCCCGGGCGGCCGCCACCAGCGTGGCGTCATCCATCCGCCCACGATCGTAGGTCCTTTCCACGTCACGACCGACGCCCGACGCGCTCGGGCGAGGTCGGCGCGTCGGTCAACTCGACGAGGGGGCTCGTCGGCTCCGCGCGCAGCAACTGCACGATCACCACGCCGACGACGACCAGGGCCATCGCCGCCAGCCCGGCCAGCACCACTTGCACCACCACGGCGTCTCCTCTTCTCCTCGTCGCTGTCGTCTCCTCTCAGGGGAGAGGCATCGAGCGGATCGGATCTCACGGTTTTCGCGTGATTTCCTCGCACCTGCCACGAATCGGCTGGTCACGCCCACACGTCGCGATCTGACCGCGAGCCACATCGCCGACTAGACCGACCGCGCATGACCACCGGCGCATGGGTACTGCTCGCGGTCGCCGGCGTGTTCGCAGTCGCCGACTGGGCGGCCGTCGCCCGGGGTTCGAAACCGGTCGAGTACGTACCGAAGCCGGTGGCCCTGGCGGCACTGATCGGGGTCGCGCTCCTCGTCGACCCCGCCGACGGCGCCCAGCGAGGTTGGTTCGTCGTCGCGTTGGCCTGCTCGCTCGCGGGGGACGTGTTCCTCATGCTGCCCCGCGACCTCTTCGTCGCCGGGCTCGCCGCGTTCCTCCTCGCTCACGTCGCCTACATCGTCGGCATCAACCTCGACGGCGGGGGTGCCCTGTCGCTCGTCGTGGCGGGCGCGCTCGTGGTCGCGGTGGCGGGCCCGATCGCGATGCAGATCCTCCGGACCGTGACGGCCCGGCACCGGGACCTCACCGTGCCGGTCGCGACCTACGTCGTCGTGATCTCGGCGATGCTCGTGAGCGCGCTCGCGACCGGCTCACCGTGGCTGATCGTCGGCGCGCTCCTCTTCTACGTGTCCGACGCGTGCATCGGCTGGGACCGCTTCGTGCGGTCGGCGCCGTGGCTCCCGCTCGCGATCATCGTCACGTACCACCTCGGGCAGGCGGGGCTGACGCTTTCGCTCGTCTGAGGGCGGGGACCGGCGCGATCTGGGAGCATGACGGCGTGGCGATCGTCGACGCGTGGATGCAGCACCCGACGCTTCCGTTCCTCCGGCACGAGATGTTCGAGCCGTTGTTCCGGTGGCTCGGTGTCGAACCGCCGACGGAAGCCCCATCGGTCGAGTCCACCCTGGAGCAGATGGACGCGGCAGGTGTCGAGCGGGGTCTGATCTCCGCCTGGCACGGTCCCGAGGGCCCGATCCTTCCCAACGACGCGGTCGCGGCAGTCGTCGCCTCGCATCCCGATCGTTTCGCCGGGGTCGGGTCGGTCGATCTACGCCGGCCGCTCGGCGCGGTACGCGAGGTCCACCGCTGCGTCGGGGAGCTCGGCTTCTGTGCCATCCGGGTGATCCCGTGGCTCTGGGGTCTGCCGCCGAACGACCGTCGGTACTACCCCGTGTACACCGCGTGCGTGGAGGCGGGCGTTCCCTTCTGCCTCCAGGTCGGGCACACGGGACCGCTGCGGTCCTCGGAGCCGGGTCGGCCGATCCCATATCTCGACGACGTCGCGCTCGAGTTCCCCGAGCTCGTGATCGTGGGAGGCCACGTCGGCTACCCGTGGACGGCGGAGATGATCTCGCTCGCCACCAAGTACCCGAACGTCTACATCGACACCTCGGCATATACGACGCGTCGCTACCCGCCCGAGCTCGTCCGCTACCTCCGGGGCCACGGCCGGCGCAAGGTCCTCTTCGGAACGAACTTCCCGATGCTCACCGCGGCGCAGTGCCTCGCCGACCTCGACACGCTGGACCTCGACGACGAGGCGCGTGCCCTCTTCCTCCACGACAACGCGACCCGCGTCTTCGCTCTCCCGGTTTGATGCGTTCATGACGCGCGCTCAGCGCGCGTCATGAACGCATCACGAGTCAGAGGACGGCGAGGGACTCGGGGCGGTGGTCGGCAGATTCCCGATGGGCGAGGAGCTGCTCGATCGAGACGATGGC
>CAYRHS010000067.1:0-16311 GCA_964424125.1 uncultured Burkholderiales bacterium
CCTCCTTCGCGTAGATGGTGAGCTCCTCGGCGTAGGCGCCGGGCACGTGCGGGATGATCTCGAGCCCGTAGTCGTCACCGGGGACGATGCGCACGCCCGCGGCGTTGGCCCTCGGCAGCATCTCGCACATGTTGTCCCAGTCGGCCTGGATGGGCGCCATCATCGCGGCCGTCGCCTCGTCGCTCGTGGCCGAGAGGAGCCGCTTCAGGAACACCATGCTGGGGACGTAGTAGGTGCCGTGCTCGACCATGGCCTCGATGACCTCGTCGTCGATCTCGTCGCCGTGGTCGATGACGTCGACACCCGCCTCGATCGCCTCCATGATCCCCGGCTTCCACACCGCGTGGGCTCTCACCTTCGCCCCACGACCGTGCGCGGCCTGGACGACAGCGTCGATCTCGTCACGTTCCAGTCCCCGCACGTTCTTGGGCTGGACGACGCCGTGCCCGCCGGTGGGGAAGATCTTGATCATCCGAGCACCCTGCTTGATCTGACGGCGGACCTCCTTGCGGAACTCCTCCGGCCCGTCGCAGAAGACGTCGGCGCCCAGGTTCTGCATCTCGTACCACCACTTGGCACGGTCGTTGTCGTGCCCGGTCGTGTTCATGTGCGTGCTCGCGGGCATGATCCGCGGCCCCTCGAGCAGCCCCTCTTGGATCGCCATGTCGAGCTGCGCGTCGATGTTCGCCGCGCAGGCACCGCCGACGACGCCGGTCACGCCCGAGTAGAGCGCGTTGCGGGCCGAGTTGGCGGCCACGAGCATCAGGACCCCCGGCGGGCGCTCGGTGCCGATGTAGATCTCGTCGAGCCGGGTCAGGTCGATGTACTTGTACTCCGCATGGAAGTGACAGACGTACATGCCCGGCATGATCGTGCGGCCGTTCAGGTCGACCACTCGGTCGCTCGGGACGTTCGCCGGCACGGGTTCGTTCGTCACCGACACGATCTGGTTGCCCTCCACGACGACCGTCATGTCGCGTCGTGGAGCGCTCTTCCCGTCGAGCAGGTTCGCTCCCGTCAGGATCGTCCTGGGCATCGTCGTTTCTCCTCGCTCGTGCTCGATTCCTACTGAGCTTCGGTTACCTGTTCCTCGCGCACTGCCGTCGCACCACCGGCCGTTGCACCTCCGGCGGCCGCTTCGCGGAACTCGTCGAGCAGCTGCTGCTCGAGCGTTCGCGCCTCTTCGAGCTGGGCTTCCTTCACCAGGTCGAAGCCACGAACGTGCTCGGGCACGGACGCGATCTCGACCGCGAGCCCGTGCGTGTCGGCGCCGAGACCGGCGAGCAGCTCGTCGATCGTCGCCTCGTAGTCGGAGACGAGCTGCCGTTCGAGTCGCCGGTGTTCCGACCAGCCGAACACGTCGAAGGGCGTGTCCCGCAGGAACCGCAGCCGCGCCAGTACCCACATGACCACGAGGAACCAGGGCCCGAGGCTGCGCTTCTTCACCCGACCGGTGTCGGGGTCACGCGGGAGGAACGGCGGCGCAAGCTGCACGCGGATCCGATAGTCGCCCTCGAACTCGTCCGCGAGCTGGCGCCGGAACGAACCGTCGGTCCAGAGGCGCGCGACCTCGTACTCGTCCTTGCGGGCGAGCAGCTTGAAGTAGTAATGGGCCACGGCTCCGGCCAAGCGGTCGCCCAGGCCGAGGTCCGTTTCCTTGTCCGCCACCCGCTCCACCAACGCTCGGTACCGCTGGGCGTAGCGCGCGCTCTGATAGGAACGGAGGAAGCGCTCCCGCGCGGCGACGACGCCCTCCAGCGTCAGCTCCTCCGGCTCCTCGTCGCTTCGGTGCGAACCGACCAGCGCGCGTTCGACGAGCTCCGGGCGCGCGGCCGCGAGGCGACCCCAACCGAAGGCCCGACGGTTGAGATCGACGGCCCTGCCGTTCAGCACGACGGCGCGGTCGAGACCCTCGGCGCTGACGGGGAGGCGACCGAGCTGGAACGCATACCCGAGGAGGAACAGGTTCGTGGCGATCGAGTCGCCGAAGAGCGCGGTGGCGATCTCGGTCGCGGGGATCGCGTGGTACCCGCCGTCCCGTACTGCGGCGGAGATCCGCCGCTCCATGGTGCTCGACGTCAGGTCGAGATCGGGGTGGGTGGCGAAGTCGGAGGTGGGCGCCACGTGGGTGTTCACGACCGCGGTGGTGCGGTCGTCGGACATTCTGCTCACGACGTCGGGAGCGCTCGCGACCACGACGTCGCAGCCGACGAGGAGGTCGGCCGACGCGGTCGGGAGCCGCGTCGAGTGGAGCCCGGCGGGGTCGTCGGCGATCCGGACATGGCTGGTCACCGGTCCGTTCTTCTGCGCGAGACCGGTCACGTCCAGCACCGAGCACCCACGACCCTCGAGGTGGGCGGCCATGCCGATGAGCGCGCCCACCGTGACGACCCCGGACCCGCCGATCCCGGCCACCAGCACGTTGTAGGCCGTCGCGGTGTCGGGCGGCGTCGGCGGCGGGAGCGCCTCCAGCTCGTCGTGGATGTCCGCGCCGAGGACGGCGTCGGACCTCTTCAGCCGTCCTCCCTCGATCACGGCGAAGCTCGGGCAGTAGCCCTTCACGCACGTGTAGTCCTTGTTGCAGGACGACTGGTTGATCCGCCGCTTGCGCCCGAAGGGCGTCTCGGTGGGCTCGATCGAGATGCAGTTCGACTGGACGCTGCAGTCACCGCAGCCCTCGCAGAGGAGCTCGTTGATCACGACGCGCCGATCGGGCTCCGGGAACTCACCGCGCTGGCGCAGCCGCCTCGCCTCGGCCGCGCACGTCTGGTCGTAGACCAGGGCGGTGACCCCCTCGAGCGAGCCCAGCTCCCGCTGCACCCGGTCGAGCTCGTCGCGGTGCCGAACCTTCACGTCGGCGGGCAAGCCCCGCACGCGCCGGTACCGACGGGGGTCGTCGGTCACGACGACGACGCGTCGCACGCCCTCGGCGACGAGCTGGCGCACGATGTCGGGCACCAGGACCTCGGGCTCGATCGACTCGCCCTCGATCTCCTGGCCCCCGGTCATCGCCACCGCGCCGTTGGCGAGGATCTTGAACGTGATGTTGACGCCAGCCGCGACCGCGGCCCGGATCGCCAGCAACCCCGAATGGAAGTAGGTGCCGTCGCCCATGTTCTGGAAGATGTGGGGCGTGTCGGTGAACGGGGCCTGGCCGATCCAATTGGCACCCTCGCCGCCCATGTGCGTGTAGGAGAGCGTCGGACGGTCCGGCATCCACACCGCCATGCCGTGGCAGCCGATCCCTCCCTGGGCGACGCTTCCCTCGGGAACTCTCGTCGAGGCGTTGTGGGGGCAGCCGGAGCAGAACGCGGGCAGGCGGTGGAGGCCTCCGTCCGTCGGGAGCACCCGGATCGGTCGTGCGACGCGGCGCAGCTCGAGCTCGGGCGTGACGCGCCCGAGCCAACGCTCGAGCACGTCGGCCAGCGTCGTGGGATCGAGCTCACCCTCGGCGGGGACGAGCGACGCGCCGTCGAGGTCCCGCTTCCCGGCGAGGCGCGGTCGCGCGTCCTGGTTGTAGAGGAGACGCGCCAACTGGTCCTCGACGAGGTTCCGCTTCTCCTCGACCACGAGCATCTCCTCGAGCCCGTCGGCGAACTCGCGCGTGCCGTCCGGTTCGAGCGGCCACGTCATCCCGAGCTTGCGCACGCTCAAGCCCGCCGCGGCAGACCGTTCCTCGTCGAGGCCGAGGTCGGCGAGGGCCTGGCGCAGGTCCAGGTACGCCTTGCCCGCGGCCACCACCCCGAGGCGCCGGCGGTCGCCGTCGAGGACCGTGCGGTCGATGCCGTTTGCCCGTGCGAACGCCTGGGCGGCGGGCAGCCGATGGCGGAACAGCCGCGCCTCCATCTCCAACGGCGGGCCCGCCCACGTCACGTTGAGACCGCCCTCGGGTGGCTCGAGCCCTTCGGGGCCCCGGATCACCAGGCGGCCGGGGTCGACCTCCACCGAGGCGGCGCTCTCGACCGTGTCGGTGACGCACTTCATCGCCACCCAGCACCCGGAGTACCGCGACATCGCCCAGCCCAGTAGGCCGAGGTCCAGGTACTCCTGGACCGTGGCGGGGTTGAGCACCGGGATGCCGCAGTGGACCAGAGCGTGTTCGCTCTGGTGCGCGAGCGACGACGACTTGGCTCCCGGATCGTCCCCCGCGAGCACGAGGACCCCGCCGTGACGCGCCGCGCCCGCGTGGTTCCCGTGCTTCAGGGCGTCGCAGCTCCGGTCGACGCCCGGGCCCTTGCCGTACCAGAGCGCGAACACGCCGTCGAAGCGGGGGCTCGGGACGAGGTCGGCCTGCTGGGAGCCCAGCACCGCGGTCGCGGCCAGGTCCTCGTTGACGCCCGGCTCGAAGCGGACGTCGCTCGCGTCGAGCAAGTTCGCCGCCTGCTCGTAGGCGCGATCGAGGTTCCCGAGGGGTGAGCCCCGGTAGCCCGACACGAACCCGGCCGTGCGCAGACCCGCAGCGAGGTCGCGCCGTCGCTGCATGAGCGGCAGTCGCACCAGTGCCTGCGTGCCGGTCAGGTACACGCGTCCGCGGTCCGCGGTGTACCGATCGTCCAGCTCGTAGTCGACGTCGAGCACCGCGGCCCCCCGGCGAGCTGGTCGCCCGCGCGCAACCGTAACGGGAGGTCACTGTAATTCACGCCGCGGTTAGGATCCACGGCGTCCGTTGACCGAGCACCGGCCCGGTTGCCGCCGATGCTCCGCCCGCGAGAACATCTGTTCACCTCTTCTATGCACGTTCGCCGATACCGCTACCTGCGCGCCGAGAGCACGCCCGATTCCGCCTGGATCACGCTCGGGGCTTGGGCGTGCGCCGGAACCGTCCCCGCCGGGGCCGGAGACGAGATCGTGGCGGCCCTGTCGAGCGCGAGCCGGGATCCCGAGCGTCCCGTCGTCGTCCTGCGGGTCGACGCCGAGGCCGCCGAGCCCGAGCCGCTCCCCACCGGCGGCGCCCGGACCCCCGAGCCACGAGCTTCCGCTCCCCCGGAGCTGATGGCGGCGCTCGAGCGCTGCGGACGGACCACGATCGCCGGCGTCACCGGGCGAGTCGAGGGCGTGTGGGCGCAACTGGCGCTGGCCTGCGACGTCGTCGTCGCCACCGCCTCGACGGTGTTCGCGTTCGCACCGCGCGCTGCGGAACCGGAGCTCGCCCCGCCCTGGACCGGCGATCTGGCTGCGCACGTCGGGCTCGCGCGGGCGAAGGACCTCCTCTTCACCGGACGCGACCTCGGGGCAAACGAGGCCCGGGCACTCGGCCTCGTGACCCGGGTGTGCCCAGACGTCGCGTTCGACCATGCGCTGTCCGGTTGCATCAGCGAGGTCGTCGACGCGGGGATGCGCGCGACCCGCCCATCGTCGACGACGACCGTGATGGACGAGGTGGGCGAAGGAGACGGGCCAGACGACGCGACCGAGCGCGAGCAGCACGCGCGCGGGATGATCGCCTGGCGCTACCGGTAGCTCCGGCTCGCGGTCCTCAGTCCCACCACAGGGCGCGGTCCAGGACGCCGCGCGCGATGAGCCCGAGCTGGATCTGGCTCGTGCCTTCGACGATGGTCAGCTGCTTGGCGTCCCGGTAGTAGCGCTCCATCGGATGTTCCTTCATGTACCCGGCTGCACCGAGGAGTTGGAGACAGACCCCCGACGCCCGCACGGCGAGCTCGGTGGCCGCGTACTTCGCCATCGACAGGAACGGCACCGCCGAGCGGTCGATCGCGCCCGTGTCGGCGAGCGAGGCCGCCCGGTACGTGAGGAGCCGCGCCCCCTCGATCTCGGTCGCCACCTTGGCGATCTCCCACTGGATCCCCTGGAAGTCGACTTCGCGTCGCCCGAACATCTCGCGCTGCTCCGCGTAGTCGACCGCGTACATGAGCGCACCCTCCGCCAGCCCGATTCCCCGCGCGGCCACGACAGGCCGCATGGAGTTGAGACCGAGCATGGCCAGTCGGAACCCGCCGACCTCGCCCACCACGTTCGCGTCGGGGACGAACACGTCGTCCAACACGAGCTCGCCGGTGTCGACGCCGCGTACGCCCATCTTGTGGTCGAGCGAGCCGACGTCGACGCCGTCCCAGGTCCGCTCGACGACGAAGCAGGTCACCGAGTCGTGCGCGCGGCTGGTCGGATCGGCCGCGGTCTTGGCGAAGACGCAGTACCAGTCGGCCTGCGCGACTCCCGACATCCAGCACTTGGTGCCGCGGAGACGCCAGCCCCCGTCGACCGACGTCGCCCGGGTCCGCATGCCCATGACGTCGCTTCCGGCCTGCGGCTCCGAGAGCCCGAACCCCGCCCGTTGCGATCCCTCGGCCACCGGCCGGACGTAGCGCTCCTTCTGCTCGTGGCTCCCCGCGATCAGCACGGGACCGGTCGTGAGCCTCGAGAGCAGCAGCATCAAGGCGGCGGTGTTCGAGTACTTCGCCACCTCCTCGACGGCGAGCACGAGCCCCAGGATCCCCGCGCCCGAGCCGCCGTGCTCCTCGGGAACCGCCAGCCCGTGGAGCCCGGCCCGGCGAAACTCCTCGAAGAGGTCCTGGGGGTACTCACCCGTCTCGTCGATCTCCGCCGCCCGGGGTTGCACCCGCTCCCGGGCCAACCGTCGGGTCGTCTCCTGGAGCGCGCGCAGCTCCTCCGGAAGCTCGAAGTCCATCGCAGGCTCTCCCACCCTCGCACCGGCTCGGGGCTGCACGGTACCGCGCAATACCGTAACAACGAGTCGGCAGGCCGACGATGCCGGTCAGGCGGTGGCGCGCTCCAGGACGTGGACCCCGCAGGCTGAGCCGAGGCCGATGACGTGGGTGAGCCCGACCGTCGCCCCTTCGATCTGGCGGTCGCCGGCCTCTCCGCGCAGGTGCGTCGTGACCTCGTAGACGTTGGCGACCCCGGTCGCGCCGATCGGGTGGCCCTTGGAGATGAGGCCGCCCGAGGCGTTGACCGGGATGTCGCCGTCGCGCCACGGCCTGCCGTCCGCGATGAACTTGCCCGCCTCGCCCGGCTCGCACAGACGGAGGTTGTCGTAGTGCACCAGCTCCGCGGTGGCGAAGCAGTCGTGGAGCTCGACGAGATCGAGATCAGCCGGGTCCACACCCGAGGTCTCGTAGGCCGCGTCGGCTGCGTTGCGCGTCAGCGTGTTCACGTCGGGTTGCACCTGCGCGGTCTCGGTCCACGGATCAGTGGTGAGGACCGAGGCCGACATGCGGATCGCACGAGCCCGTTGCTCGTCGGAGAGCGTGCGGAGCCGCTCCCCCGACACCACCACCACCGCAGCCGCGCCGTCGCCGGTCGGGCAACACATCAACAACGTGTTGGGGTACGCCATCATGTCGGCGTTCATGATCTCGTCGAGCGAAAAGCGCTTCTGGTACTGCGCGAGCGGGTTCAGCGTCGAGTGGGCGTGGTTCTTCTCGGCCACGCGCGCGAACTCCTCGAAGCCGACACCTCCGTGCTCGTACGCGTATTCCATGCCCGCCTGTGCGAACACGCCCGGCATGAGGCCCGTGCCGAGCCGACCCTCGGCGGAGAGCACCGAGCCGTAGCGGCCCGAGGGCTCGAAAACATGCTTCTCGGAGCGCGCCTTGCCCGCGCCGCCGAGCAACCCCGCCTTGCCCATCTGCTCCATCCCGACCGCGAGACCCATGTCGGCCTCGCCCGCCTTGATCGAGAGGTACACCGTTCGGATCGCGGTCGCCCCCGTCGCGCAGGCGTTGGCGACGTTGTAGACGGGGATGCCGGTCTGGCCGATCTGCTTCTGGAGCTGTTGGCCCATCCCCTGGTCGGACTGGAACAAACACCCCGCCCCGAGGACGTCCATGTCGTGGATCGTCACTCCGCCGTCCGCCAGCGCCGCGAGCGCCGCCTCGGACCCGAGGTCGATGACGTCCCGGTCCGGGAAGCGACCGAACTTCGTCATCGAGGCCCCGAGCACCCAGACCTCGTCGCCGACATCTCCCATGTCCGACCTCCTAGGTGTCCTCGACGGGCGCGAAGCCGAAGGCGATCGCCTCGGTGCCTTCGTCGTCGGTCCCGGCGACGAACGTCGTCAGCCGCACGCGCATCCCCAGCGAGACGTGATCCGGATCGGGCTCCACGTCGACCAGGTTGCCCTTCACATGCCCACCGCCGTCGAGATCCACGATGGCCGACACATACGGCGTCGCCACACCAGGCGCCGCCCGGTGCACGATCGTAAAAGACCGCACCGTCCCGTCGATCCCCAGACGCCGCCGCCGGAACTCCGTCCCGCCGCTCTTGGCGTCGGCGTTGCGCCGGTCGAAGTACAGCGCGCCCGAATCGACCGCCTCCCACGCCACGAGGTGCGGGCTTCCGTCATCGAGCTCCAGGTAGTCGACCATCGGGATCCGAGTACTCACGCGGCCGCCCCTTTCCGAGTGCGTCGAACGTAGCAGGGGCGCGCACCCGCGCCCGGATGCCGAGTGATGCCGCGTCAGGTTGCCGGCGCGACCCCGACACCCGAACCCCGCAGCGGGATGGGAACGTTCGGACCAGGACAGGCGAACTGCGAACCCTCACCGCAGATGCCGTTGAGCATGTAGGACGGGTACTCGGGGGTCTCGTCGACGTGCAGCGCGATCACGTTCATCGGGACGAAGTAGGCGAGCATCAAGGTGAGGTTGACGAAGCCGACCGCGGCGAGGACGCGCAACGTGGCTCGCACCGAGGTCGAGGCGCGCACCTGCTCGACGCCCCGTTCGACGACGCTGCGCCCCTTGTCGTCGCGGAAGTAGCGCAGCGCCCCGACCGCGGTGAAGAGGATCGCGGAGAAGAACGACTCGTAGAGCGGGAACTGGTACGTCTCACCACCCCAGACCGACCAAGCGCGAACGACACCGGAATAGGCGTACATCTGGGTCCGGACGAAGAGGAGCTCGGCGCCGAAGTCGACCGCGAACATGGCGACGAACGCGACCGCCACGAGGCCGACCGGGCCCAGGCCAGGCCAGCGAGCCTTCGCGAGCCGCATCGCGCCACAGGTGAAGAGGGTCATCATCATCCCGAAGGCGATGTACGACAGGCCGATGAAGAGGAACGGCTCGGGCAAGCGCTCGACGTTCGGGCTGCTCCATCCGGGGATCCCGTTGACCCACGAGCCGAGGTTCACGAGGAACGAGTTGTAAAGGTAGATGGGGCGGACGTAGTTGGCGGCCGGGTCGAGCCAGTAGACCGACATCCAGGCGATCACGAGGACCGCGTCGAACGCGAGCCGACGCTCGCGCAGGCTCTTGCGGGTCACCCAGACGACGGCGACGACGGCCCCCAGGATCATGACCGCCTGGAGCGTCACCGCCCAGACCTTCGTGGCGGTCAACAACGGGTCGGCGCCTGTCGTCGTCGCGTGCGCGTCGCCACGGGTGAACCAGGTGACGAACGCGTAGATCTGCACGGCCGCGAACACCGCCCCGAGCACCGCCCACCACTGCACCGGTGACGGCGCGTGCGCTCGCAGCGGCGACTGGCGGGCGTCGGTGCGCGATGGCCCTTCGGCCGCGAGGTCGACGCTCACGCCCGCGCCGCCGTGTCGAGCACCTCGTCGAGCGAGGTCGTGGGCCATCCGAGCGCGGAACCGACCGGCGGGCACACGAGCTCGCCGTCGAGCGTGTTCACACCCGCGCGGAGTCGCCGGTCGCCCTCGAGCGCGCCGCGCACCCCCGCGCGGGCGAGGGTCCTCACGTACGGCAGGATCGCGTTGCTCAGTGCCGCGGTCGCGGTGCGGGGCACGCAGCCCGGCATGTTCCCGACGGCGTAGTGGAGCACACCGTGCTGCTCGTAGACCGGCTCGGCGTGGGTCGTCTCGCGGGAGGTCTCGATACAGCCACCCTGGTCGATCGACACGTCGACGATGACCGAGCCGGTGCGCATCGAGGCGACCATCTCCTCGGAGACCAGGGTCGGAGCCCTCCCGCCCGTCACCAGGACGGCACCCACGACGACGTCGGTCTCGGCGACGAGCTCCTCGATCGTCATCCGGTGGCTCGCGAGCGTGGTGATCCGTCCGCGCGCCCGGTGCTCCACCCGCCGGAGTCGCTCGAGGTCCCGATCGACCAGCACGACGTCGGCGCCCATGCCGACCGCGAGCTTCGCCGCGTTGCGCCCGACGTTGCCCGCGCCGAGCACGAGCACGTGTCCGGGCCGGACTCCCGGTGCGCCTGCCAGCAGCACCCCGCGCCCGCCTTCGTCGGACTGGAGGAAGCGCGCCGCCACCTGGGGCGCGAGGCGCCCGGCGATCTCGCTCATGGGCGCGAGCAACGGCAGCGATCCGTCCGGAGCCTCCACGGTCTCGAAGCTCACGGCCGTGACGCGCGACTCGAGGAGCGCCTCGGTGACCCGGGGAGCCGCCGCCAGGTGCAGGAAGCAGAAGAGCGCGAGGCCCGGGCGCAGGAGCGAGTACTCGTCGGGCTGGGGCTCTTTCACCTTGCTCACCAGGTCCGCATGAGCCCAGACCTCCGCGGCGTCGGGGAGGAGCTCGGCACCTACCTCGCGGTAGTGCGCATCGGGGATCGCCGACCCCGCGCCGGCGCCTTCCTCGACCAGCACCGAGATCCCGTCGCCGACGAGATCACCGACGGCGGCGGCGCTCAGTGCGACCCGCGCCTCGCCGCTCTTGCGCTCCGCGGGAACTCCGATGATCACGCGATCCGCCTCCGTTCCGCAGCCGGCAGCGTATCGGCGCGCCGCGATCAGAGCGGCCGGTTGTCGTGCCGACCCTCGTGCGGGACGTCCTGCTTGGTGGCGAGTCGCGCGAGCGCCGCCACCAGCGCCCGGCGTGTGTGGCGGCTGTCGAACACCTCGTCCACGAGGCCCCGGGCCGCGGCTGCGTTCGGGTTCAGGAAGCGCCTCGCGTACTCCGCCTCGAACTCCGAGCGCACCGCGGCCCGCTCCCCCGGGTCGAGTCCTTCCAGCCGGCGACGGTACAGGATCTCCACCGCTCCCGTTGCGCCCATCACCGCGATCTGCGCCGAAGGCCAGGCCCCACACCAGTCCGAACCGAGCGGCCGGGAGTCCATGACGATGTACGCCCCGCCGTAGGCCTTGCGGAGGATCACACAGCACCGGGGCACCGTCGCACGGCCGTAGGCATGGACGAGCTTCGCCCCGTGGCGGATCATGCCCCGCCATTCCAGGTCACGACCCGGCTCGAAGCCCGGCGTGTCGACGAGCGTGACGATCGGGATGTTGAAGCTGTCGCACCACGACACGAAACGTGCCGCTTTGCCCGACGCGTCGATGTCGAGCGTGCCGGCCCGTGACCCCGGCTGGTTGGCGACGACACCGACCGGCCGCCCGCCGAGCCGGCCGAGGCCGGTGACGATGTTGGGTGCGTGCGCTGCTCGGAGCTCGAGGAACGAGCCCTCGTCGACCACGTCCGCCACGACCACCCGGACGTCGTACGAGGCGGATTCGCTCGCAGGGACGGCCTCTGCCGCCGACACGCAGTCGCGATCGACGGGATCCGTGCAGCGAGCGTGTGGCGGATCTGCCAGATGGTTGGCCGGAAGGTAGGAAAGCAGCAGCGCGAGGGTGTCGATGGTTGCGCGCTCGTCCTCGAGGACGAGCGCCGCGACACCGCTGCGGCGGGCATGGATCCCGGCTCCGCCGAGCTCGTCGCGCGGGACAGCCACGCCCGTGAGGCTGGCCGCGGCTTCCGGCCCGCTCACGTATGCGAAGGCGTCCTCGGTCATGACGACCTGGTCGACGAGCCCGAGCAGTAGCGCCGGACCCGAAACACACGGGCCGATCACGCCGACGAGTGTGGGCACCACGCCGGAGACCTGCTGGAGCGCCGCGGCCACGCGGCCCCAAGCGTGGAGCGACGCGACCCCCTCGTGCACGTCGGCACCCGAGCTCGAGACCAGTGCCACGAACGGCACACCCTGTCGGCCCGCGGTTCGCACCGCTCGCTCCAAGACCTCACCCTCGCTCGGACCGATGGCGCCCGCCCGCTTGCCTCCCTCGACGCGACACCAGACGACGGTGTGGTCGCCGACCTCCCGCAGGTCCGCGGTGACGACGGCGCTCGCGCGCGCGGCCAACGGCGTCGGCTCGACGGGTCCCCACTCGATCGGCGGCGACCTCCGACCGGCCGACGTCACCGGAAGCGCAACCAGGCCACACCCTGGCCCGGACGCAAGCGCTCGCTCGGCCAGACCAGCATCCGCACGAGCTCGCCCGCGAACGGGCTGCAGATCGGCGTCTCCGTCCGGGGACCGTGAACCGTTCCGATCAGTTGACCGACGGTGACGAGTGCCCCGGGGCTCGCCCCTTCCTCGGGACGGAACGAGCCCGCGCTCGGGGAGATCACCATGGCCTCGGGAACGCTCAGCAGCTCGCCGTAGAGGTCCACCCGCACGCTCGTGCTCCTGACCGTGAGCGAAGAGCTCGCCCGCCGATGCTCCGACCCGCGAGATGGCGCGAACGGTTACATGCGACTTCTTTGGAGGCGATCTGTCCGATGTGCGTCAGCCGTCGAGACCTCTGACTTGCTGGCACGATGGTGCCGTGGACGACTCGCACGAGTTCGGCGAAGAGCGGGGGCATCGCAGCTGTCGCGTGTGGGTGCGCTGCTACGCGGAGCTCAACGACTTCCTCGCGCCTGATCGCCGTTCGGTGTGCTTCCCCGTGGAGCTCGACGTCGGACCCTCGCTGAAGGACCTCATCGAAGGCGTGGGCGTCCCCCACACCGAGGTCGACCTCGTCCTCGTCGACGGTGAGTCGGTCGACTTCTCCCGCCGGGTGGGCGACGGGGACCGAGTGAGCGTCTATCCCGTGTTCCGTTCCGTCGACGTCGGCACCGTCACACGGGTGCGGCCGGAGCCGCTGGCGGAGATCCGCTTCGTGCTCGACACGCATCTCGGACGCCTGGCCCGTTATCTGCGCCTGGTCGGATTCGACACCGACTACGAGAACGACCGATCCGACGCCGAGCTGGCCCGCATCTCGAAGGAGGATCGGCGCATCCTGTTGACCTGTGACCGCGGGCTGCTGAAGCGCAACGTGGTCACGCACGGCTACGCCGTCCGGGAACGACGACCGCGAGCCCAGCTCCTCGAGGTCGCGGGCCGTTTCGAGCTCTCAGGTCGCTTCGCCCCGTTCACGCGCTGCCTCGCCTGCAACGGCGTGCTGGAGGACGCGTCACTGCCGGAGGTCGCGGCGCGGGTGCCGCCGTCGATCCGGGAACGCTTCCGGCGATACCGCCGTTGTCCGCGCTGCGGCGGCGTGTACTGGCAGGGCTCGCACCACGCGCGGCTCGCCCGTCTCGTCGAGGAGGCACACCGGGCTGGATAGCAGATAGGGGTAGGGGGTATACTCCTCCCATGGGCACGGCCGCACCCCACCGCCAGCACGAGGCCCACCCGCACGCCGCGCACGACCACGGCGACCACGCGTCGATGTTCCGCCGCCTGTTCTGGGCCAACCTCGCCCTGGCGGTGCCGGTGCTCCTCTACAGCGACACCGTCCAGGGGTGGCTGCACTTGGAGCCGCCCGCCTTCCCCGGCGACGGGCTCGTGGCGCCGGTGCTCGGCACCGTCATCTTCTTCTACGGCGGCTGGCCGTTCCTGAGCGGCGGCGCGGACGAAGCTCGCCGCCGGCAGCCCGGGATGATGCTGCTGATCGCGCTGGCGATCAGCGTCGCGTTCGTCGCGTCGGCCGCGAGCTCGTTGGGCGTCTTCGATCTCGAGTTCTGGTGGGAGCTCGCGGCGCTGATCGTCATCATGCTGCTCGGTCACTGGCAGGAGATGCGGGCCGTCGGCCAGGCCCGGGGCGCGCTCACCGCGCTCGCCGAGCTGCTCCCCGACGAAGCCGAACGCGTCGTCGACGACGGCGTCGAGACGGTCCCGGTCTCCGAGCTGGCGATCAACGACGTGGCGCTGGTCCGGCCGGGCGGCCGCGTTCCGGCCGACGGACGCGTGGTCGACGGTTCGGCCGAGATGGACGAGTCGATGATCACCGGCGAGTCGCGCCCCGTGCCTCGTACGGAGGGCGACCAGGTGGTCGCCGGAACGGTCGCGACCGACTCCTCGCTCCGCGTGCGCGTCGAGGCGGTCGGCGACGACACCGCGCTCGCGGGAATCCAGCGGCTCGTGGCCGAGGCGCAGTCGTCCAGCTCACGGGCGCAGGCACTCGCCGATCGTGCGGCTGCGCTCCTCTTCTACGTCGCGCTCGGCGCGGGCGTCCTGACCTTCCTGGTCTGGCTCGCGTTGGGAAACGCCGGCGACGCCATCATCCGCACGGTGACGGTCCTCGTGATCTCCTGCCCCCATGCGCTCGGGCTCGCCATCCCGTTGGTGATCGCCCTGTCGACCGCGATCTCCGCCCGTGCGGGAATTCTCGTCAAGGACCGCCTCGCGCTCGAGCGAATGCGTTCCGTCGACGTCGTGCTCTTCGACAAGACCGGGACGCTCACTCGTGGCGAGCACGCGCTGACCGACGTCGCGGCTCTCGACGCGGATGACGACGCGATGCTCGCGTTCGCGGCCGCGATCGAGTCCGAGAGCGAGCACCCGCTCGGTCGGGCCGTCGTGGCCGCCGCGTCTGCACGAGGACCTGTTCCGGCCGCATCACGGTTCCGTTCGATCGCGGGACGAGGCGTCGAAGCCACGGTCGACGGCTTGACGGGTGCGGTCGGCGGGCCCGCACTGCTGCGGGCGCGCGACCTCGATATCGATTCGCGGCTCGGTCCCGCCGTCGACGAGTGGGTAGGACGGGGTGCCGCGGTGCTCTACGTCGTCCGGGGTGACGCGGTCGTCGGGGCGCTCGCCCTCGAGGACCAGGTGCGGCCCGAGTCACGCGTCGCCGTCCGCGAGCTCCACGACCGTGGGGTACGCGTGGCGATGATCACGGGTGACGCGCAGCAGGTCGCCGACGCCGTCGCCGACGACCTCGGCGTCGACGAGGTCATGGCCGAGGTCCTTCCCGAGAACAAGGACGCCGAGGTCGCGCGCCTCCAGGAACGGGGGCTGCGCGTGGCGATGGTGGGCGACGGCGTGAACGACGCGCCGGCCCTGGCGCGTGCCGACGTCGGCATCGCGATCGGGGCCGGGACGGACGTCGCCATCGAGTCGGCGGGCGTCGTCCTCGCGTCGTCCGATCCGCGCGGGGTCCTCGGCGTGATCCGTCTGTCGGAGGCGAGCTACGCCAAGATGGTCCAGAACCTCGCCTGGGCGGCCGGGTACAACGTCCTGGCCATCCCCCTCGCGGCCGGAGTCCTGTCGTTCGCCGGGATCGTGCTCGCTCCCGCGGTCGGCGCGCTGCTCATGAGCCTCTCGACGATCGTGGTCGCGTTGAACGCGCAGCTCTTGCGGAGGCTCGATCTGCGGCCGCCGGAAGCGGACGACGCGGAGGCCCTGCCGGCGGCCGAGCCCGCGCCGGCGAACGCGGCCGCATGACCGCACGAAGGACCAGAGCGGCGGCCGACCCACCCAGAGACACACGCAGGAGGAAGCGATGCAGGGCTACGAGGTACACAAGAGCGAGCTCGCAGCTCGGCTGCGGCGTATCGAGGGTCAGGTTCGGGGCCTCGCACGCATGGTGGAGGACGACCGGTACTGCATCGACATCCTCACCCAGGTGAGCTCGGTCACGCGCGCGCTCCAGGGTGTCGGCTTGCTGCTCCTCGACGACCACGTGCACCACTGCGTACGCGACGCGCTCGAGGACGGTGCCGGCAGCGCCGACGAGAAGATCGACGAAGCGATGCAGGCGATCGAGCGCCTCGTCAAGACGTGAGCGATCCGGTCGAGGGCGCGCCGGAACCGACACGATCGCGGACGTTCGCGTTCGTCGATCTCGCGGGCTTCTCCGCCCTCACCGAAGCCCACGGGGATCTGCACGCGGCCGACGTGGCGCAACGCTTCGTCGACCTGACCGCGGCCGTGCTCGACGACCGCTCCCGGCTCGTGAAGTCGATCGGTGACGCAGTCATGCTGGCCTTCGACGCACCGCCCGCCGCCATTGACGCGACGCGCCGTCTCTTCGCGCTGTGCACGCGCGAAGCGGGCTTTCCGATGCCTCGCGCCGGGCTGCACCACGGTCCGGCGGTCGAACGCGGCGGCGACTACTTCGGCGCCACAGTGAACAGCGCCGCCCGCACGGCGGACCTCGCACGCGGCGGGCAAGTGCTGGCGACGACACCCGTGGTCCAGGCCGCGCGCGCCGCGGGCGTCGAGACGACGAGCATCGGTTGCTTCGAGCTCCGCAACCTCCGGGAGCGCTGGGAGCTCTACGAGCTCCACCTCTCGGAGTCGATGCGACCGGGCGCGGTCGATCCGGTCTGCCGGATGTGGGTGGACCACGACCGCG
>CAYRHS010000068.1:0-16083 GCA_964424125.1 uncultured Burkholderiales bacterium
TCGATGTCGCCTTCGTTCCCTCCGGGTGTCGCGCGGGTGAATCCTGGGCGACCACCCCCGGACCGATGCGGCGGAAGACATCACAGGCCGGCGTTAGGCTCGATCGTGGAATGGCGCAACCGATGAGGGCGCGACCCCAGGACCCCCGTCTTGCCGGTGCTACGCCGTTCTCGCGGCTGGCGCTCACCCACGTCTTCGCCACGTCGGGCGACGTCTTCTTCTTCATCGCACTGTCGGGGTCGCTCTTCTTCACGGTGTCGGCGGACGCGGCCCGCCCCCGCGTGATCCTCGCCCTCCTCTTCACCATGGCCCCCTTCGCGGTGGTCGCGCCCCTGATGGGGCCTGCGCTCGACCGCATCCGTGGCGCACGGTCGCTGATGATCACGGTGGTCGGGATCACACAGTTCGTCCTCTGCCTGGTCACGGCCGACCATCTCGAGGATCTCGCGCTCTACCCGCTCGCGTTCAGCCTGCTCGTGCTGGGCAAGACGTATTCGATCTCGAAGAGCTCACTCGTCCCGGTGCTCGTGCGGGACCCGCGAGAGCTGGTGAACGCGAACTCGCGGCTGACGCTGATCGGCGTCCTGGCGGGAGTCTCGGCCGGGTTGCCCGCCGCCGGGATCCTGGCGCTCTTCGACGCCGACTGGGTGCTGCGCATCGGGGCCTTCGTGTACCTGGCGGGGGGAGTCGTCGCGCTGAGGATCCCCCGGAAACGGGCTCGGCGCGCCGACCGCGTCGCCGTCGAGGCGCAGCAGCAGCTCGAAGAGGAGGAGCTGCACCTGCCCAGCGTGATGCTGGCGGGTACCGCGATGGCCGTGTTGCGGATGGGCGTCGGCTTCCTCGCGCTGCTGCTGGCGTTCTCCTTCAAGCGCGCCGGCGAGCCGTTCTGGGTCTTCGGCGCGGCACTCGGCGTCAGCTCGCTCGGCACCTTCGGCGGCGCGGTGCTGGCACCCAAGCTGCGGGAACGCGTCCGCGAGGAGCTGATCCTCGTCGGTGCGCTCCTCTTCCCCGCCGTCGTGTCGCTGCTCGTGGCGCGGTTCTACGATCGGTTCACCGCGCTGTTCGCCGCGCTCGCCTTGGGAATCGGTGCCAGCGCCGGCAAGCTCGCGTTCGATTCCTTGCTGCAGCGCGACGCACCCGACGCCATTCGAGGCAGAACGTTCGCCCGATTCGAGACTCGCTTCCAGATCGTCAATGTCGTCGGATCGTTGATCCCGGTCGTGCTGCTGCCGAGCCCGCGGCTCGGCCTCCTGGTGCTCGCACTCGGTCTCGCCTTCGCGGGGCTGTCGTACCTCGGAGGGCTGCGTTCGGGCCGGGACCGTCCCGACGCCCCGCGTCGCCCGACGATGACCGAGCGGATGCGGCGACTCCGTGCCGGGTACACGGCGCGAAGACGCGCACGCTCGGATCAGGCCTGAGGGGACGCCTCGTCCCAGCCGCCGGTCGCGCCCGCGACCATGGCCAGCGGTCCCACCGGCCACCGGTAGCAGTCGACGAGGAGCTGGTTGACCTGGTCGGGGGTGGCCACACCCTCTCGCACCACCTGCTCGGCCTCCTGGATCGCGGCGAAGTAGACACGATTGGCGACGAATCCCCACGAGTTGGGGGCGTCGTTCACGACGATCGGGTTCTTGCCGCAACGCGCCGCCACGCTGACGACCGCGTCGACGGTCTCGTCGCTGGTGCTCGGGCCCCGGACGATCTCGGCGAACCGCATCGCCGGGGCCGGAGACGCCCAGTGCCATGCCAGGACACGGTCGGGTCGCTCGGTCGCGGCCGCGAGCGCCGCGACGGGGAACCCCGACGTGTTCGATGCCAGCAGCGTCTCGGGCGGCGCCACGCGGTCGAGATCGCGAAAGACGCGCACCTTCAGGTCGAGCCGTTCGGGGACCGCCTCGACGACGAGCTGGGCGGCGGCCGCCTCCTCGAACGAGTCGGTGAACCGGAGGCGTTGCCGGGCGGCTTCGCCCTCGTCGGCGGTCAGCTTGCCGCGCTCGACGGCACGCTCAATCCCGTAGCGGCCCGAGACGGTGTGTTCGCGGGCGCGGGCGAGCGCGCGGTCGTCGGGGTCGAAGCCGACGGCCTCCAGGCCGGCTTGCGCCGCGACTTGTGCGATGCCGCTGCCCATCACTCCCGCGCCGAGCACTCCGATACGCGTGATCTCCATCCCGCGCTTCCTTTCTGGATCCGTGGACGTCCAGGTCCGCGCCCTATGGGTCAGGACTCGTCGAGGGGCAGCTCGATCCGCGCCAGCCACAGGCCGGGCGCTTCGAGCTCCGGAACCGTTGGTACGCGGCTCGGGTCCTCCCAGAGCCGGCTGAGCCCCGCGAGCCCGGCCCGCTCGACGACGCCGCGAGAGAACGCCTCGCCGGCTTCGTAGTGCTCTGCGCGCAGCTCCAATCCGAGAAGCCGCTCGACGAAGCGCTCGGCCTCTCCGCGTTCCAGGCGGTGGCGGCGGACGGCTTCGTTGATCTGGTCGAAGGAGGGGATCAGCGGCCGGGCGACCTGGTCGAGCACCGTGTCGGCGTAGCCCTCGAGCACCGACGCGAACGCTTGGAGCCGGGCCAGCGACGCCCGCTGCTCGTCGGTCTGCATCGCGCCCAGGAGCGACTCCGGGTCGCCGATCGCGGCCGAGAGCGTCGACGGGTCGCTGGGGTCGACCGCGCTCATGTCGAGCGCCCCTTCGATCGCGCCGGGGTCGATGCGATAACCGCTCACGTACTCGGTGGCGAGGTCCACGAGCCGCTCGCGGACCCAGCCGACCGAGCGGACTGCGGCGTGGACGACCTCGTGCAGCGCGACCGCGAACCGGAAGTCGTCTCGGCTGAGTGACCAGTCCGCCTCGAACGCGTCGAGGTTGGCGACGACGAAGAGGAGCCGGGGCGCGCCGACGACCGGGAGTGGAAGGTCATAGCCGCCAAAGGCGTGGCTGGCGAGGTGACCCACCATGGAGCCGGCCTGCACGCCGAGGAGGGCCGGGGCCAGCGCGCGCAGCAGCTCGCCGAGCTGCTCCTCGTCGAGCATGTCGCCGAGGCCGAAGGGCAGTGCGTCCTCACCGAGGTCGAGCTCGTCGGCGAGTGCTTCCGGCCCCGCGCCGAGGCCGAAGCCGTTGCGTGACAGCGTCTCGGCCAGCGCCTCGAGGACCGGACGAAGGGCGTCCAGGTGCAGACGGGCCCACTCGCGGGGCGTGACGGCTCTGATCGGTGCGGCGAACGTGTCGGCGAACCCTGTGGCCGACACGACCTGGGTCTGGGCGGCGTGAGCGAGCTCTCCGAGCTGCGTGACCGCGTCGGGGTCGATCGTCTCGGCCGAGGGTTCGGGGCTCGCGGCCGTCCAGTCGGCGACCTGCCGAGCGACGTCCCAGTTGACGGGGCCCTCGGAGCGGAGCATCCGGAAGAGCTGCGAGAGATCGAAGCCGGGGCCGAACGGGCTCCCGCCGGGTTGAGGGATGTCGCTCACGCGACCAGTCTAGGAATCGTGGAACAGCATGCCGACTTGGCTTCCCACGGTGGTTCCGGGGTCTCGGCGGGACCGTTGACGGTCGCGGTCACGGGCGCGTCGGGGTTCGTCGGCCAGCACCTGCTGCCTCTGCTCGATCGGGCGCCCGAGGTCGGGCGGCTCGTCGGGCTCGACGTCCGGGATCCTGCGCGCCGGGTCCGGCACCTCGATTTCCACCGGGTCGACATCGCCCACGCCGAGCTGAAGCCCCTCGTCGAGGACGCCGACGTCGTGCTGCATCTCGCGGCGATCCACGATCCCGTGCCCGACGTCGACCTGATAGCACGCGTGAACATCGAGGCGACCCGTCGGGTGCTCGACGTTGCGGCGACCGTCGGCGTCCGCAGGGTCGTGCTGATGTCGAGCGCCACCGTCTACGGCGCCTGGCCCAACAACCCCGTTCCCCTGACGGAAGAGGCACCGCTGCGGCCGAACCCGGAGTACCCGCCGGCCGTGCAGGCGGCGGAGGTCGAACGCTTGCTCGCGGAGTGGCGCCGGGACCACCCGGGCGTGGCCGTGGTCGTGCTCCGCCCCGCACCGGTGCTCGGCGCGGGCGCCGAGCATCTCCTGGCACGGATCATCGCGGCCGGAACGGTGCCCGTGCGCGGGACCGCGGCACCCGTCCAGTGCGTTCACGTCGATGACGCCGCGGACGCGCTCGTCCGTGCGTGCGTCGGCGACCTCGACGGCGTCTACAACGTCGCCGCCGACGGTTGGCTCGACCACGAGGATGCGCTCGAGCTCCAGGCGCGGCGGCGTCGGCCTCCTGTGCCCGAGGAGCTCGCGGCGCGGCTCCTGACCGCTTCGTGGACGTCGGGAATGGGTGACGTCCACCCCGGCGTGGTGCCGCTCCTCGTGCACCCGTGGGTCGTCGCCAACGATCGTCTCCGAGCGACGGGTTGGGCACCCCGACATTCCAACGAGGAAACCCTGGTCGCGACGGCCGATCATCTCCCGCGGCCGGCCGTCTGGCCATGGGTCGTCGCCGGCGCCGGCGCGCTCACGGCCGCGCTCGTGGCCGAGGAGCTCTGGCGAAGAGTTAGGAGACGCGCTTGAGGTGCTCCGCCGACCAGCGGTCCCACTCGGGCGTGAAGTACTCGACGCGGGTCTTCTTGTACTCCTTGACCGACCAGAGCAGGTCGTAGTCGGTGATCCCCGTGTCGTCGCGGATGGCGGCCACGGTGTCCTCGCAGTCCCGGGCGTTGCGCCCGTGGATCATCGTGAACACCGAAAAGGGCCAGTCGTCGTAGGTCGGCCGGCGGTAGCAGTGGCTCACGGCCGCGAAGTCGGCCATCCGCGGTCCGAGCTCGTCGAGTCGGGACTCGGGGACCGCCCAGACGCCCATCGCGTTCGCCTTGAAGCCCGCGCTGCGGTGGTTCATCACCGCGGCGAAGCGACGCATCAGGCGCCGTTCCTTGAACGACCGGAGCAGGTCGAGCACCGTGGCTTCGTCGCAGCCGATCGTGACGCCGTACTCGCCGAACGGTCGCTCGACGAGCGGGAGGTCGTACTGCACGGTGCGGATCGCCCGGACCTCCAGGTCGGAGAGCTCGGGGGCGGGCATGTGTTCGCGTCGCTCCGGGCGCTCGTGGGGGAGCACCTCGCTCTTCGCGTCGGCAGCGGTCTGGCCCGTCATGTCGAGCTTCACGCCGATCTTGAACAGCTTCAACGTGGGCAGACGCCGAGTCACGATCGCACCCGACTCGGCGTGGAGCGCGTCGACGTGGTCGGCGAGGTCCTCGCTGGGGGGGACCGCGATCGTGTACCAGAGGTTGTAGCGATGGTTGCGCTTGTAGTTGTGGCTCACGCCCGGATGGCTGCTCACCGGCTCCGCGGCCTCGTCGATCCGATCGGGATCGATCTGCGCCGCCACCAGCGAGGAGCCGTATCCGAGCGCCCGGGTGTCGAATATCGCCGAGAGCTGACGGAGCACGCCCGCGTCCTTCACGCGCTGCAGGCGTTGGCGCACGGTCGCCTCGTCGATCCCCAGGCGAGCGCCCAGCTCGCCGAAAGGCCGGGGATCGAGCGGGAAGTCCCATTGGACCGCGTTGAGCAGCTCTCGATCGAGGTCCTCGAGTTCGGCCATGTCGTCCATGGTGACGGGAGCGCCCCTGCGTCACAAGTCGCGACCTCCCACCCGCCACGCGCGGCGTCGAGCCTCAGGACTGGGCGGAGCCGAGCAGCACGGTGACGTCGTCGGTCGTGGCGCCGTGCTCGATCGTGAGCACGACGCGCGTTCCGGGTGGGTGACGGGCGACCTCGGCCGCGAGCTCGGCGCCGCTCTCGATCGGATCGCCGTCGACGGCGGCGATGACGTCTCCGGGCTCGATCCCCACGTCGGCCGCCGGACTGTCTGCCGCCACGCCTACGACCGTGACCGTGTCCCCGGTGTCGTGACCCGCGAGTCCGATCCATCCCCGCGTCATGTGGCCGCTATGGCGAAGCTGGTCGACGACCTCGGCGACGATGTCGGCCGGCGTGGCTGCGCTCTCGGGGAAGCCGCGGGTCGCGCCACCGATGATCAATCCGACCATGTGCCCGTCGCGGTCGAGCAGTGCTCCCCCTGCAGCGCGGGCACCCATCGTGGTGTCGACCTCGATCACGCCCGGATGCACACCGGTGGACGCTTCCACGACGACGTCGCGCGCCGAGACGACGCCCGACGCCACCCAGGGCGCGGTCTCGCCGCTGGCCGCGCCGCCGATCGCGACCACCGTGTGACCGACCTCGGGAACGTTGCCGCGGTCGATCGTGAGGGATGGCAGGTGGGCGCCGATCCGGAGGAGCGCCACGTCGGTCGGTGCGTCTCCACCGACGTACCGAGCGGTCTGCGTCGAACCGTCCGCGGATACCACCGTGATCTCGGAGGCACTCGCCACGAGTGCGTTGCTCGTGACGATCTCCGTCGAGTGGGCCGAAGAATCTTCGTCGCCCGTCCGTCGGACGCACACGCCCGACCCGCGGCGCGTCCCGTCGGCCGTCGCGGCGTCCACGATGACGACGCTCGGGGCCGCCGCCGCCGCCAATTCGGCCACGAGCTCGGCCGGTGCGGTGGAGCCCGGCGTGGCGACCCGTGAGCCGTCGTCGTCGCCGAGGAGCCCGAGCGTGGCCAGCGCCGCCACCGTGACGAGCGCACCCGCGGTCCCCGCGGCGGCCGCGACGAGCCAGTCGCGCCGACGGCGTCTCGGTCGCGGTTTCGGCGGCAGCTCGCTCGGATGCGACCACACCCGATCGAGCGGGTCGGGGACCGGGCCGAGCTGCCCAGGCTCGTCGTCTCCGCCCGGCATGCGCGGGAGTGTACCGACGAGCACGGCGTCGTCGGTCGCGAGCACTGAGTGCGAGAATGCCCGCAATGGGGCCATCGTCCATCTCCCGGCTCGAGGACATGCTCCTGCGCGGCAGTGAGTCGGAGCGGCGCCGAGCGGTCGAGATCCTCGTCTCGATCGTGCGGTGGTGCGTCGTCGTCTTCGCCGCGGTGCTCGTCGTCATCGACCCGGGCGGCACCCGATGGTTGACGGCCGGCGCGCTTGCCCTCCTGGCCTCCACCAACCTCGTGGCCACGGTCGTCGTCCGTCGGCCGCGCTCGCTGGACACGATCCAGGTGGTCGGCGTGATGGTGGTCGTCGCGGACCTCGCCGTCGTCACGCTCGCCATGTTCGACGACGTGGGGAGCGTCGAGCGGGCCACGTACCTCGCCGGGATCCTGGTCGTCTTCGAGGCCGCGGTGCGCTGGGCACTCCCGGGAAGCGTGCTCGCGGCGTCGACGATGGCTTCCGCGGTGGGCGCCTGGCTCGCGTACCGCGCAGACCGGCTCGGGCTCGCGCTCGACGTCGATGCGCTCGTCTTCCGCGTGGGCATGTTGCTCCTCGTCGGCCTCGTGCTCGGGCTCCTGGTCTCGCTGCTCGACTCGGCCCGCGGCCTCGTGGTCGAACGACTCCGCGAGGCGGAGGTGGTCAGCCAGTTCGCGCTCGAGGCTCCCCGCCACACACTCGACGACGCGGTGTGGCTCCTCGCAGAGATGCTCCACTCGGACCTCGAGTTCGATCGGGTGGCCATCCTCTTCTACGACGAGCCCAGCGGTCGGCTCCACCCCGTCGCGAACGCGGGCTTCTCGGCTGCCGTGGCCGAGCTGACCCGCTCGATGCCGCCCGAGCTCGGCTTCCCCGTCGCCGAACGCGCGGGGGTCGTCTCCCGGTGCTTCGCCACCGGCCGAGCCCAGATCGTGGCCGACGTGACCCGCGATCCCGACTACATCTCGGTCGACAACGCAGTGGCGTCCGAGCTCGCTGTGCCGCTGCGTGCCGGCGGTCGTCGTCTCGGCGCGCTCGTCGTGTCCGCGACGACCAAGGACGCCTTCAGCGAGCGCGATGCCCATCTGCTCGAGATCGTCGCGGGCGAGCTCGCGCAGATCCTCGAGAACGCGAGATTGGCCGAGGTCCAGCGCGACACCATCGGGGAGCTCGAACGACTCTCGAGGTTGAAGGACGACTTCATCGCGATCACGAGCCACGAGCTTCGTACGCCGCTGACGTCGCTGCGCGGCTTCGCCCGCGCGCTCGAAGCCCGGCGACGAGACATGACTCCGGACCAGCAGGACGAAGCGGCGCAGGTGATCGCGCGACAGGTCGAACGCCTCGGCGGCCTCGTCGAAGATCTTCTGACCGCGTCACTGGTCGACAGCGGGCGGCATGTCCCCACCCTCGAGGAGATCGAGCTCGCGCCCCTCGCCGTCGACGTCGTCACCGACACAGCCGCTACCCACCCCGACCGCGACGTCGTTCTCGACTTGCCGAACACGTTGCCGACGGTCCGTGCCGACGAATCCTTCGTCCGTCGTGTCCTCGTGAATCTCGTCGCCAACGCGTTGCGGTACTCGCGAGCCGGGACTCCGGTCACCGTCCGGGCCGAGGTCGCCAACAGCGACGTGCGCGTCGCGATCGTCGACCAGGGTCCGGGCATCCCGGAGTCCCAGATCCCGCTGCTCTTCGACCGATTCGTGCGGCTCCGGTCGCACGAGACGGAAACCCACGGAACGGGGCTCGGGCTGTTCATCGTTCGGGGGCTCGTCGAGTCGATGGGCGGCTCGGTCTCCGTGGACAGCATGCCCGGCCAAGGCTCGTGTTTCGCCTTCACCGTACCGATCGCGGTGCGCTCCGTTCCCGAAGGAGGCAAAGCCACTCGTTCGCTGTGACGAAGACGGAAGCGGGCCGAGAGCCGGCAGTTCCTACAATGAACGGTGTGAACGGACCACCCATCGACTCCACCTGGGTCGACCTGACCGATGCACCGCTGCCCGTCGCGGAGGCGAGCGCGTGGGCGACGACCGCCGCCGCGGGTGCGGTCGTCACGTTCGTCGGCGTGGTTCGTGACCATTCGGAGGGCCGGCCGGGAGTGACCGGGATCACCTACGAGGCGTATGCGGAGCCGGCCCGGCGATCACTGCGCGAGATCGCGCGGGCGACGCGTCTCCGGTGGCCGGCCGTCGAGCGAATCGTCGTCCTGCACCGCACCGGCGACCTCGGGCTCTCGGAGGCCTCGGTGCTCGTGGTCGTCTCCTCGGCGCACCGCGAGGTGGCGTTCGAGGCGGCACGCTTCGCGATCGACACCGTGAAGGCGAGCGCACCGATCTGGAAACGTGAACACTGGGCGAAGGGTTCCGACTGGGTCGAGAGCACACGGGACGTTCAATCCGTCGGCGAGTCGGCGCTGGCGCACCGGGAGTAGATCGGGCGGCGCGTGGAATTCCTGTTGATCGTCGTCGGGGTCGCCGTCGTGGGCGTCGCCGTGCTCCTCATTCGGAACCGCACGCCGAAGTCGATGGAGTCCAGCATCTCCGAGTTCGAACGCCGGCGACGTGCGCTCGACCCCGAGCGAGGTGTCGAACGGGAACGCTCGCCGGGCTGGGAGCCCCCCGTCGACGAGGAGCCGCGTGGCTAGGGACATCGCGATCGACCTCGGTACCGCCAACACGCTCGTCTACGCGCGCGATCAGGGAATCGTCCTGAACGAGCCCACCGTGATCGCGCTGAACACGCGCACGATGGACGTGCTCGCGATGGGCCATGAAGCATGGCAGATGATCGGCCGCACCCCTGGATACATCCAGGCCGTACGGCCCTTGCGGGGCGGGGCCATCACCGACTTCGAGATCACGCAACGGATGATCCGGCTGTTGTTCCACCGAGCCGGGGTCTCGCGGCTCAGCCGAGCGCGCGTGCTCATCTGCGTGCCCTCCGCGATCACGCATGTCGAGCAGCGCGCCGTGCTCGAGGCCGCGCGCCGCGCCGGCGCCTCGACGACCTACCTGATCGAGCAACCGATGGCCGCGGCGATCGGTGCCGGGCTCCCCATCCACGAGCCGATGGGCAACATGATCGTCGACGTCGGAGGTGGCACGAGCGAGGTCGCGGTCATCTCGCTCGGCGGTGTGGTCGCGCTCGAGGCGGTACGTGTCGGCTCGTTCGACGTCGACAGCGCGATCGCTTCGTTCGTGCGCCGGGAGTTCGGGATCGCGATCGGTGAGCGGACCGCCGAGGACATCAAGCTCGCGATCGGCTCCGCGTACAAGACCGCCGACGAGTTCAAGGCCGAGGTGCGCGGTCGCGATCTGATGAGCGGGCTGCCGAAGACCGTCGTGCTCTCGCCAGAGGACGTGCGGGAAGCCATCGAGGAGCAGCTCCGAACGATCTGCGACGCGGTGATCGGCTGTCTTGGCCAGACCCCTCCCGAGCTCGCCCAGGATCTGATCCTCCAGGGCATCCACCTCGTCGGCGGCGGCGCGATGTTGCGCGGTTTCGACCAACGGTTGGAGGAGGAGACCTCGGTTCCGGTCCATCTGGTCGACGCGCCGCTCGAGTGCGTCGTGCTCGGCGCCGGTCACTGTCTCGAGTCCTTCGACACGTTGAAGGACATGTTCATGGCCAAACCCAGGACGTGACCGCGGCCGCGCATCAACGCATGAGGTCCTCGGCGGCCTGACGGGTCTGCCAGTCCCGGTCGCTTCGGGCGGCTTTCAGCGCCGCGTCCACCTCCGGCCCCTCGAAGGCGGCGAGGGCGAGCACGGCTCGCCGGCGCACGGCGGGTCGATCGCGACAGGCCGTCAGGATCGCGGGAAGACCGGAGACGTCCCCCAGGGAGCCGAGCGCCGCGACGGCCGCCTCGCGCACGAGTGAGTCGTCGTGCTCCACGGCCACGAGCGCCAGGGACGCAGTCGCGCCGACCGCACGGGCGTCGTCGCCCAGCTCGCCGAGCGCCCAGGCCGCGGTCTCGGCCACCGCCGGGTCGTCGAGCGCGGCGACGAGCCGGGCGGCGGGCCTCATCCGACCGCTGGCCGCGACCGCAGGCGCGACCTCGGCGGCTCGCCGTCGCACCGAAGCGTGGGAGTCGGAGCACGCCCGCTCCCAGAGGGAGCGGAGGTCGACGTCGGCGGGCGTCAGGCGGGCCAGTGCTCCGCAGGCAGCAACCCGGACGCGCGGGTCCGGATCCCGAAGCGCCGCTTCCAGGCGTGGGCCGTTGTCGGGCTCCGGGGGGTCGACCAGGGCCAATGCCGCGACGGCGGCGGCGCGACGCAGCGGGTCGGCGGCCCAGGAAAAGTCGTCACCGCCTGCACCCACGGTCCGACGCTACAGGCCCCGGTCCGGGCTGCCGATGCGCGTGCCGAAGTCGTGCACGCGGGCGGAACCCGGTCGACAGGACCGTAGGATATGGACGTGGGACGGCCGTTGGAACGGAGACGGCGCCGTCGCGAACGGGCCCGCCGGTACGCCTCGGCGATCGTGGGCGCGTGCCTGTCGCTGCTGCTCATCCTGAGCGCGTCCGTAGCGGTGGGCGCGGCCGCCGACCGAGCACCGGATCCCGTCGAGGCCACCGCAACCACGACGCTCGCGCGACCGGACGACCCGATCGGCGGTCTCCCCGAGCTTCCGAACCCCGAGCCCGCCCCCGACGATCCCTACGCGCCGGTGCCCGTGGTGGAGATCGGCTCGATCGAGATCCCGCGCATCGGTCTCCAACACACCCTGTACTCGGGGGTCGAGCTCACCGTGCTCGACCACGGTCCCGGCCACTGGCCCGGCACGGCCGCGCCGGGCGAGTGGGGGAACACGGTGATCGCGGGCCATCGGGTCACGCACTCACACCCGTTTCGCGAGCTCGATCAGCTGGAACAGGGCGACGAGATCATCCTTCGCACGGCGACGGGAACCCACACCTATACCGTCACCGGAACCGAGATCGTGGATCCGACGGCCATGCGCATCGTCCAACAACGGCCCGGTCGGTACCTGACCCTGTTCGCGTGCCACCCTCCCGGGAGCGCCGCGCAGCGCATCGTGATCCACGGGGAGCTGGTCCCCGATTCGGCCCAAGCGGCGTGACGAGGTGAGGGCCCCGTCGTACGTCACCGGCCGTTGACTCCCCCGAACGAGCCCGGAGCAGGGACGTGAGCAACGATCAGGCTCTGCCCGACATCTCCACCGACTCCACCGACGAGCCCGTCGCGGTTGGGGACTTCGAACGATCGCGGCGCCGGCGACGGATCGCCATCTGGGTCGCGCTGTCGGCGCTCGTCGTCTTGGTCGCGGCCGCACTCTTTGTCCGCGTTCCCTACCTCGTGCTCAGTCCCGGCTCGGCCACTCCCGTCGACGACGTCGTCGTCATCGACGGCGCCCAGACCTTCGAACCGACGGGCGACGTGCTCTACCTCACCGTCAGCGTCTCGCGCCGCGCGTCACCGCTCCAGCTCTTGTGGGGGTGGCTCGGGGGCGACAACGAGGTCATCCCGGAAGAGGACTACCTGGGTGGCCGGTCACGGTCCGAACAGCGCCAGGTCGGACAGGCCGCGATGGTCGAATCGCAGGAGGTCGCCACGCTCGTCGCGCTGGAGACGCTGGGCTACGACGTGCCGGTGACGGGCGACGGCGCCGAGATCCTCGCTGTCGAGGAGGGCCTGCCGGCGGACGGCGTGCTCGAGGTCGGAGACGTCATCGTCGCGGTCGACGGTCAGCCGGTCACGCTCGCCACGGACGCAGGTGAGCTGATCCGGGACCGAGAGCCCGGCGACGAGGCCGAGCTGACGATCGAGCGCGACGGGCAGCAACAGGTCGTGACCGTGGAGACCACTGCGCGTGAGGACGGCCTTCCGCTCATCGGCGTCACCCTCCAGACCAGGGACTTCGACATCGACTTCCCCATTCAGGTCGACATCGACACCGGTGAGGTAGGCGGTCCGAGCGCCGGCCTGGCGTTCACCCTGACGATCATCGACGAGCTGACCGAGGGGGAGCTCACCGGCGGCGAGACCGTCGCCGTGACGGGAACGATCAGCTCCGACGGTTCGGTGGGCGACGTGGGTGGTGTGGCGCAGAAGGCGGCCGCGGCTCGCGAGGCCGACGCCGTGTTGATGATCGTTCCCGAAGGGGAAGCTGCCGACGCCGTTCCCCATGCCGGTGACATGCAGGTGGTGGGCGTCGAGAACCTCGACGATGCCCTGGCAGCGCTCGAGTCGATCGGCGGCGACCCCGTCGAGTCGCCAGTCGAGCCCGCGGCCTGACGACGCGCGCCGAGGATCGACCGGTCGCGGTGCCCGCAGCAATACGATTGACCGTCGCCTCGGGGGACGGGGGGTTTCGTCATGGCTGACGTGGAGCCGGGTCGTCGAACGATCAAAGCCGGAACGCGACTGAGCCCGAACGAGATCGCCGAGCGGGTGTTCGCGACGGCGCGCAAGGGTGCCGCGCAGAACGAGGTGCGGAGCTTCCTGCGGCGCGTCGCCGACGACTTCGCCGCGCTTCAGGACCGCGTGCGCGTGCTCGAAGGGGAGATCGACCGCCTGGAGACGAAACTCACGGAGCCGATCAAGGTCGACGAGGAGCAGCTGATCGACGCGCTCGGCACCGAGACGTCGCGGGTCCTGCGCTCCGCCCAGGAGGCTGCCGTCGAGATCAAGGCCAAGGCCGAGGAGCGCGCCGGGCGCATCATCCACGAAGCGCAGGACGAGTCGCAGCGCCTCCGGGAGACCACCGAGCAGCGCGTCGCCGAGCAACGACAGCGAGCCGAGCACGCGGCGAGCGAGGCGCGCGCCGCCGCCGAAGCGCGCGCCAAGGAGCTCACGCAGCAGGCCCAACAGACGGCCAACGAGCTGCGCGCGACCGCCGAGCAAGAAGGTGAGCTCGCGATCGAGACCGCCCGCACCAAGGGACGCGAGATGGTCGCCGAGGCGCGCGCAGTCCGCGAGCGGATTCTCACCGATCTCACGAAACGGAGAAACGGGCTCCAGGAACAGATCGAGTCGCTCAAGGCCGGACGTGACCGACTCATCGAAGCGCACAAGATCGTGCAGCGGACGCTTTCGGAAGCGAGCAGCGCGCTGAGCGGCGCCGAGGTCGAAGCACCGACGGCCACGGGTGCAACCGAGCAAGCCGCGGCCACGTCCGCGGCCGAGGCGCCGGCGACCGCGGGGGAGCCGGCTTCCCCGACGTCGGCACCGGAGCTTCGCGAGGAGCCCGCGGCGGAGCCCGAGGAGGTGGAGGAGGCTCCCCCCGCCCCCAACGGTTCGGGCGGCACGGACCATGGCGTGCGGTCCTACGTCCGGGACGCCCTGGGCCTGAGGGGCAAGGTCGAACCCGAGCCCGGCGGTGAGTCGGCACCATCCGACGCCGGTGAACCGGCCGAGCGGTCCGCGGAGGCCATCTTCGCCAAGCTGCGCGAAGAGCAGAGTACCGCCGAGTCCGAGGCGAGCGAGGAGGAGGGTGCGGCCACGGTCGAGGTCTCGGTAGAGGAAGGAGATGAGGAGGAGGGTGGGTCGGAGCCCGCGGACGTGTTCGGCCGTCGAACCGCCGCCCTCGATCCGATCGGCGCAGAGCTCGCCCGCGCCGCCAAGCGTCAGCTCCAGGACGAGCAGAACGAGGTGCTCGACGCGTTGCGGACGAAACGACGCAAGCCCACTTCAGAGAAGGTCCTTCCCGTCGAGGACGCGGCGGCCGCGTCGTGGCGAGCGGTGCTCGAGGAGCCGCTGACCGCCGCATACCGGGCCGGTCGAGCCGAGGGTGGGGCCGAGGAAGGGGAAACCGCGCTGCCCGACGAGCTGCTCGGAGACCTGTCCACCCACCAGCTCTCGTCGCTGCGCGAGCGCCTCGCCGAGGCCATCGACGACGAAACCGCGGACGCCGACGAGAAGGTGGAGCGGATCCGGGCCCGCTACCGGGAGTGGAAGACGGCCGTGGTCTCCGATTGGGTCGACGAGGAGCTCATGACGGCATATGCACGTGGCATCTACGACGCGCTTCCCGACGGGACGACCCTGCGCTGGGTGGTCGATCCCGAGAGCACCTGCGGGCCCGATTGCGAGGACAATGCCCTCGAGCCGACGCGCAAGGGCGAATCCTTCCCCACCGGCCAGCAGCTCCCGCCGGCGTTCCCGGGCTGCCGGTGCGTCGTCGTCGCCGAGGGCATCGACGGAGACGGTGTCTCCACCGCGACCGAGTCGGCCACGGCCTGACGCCGGACGCCCCGGGCGCGGCCTGAGCTCGGGAGGCCCCGGCTAGCATCGCCGCCGATGCGTGTCCCCTCTGAGGAGCAGGAGGTCCAGCCGCGCCGTCGGCGGCGCCTCCGGGGCTGGTTGATCGCCGTCGCGATCATCCTGGTCCTGCTCTTCGCCAGCCTCTGGCAGCTCGCCGAGTTCTACACCGACAAGCTGTGGTTCGACCAGATCGGCTTCGGCGACGTCTGGCGAGGGTTGCTCGGCGCCCGCATCATCCCCGCGGCCGGGTTCACCATCGCGTTCTTCATCGTGATGCTCGCGAACCTGATCATCGCCGATCGGATCGCGCCGACGTACCGAACAGCCGGTCCCGAGGACGAGCTCGTCGACCGGTATCGCCAGCTGGTCGGTCCGTACCAGGGCCGGATCCGTCTCGGGGTGGCTGCGTTCTTCGCGCTCATCGCGGGCGTGGGCGTCTCGTCGCAGTGGCAGGAGTGGCTCCTCTTCCGAAACTCGGTCGACTTCGGGATCAAGGACCCGCAATTCGGTCGGGACATCGGCTTCTACGTGTTCCAGCTCCCGTTCCTGAAGTTCATCGTGCAGTGGGCGTTCGCCGGTTTGATGATCGTCTTCATCGTCACCGCGATCACCCACTACCTGAACGGCGGGATCCGGCTCCAGAGCCCGTTCCAACGCGTGACGCCGCAGGTCAAGGCGCATCTCTCGGTGCTTTTGGCGGTGATGGCGCTCGTCCGCGCCGCCGACTACTGGCTGGGGAAGTTCGAGCTCACGACATCCGGGCGCGGCGTCGTGGACGGCGCGAGCTACACCGACGTGAACGCGCAGATCCCTGCGCTCCAGCTCCTCACGTGGGTCGCCATCGCCGCAGCCGCGTTGTTCCTCTGGAACATCTTCCGCAGGGGTTGGGTGCTGCCCGTCATCGCCGTCGGACTCTGGGGCCTGGTGAGCATCACCGTCGGCGCCATCTACCCGGCGGTGATCCAGCGCTTCCGCGTCGACCCCAACGAGCTGGCGCGCGAGAGCGAGTTCATCGACCGCAACATCGAGGCGACGCGTCAGGCGTACGGGATCGACGACGTCGAGGA
>CAYRHS010000069.1:0-15678 GCA_964424125.1 uncultured Burkholderiales bacterium
CAGGTCCTGGCCGCCGCCGTGCAGGTCCAGCGTGGGACCGTGCTCGTGCATCGCCATCGCCGAACACTCGATGTGCCAACCCGGCCGGCCCACGCCGAAGGGGGCACGCCACCCGGGTTCGTCGGGGGCGGACGTCTGCCAGAGGACGAAGTCCAGGGGCGCGCGCCGGCTGGGGTCGTCGGGGTTGCCGCCCCGCGCACGCGCCAGGCGGATCATCTGCTCCTCGGAGTAGTGCGAGAGCTTGCCGTACTCGGGGAAGGTCGAGACGTCGTAGTACACGGTCCCGTGCGTCAAGTACGCGTGCCCGGACTCGAGCAGCTTCGCGACGAGGTGCTCGATGTGCGGGATCGCCTCGGTCGCTCGTGGCTCGGCCACGGGGGGGCGCATGTCGAGCGCCTCCATGTCGGCCCGGAAGCGGGCCAGCTCGTGATCGGCGAGCTCGAGGTAGGGAACGCCGAGCTCCTTCGCCCGCGGCAAGATCGAGTCGTCGACGTCGGTGACGTTGCGCACCATGCGGACCTCGTGGCCGAGATCCTCGAGCCGCCGTACGAGCAGGTCGTAGGCGAGATAGGTGGCAGCGTGGCCCAGGTGCGTCGAGTCGTACGGCGTGATCCCGCAGACGTACAGACGGACGACCTCGGGTGGCTCGAACGGCACGATCGCACGGCGCGCCGTGTCGTAGAGGCGGAGGGTCACGGGTCGATGCCGTGGAGCCGCAAGCCCCCCCGCCCCTTGTGCCGGAGGTTCGCGGTGAGGAGGACCGCGGCAAACGCCTCGAGCCCGACGGACTTCACGAGCGATCCGCCATCGAACGCGCGGACGTGCGGCATGGAGTCGAGGAGCGCGAACACCAGGTTCCGAGCCTCGTCGTCGTCCGCGGCGACGATCACGTCGTCCTCCATGTGCGAGTCGAGGTCGGCGAACGAGGCCGCGGGGACGTGGTGGAACGCGGCCACGACGCGCGAGTCCGGCGCAGCCGCTTGAATCGCGAGCGCCACCGACCCCTCGTCGGGAAGCACGGCCACGAACTCGTCGTCCACCTTGCTCAGATTGTTGGCCATCGAGATGACCACCTTGCCGGCAAGCGCGTCCGCGTACCGCGCGGCCGTCTCCACCGCCGCGCTCGACATCACCGCGACCACGACGACCTCGGCGTTCGCGGCCTCCTCGTTCCCCACCGGCTGAAGCGTCCCGACCCGATCACCCCAGCGTTCCCGCAGCTCCTCGACGATCCGGGCCGCCTTCTGCGGGTCGCGCGAGCCCACGAGTACGTCGTGGCCGACGCTGGCCAGGCGGGCCGCCAGCCCCCGCCCTGCGGGCCCGGTGGCCCCGAAGATGCCGATCTGCACGTCCCTAGGTTGGCAGACCGCCCCTCGGGACATCGGTTCCGGAGCGCCGGACGGCGAGGATCAGGCGACGATGCAGTCGGCGCCGAGCAGGATCCGCAGCTCCGCGTACAGGCCGTTCGAGGAGTCGACGAGGTAGTCGTCACCGAGCTGGAGCACGGTCGTACGCTCCCGGGCCTCGAGATGGACGTACACCGGGCTCTCCCCCGGATGTTCGGCGAGGAGCGCCCGGAGCCGCTCCACCCGATCGGGTGACAGGCCACCGGCAGGGACCCGCAGACGGAGGGGCGGCCCTCCGTCGAAGACGAGCTCGGGGGCCTTGACCTCGGCTGCGACCAGCTTCGGCTGGTCGTCGCGGTGGTCGAGTCGTCCGCGAACGCAGACGATCTCGCCCTCGGCTTCGTCGTGCAGCAGGTGGCCGTACTCGGCCATCGTCTTCGGGAACACCATCACGTCGAGCGCGGCACCGAGATCCTCGAGCGTGAACGTCGCCATCAGGTCGCCGCGGCGCGTGTAGCGGCGATTGAGACCGGTGACGACGCCCGCCACGGTGCGCATCTCCCCCTCGCGCAACTCGCGGAGATCGTTCAACCCACAGTCGACGTGCCGGCGGAGGGAACGTTGCGCGGCGAGCATCGGATGTTCGCTCACGTACAGACCCAGCATCTCCTTCTCGAGGGCCAGGCGCTGCTTCTTGTCGAACTCGACGTCGGGAACGGGGTCGCGCTCCACGAAGCCCGGCGCGCCGTCTTCCGGATCGGCGCCCGCCTCGCCGAAGAGGCTCATGATCCCCGCCTCGCGCTCGCGTCGACGGGCGAGGGTGTGGTCGACGATCGGCTCGAAGACGTGCAACAACCCCTGTCGGGGGTGCCCGAGCGAGTCGAATGCTCCCGCCTTGATCAGCGACTCGATCGTCCGCTTGTTGAGCACGGACGGCTCCACCCGATCGCAGAAGTCGTAGAAGTCGACGTAGGGCCCGTTCTCCTCGCGGTCGGCGACGATGAGGGACACGAGTCCCTCGCCGACGTTGCGGACCGCCGAGAGCCCGAACCGGATCGAGCCCTCGTGCACGGTGAAGTCGCTGGCCGACGAGTTGACGTCGGGTACGAGGACGTCGATGCCGAGCTGGCGCGCCTCGTTCAGGTACACGGCTGACTTGTCCTTGTCGCCTTTCACGCTCGTCAACAGCGCGGCGAGGTACTCGGTTGGATGGTTCGCCTTCAGCCACGCGGTCTGGTACGCGACGTATCCGTAGCCGACGGAGTGCGACTTGTTGAACGAGTAGTCGGCGAACGGTTCGATGATGTCGAACATCTGCTCGCCGAACTCGCGCTCGTAGCCGTTGGCGGCGCAGCCTTCGACGAACTTCGACCGGTGCTGCGCGATCAGCTCGCGGATCTTCTTTCCGGTGGCCTTCCGGAGGTTGTCGGCCTCCTCGAGCGAGTAACCCGCCAGCCGCTGCGACATCCGCATGATCTGCTCTTGGTAGATGCAGAGCCCGTACGTCGGTTCGAGGATCTCTTCGAGGTCCTCGTGGTAGTAGGCGACGGGAGCGCGGCCGTTCTTGCGGTCGGCGTAGTCGGTGTGCATGTTCGCCGCCATCGGCCCCGGCCGGTAGAGGGCGACGAGTGCACAGATGTCCTCGAAGGTCGTCGGCGCCAGCGAGCGCATGAGCTGGCGCATGGGCCCGCCCTCGAGCTGGAACACGCCCACCGAGTCACCACCGCGCAGCATCTCGAAGGTCGGCTCGTCGTCGAGCGGGACGGCGTCGATGTCGGGGCGGGTCCCGGTGGTCTCCTCGATCAGGTCGAGCGCGACCTCCATGACGTCGAGGTTGCGCAGGCCGAGGAAGTCCATCTTGAGGAGGCCCAAGTCCTCGATGCCGTGCATCTCGTACTGCGTGACGATCGGGGCGTCGGCAACGTCGCCACCCGGTTCGGGCTTTCGCTGGATCGGGACGTACTCCGTCAGCGGGTCGCGCGTGATGACGACGGCCGCCGCATGGATACCGTCCTGGCGCCGCATCCCCTCGAGTCCACGAGCGACGTCCACCACGCGACGTGCGTCGGGGTCGGAGTCGTAGAGCTCGCGCAGCTCGGCGGCCATCTTGTAGCCGTCCTCGTGCTTCTCGTCGCGCTCGAGGCATGCCGCCAACGGTGTGTCCCGCCCCATGATGAGTCGAGGCATGAGCTTGGCGATCCGGTCGCCGACCGCGTAGGGGTAGCCCAGCACGCGTGCGGCGTCACGGACCGCAGCTCGGGCCTTGATGGTGGAGAACGTCACGATCTGCGCCACGCGGTCGTCCCCGTAGCGCTGCGCGGCGTAGCGGATCAGCTCGCCTCGGTAGCGGCTGTCGAAGTCCATGTCGATGTCGGGCATCTGCTTGCGGCCCGGGTTGAGGAAGCGCTCGAAGAGCAGGTCGTAGCGGATCGGGTCGATAGCGACGATGCCGAGGCAGTAGGCGACGCACGACCCCGCCGCGCTCCCGCGCCCGGGCCCGACCCGGATCCCCCGGCTCCGGGCGTAGCGAACGAGGTCCCAGACCACGAGGAAGTAGGCCGAGAAACCCATGGTGCCGATGACGTCCAGCTCGTAGTCGATGCGCTCGCCGACCTCGGGTGGAACCGTGCCTCCGTAGCGCTCCCGCGCACCCTCGAGCGCGAGCTCGCGCAGGTACGAATCCTCGTCGTGACCCTCGGGGACGGGAAAGGCAGGGAGCACCGCACGACCGAACTCGATGTCGACGTCGGCGCGCTCGGCGACCCAGAGCGTGTTGTCGCACGCATCAGGGTGGTCGGCGAAGAGCGTGCGCATCTCGTCGGCCGACTTCAGGTAGAACTCCTCGGCGTCGAACTTGAAGCGCTTCGGGTCGTCCATCGTCGAGCCGGTCTGGACGCAGAGCAGCGCGTCGTGGGCTTCCGCGTGCTCCTTGTGGGTGTAGTGGCTGTCGTTCGTCGCGAGGAGGGGCGCGTCGAGACGACGCGCGAGCGCCACGAGCTGCGGATTCACCTCGCGGTCCTCGGGCATCCCGTGGTCCTGGAGCTCGACGAAGAAGTTGTCGCGCCCGAAGATCGACTGGAACCGGGCCGCTGCTTCCTCGGCGGCGCGCGGTTGGTGCCGCTGCAGGAGCTGGCAGACCAGACCACCGAGGCAACCCGAGGTCGCGACCAGCCCGTCGTGGTGCCGCTCGAGCAGGTCCCAGTCGGCGCGGGGCTTGTAATAGAAGCCGTCGAGGTAGGCGCGAGACGAGATCTGGATCAGGTTGCGGTAGCCGACGTTCGACTCCGCGAGCAGGGTCAGGTGGAAGATGTCGTGCTCGGCTCGCTTCGGTCGCTCGTGACGGGGCGTGGTGACGAAGTACGCCTCGGTCCCGATGACGGGATTGAGCCCGGCCTCGCGGGCCGACCGGTAGAAGTCGAGGACGCCGTACATGTTCCCGTGATCGGTGATCCCGATCGCGGGCTGGCCGTCGGCCGCCGCGGCGGCGACCACCTCACCGATGCGGGAGGCTCCGTCGAGCATCGAGTACTCGGTGTGGAGATGGAGATGGGCGAACGAGCGCTTCCCCGTCACCGCCGTGTCACCCCCTCGGCTCCTCATGTTCCCGTGTCCCCGGGGCCTCCCGGCCAACCCCTTCGGCCACAGGGGCGTCCACAACCATCCCCAGAGGGCGCCCCGGTTTCCACCGCGCCGCCGGGCTCATCCACAGCACCTGTGGATGAATTACATCGATGCAACTCCCGGCGTCGACCATAGGACGGGCGCCCGCACGGGGCAAGCGTTCCGGTCACCGGAGAACGGGTCGTCGGGCTCAGCTCGGCCCGGCCGTACCGCGGGCGGCGAGGAGCGGGACCTGCATCTCGTCCGCGGTCAAGCTGGCGTGGCCGGCCACGAGCTGGGCCTCGTGCGGCAGCGCCGGATCGAGGAACGCGACGGGCTCGTGCGCGGCGAGCACGACGTCACCGAGCCGGCGGCGGGTCGGGCGAGCGACGTCGTCACCGAGCCAGCCCTCCTCGAGGAGCTGTTCGCGTTCGAGGACCCAGGCGACGTGCCCGAAGGACTCGCGGGCGGCAGCACCCAGCTCGGCCGCGGCACCGGGCCTCGCGTGCAGGTACCGGAAGCGCCCGTCACCCGAGCACATCGCGACCAGGCTGCCGACGTCGCCCAGCTCGACCCAGCCACTCCTGCCGAAGTGGACTTGACCGTGATCGGACGTGACCATCACCGCGACGTCGGCGGGAAGCGCGCTCACGAGATCGCCGATGAGGCGATCCGTGGCCCGGAGCTCGGCGGCGAAGTAGGCGTCGTGGAGCCCGAACTCGTGGGCCACCGAGTCGACGCCCGGGTAGTACGCGTACACGAGGCGCTCGCCCTCCCCGACGAGACGGCGGCAGTGCTCCACGAGCGTCGAGGTCGCCGACCAACCGACGAAGCGCGTGCCCCGCAGGTGTGCAGACGTGAAGCCGGTCGTCCGGAACTCGCGCTTGGTCACCACGGGAACGGGGCGGCCCAGGAACGCGTCGTGGCGCTGGATGTCGAAGGGGTCGGGCGGGGGGTGGCCGTCCTCGTAGCGCCACCGGAGCACGTTGAGCACACGACCGTCGATCCGCATCCGAAAGCCCGTGATCCCGTGCTGCGAGGGGGTGAGGCCGGTGACGAGCGATGTGAGCGCGGCCGAGGTGGTCGCGGGGGTGACGGTCGTGATCGCCCGGCCCGCCATCGCGGAGAACGCCGGCAAGGCGCTGCGATGTGAGTCGATGGCGTTGCTCCCCAGCCCGTCGAGCACGAGGAGCACGACCGCGCGGGCGTCACGCACGGGCTCGGGGAACCAGGCCGGCGTCCATCCGCTCACGAGTGCCGGGACGACGCTGCACACGGAAGCGCCGTTGTACTCGGCCCGAACTGGATCCACGGGCTCACGCTACCGGGGCGACCGTCCCCGGGGCGTGACGGTTCCGGTGGGAGCCCCGCGGACGGGAACGGGCGTGCGACCATGGACCCATGAAGGTCTCGACCCGGGGTGACTACGCCGCCCGGGCGCTGCTGTCGCTGGCGCTCCACGAGGACGAGCGCCCGACGTCGGTCAAGGAGATCGCCGAGCGCACCGATCTCCCGCAGCCCTACCTGGAGCAGATCCTGCTCACGGTGAAAGGTGCCGGCCTCGTCCGTTCCAAGCGCGGCGTCGGCGGCGGGTACGTGCTCGCCCGGCCTCCGGAGGAGATCACGCTGGCCGAGATCCTGGCCGCGGTCGACGGGCCGCTCACCGAGACGATCGAGTCCCACGACCACTGCGAGGGCCACTGCATGCTCCAGGAGGTCTGGGTCGGCGTCTCCGAAGAAATGCGCAAGCTCCTCGAGGGTTACACGCTCGCCGACCTCGTGGAGCGGACGCGGGTCGGACACCGCCAGGCCGCGGAGGCCTGAACCCCGTCAGCTCACTCGGAGGACGACCGTCGGAGCTCCTCCAGCGTCGCCGCGAGGTCCGCGGGGAGCGGCTCCTCGAAGTGCATCGCGCGACCGTTCACGGGATGCGAGAACGCGAGCGCCGATGCGTGCAAGAACGGTCGGGCGAGCGGGAGCGGATCGCGGCGTCCCCCGTACGAACCGTCGCCCACGATGGGATGCGCGATCGCCGCGAGGTGGACCCGTATCTGGTGCGGGCGGCCAGTCTAGAGCTCGCATCCGAGCAGTGCCACCTCCGGCTCGTCGAACGTCTCGAGGACCTCGTAGCGGGTTCGCGCCTCCTTCCCCGCTTCGCGGACCGTCATCCGGGTGCGCTGCCGCGGCGACCGGCCGATCGGGGCGTCGATGACCCCGCGGGGCGTGTCCGGCCGACCCCAGACCAGGGCCGTGTAGCGCCGCTCCACCTCGCGCGCCGCGATGGCCCGTTCCAGCACTTCCCGGGCTCGTTCGGAACGAGCGACGACCATCAGCCCGGAGGTGTCGCGATCGAGCCGATGGACGATCCCGGGGCGTTGCGGATCGTTTCCGACCCGTGCGATCTCAGGGAAGCGATCGAGGAGCCCGTGGACCAGCGTGCCGTGTTCGTGGCCTGCGCCCGGGTGCACGACCATTCCCGCCGGCTTCGCCACCACGACGACGTCGGGGTCCTCGTATCGGACCGCGAGCGACATCGGCTCCGCTCGCGGCTGCGCGACCGGGCGTGCCCGCGTCGTGGCGTCGACGACCGCGCCTTCGGACACCCGGAAGCTCTTGGCCACGGCTCGACCGTCGACGGTCACGGCACCGCTGCTCACCATGGTCGCGGCTTCGGTTCGCGGGAGGTCGAGCAAGACGGCAATCACACGATCGATCCGCTGACCGGCAAGCGTCGACGGGACCGAGAACCGACCGGTGACCGAGTCCTCCGTCACGCACGCCAGCCACGCAGCACGATGAGCACCGCACCGATCGTGATAGCCGAATCGGCGAGGTTGAAGGTGGGGAACGTCCCCACGGTCACGAAATCGACGACGGCGCCTCGGAAGAACCCGGGGTCTCGGAAGATCCGGTCGGCGAGGTTGCCGATCGCCCCTCCCAGCACGAGCGAGAGGCCGACGAGCATCCACACGTCGGAGACGCGCCGAGCAGCGCGAGCCAGGAACACCGCCACGATGACCGCGAGGATCGCGAGCAGGGGCGTGAACGCCTGGAACAGGCTGAAGGCTCCCCCCGTGTTGCGGCCCAGACGGAAACCGACGCTGTCCCCGACGACCCAGATCGGGCCGTCCGAGAGCGCCCCCACCGCCCACGCCTTCGTGAGCTGGTCGAGCGCCACGATCGTGACGACGATGACGACCGGCAACCACGTGTCAGTCCGCCGCGAGAGGGTCGGGCCGGGCGCCTCGCGCCCCGCCCCACTAGCGGCGTCGTTCCGCACGTTGTTGACAGTCGAAACAGGTCTCCGCCCACGGGATCGCGTCGAGTCGCTTCACGGCGATGGGCTTGCCGGCGGGGAGGCAGACCCCGTAGGTCCCCTCGTCCATTCGCGCGAGCGCGCGGTCGATGGCCTCGACCTGCTGGCGGGCTGATGCGGACAAGAAGAGATCGCGCTCGCGCTCGACGCTCAGCGTGTCGCCCTCGCCCGACTCCTCGTCGAACTGTGTGTCGCCCTGATCGCGATCCGCCGCCAGCTCGTCGGCCTCGGCCCGGAGCTCCTCGGCCTGCTCGAGGAGATACTCGCGGTGCTCGATGAGCTTCTTGCGCAAGCGCTCGAGTGTCCGCTTGGAGAGGTCGGCGGGCTTCGGAGTCACGAAGAAGCCTGACAACGGACACACCACCGTCCCGGGCTTCGCCTCGCGCCGGAGGAGTGCGGCGACGCGCGCCGAACGCGCCTCGGCCTCCGCCGCCTCGGCCTCCTCGGGCGAGGGCTCCGCCGCAGCGGCGCGCCCCTCGACCGGCTGCTCCCCGGCGGCCTTCTTCTTGGCGGGCTTCTTGGCGGGCTTCTTGGCCGGCTTGGCGGCCTTCTTCTTCGCGGGCTTCTTGGCCGGCTTGGCGGCCTTCTTCTTCGCGGGCTTCTTCGCCGCCTTCTTCGCGGGCTTCTTCGCCGGCTTCGTGGCCCGCTTCTTGGCGGCCTTCTTGGCCGGCTTGGTGACCCGCTTCTTGGACTGCTTCGCGGGCTTCGACCGCTTGGCGGGCGCGCGCGTCGAGGCTTTCGACGCGCGCTTCCTGGCCGTCGCCATGGCACCTCACGATCGGTGTTCTGGGGCCGAGAGCCGGGGAAGTGTAGGCGCCGCCCCGCGAGCGATCAAAGTGCGAGGGCGCGGGATGGAGATCGGTACTGTACGAGACGTGCGCTTCGAACCCGTAGGTTCCTTCGACCTCGTCGCGCTCGAGGCGCGCCAGCTCGAACGCTGGGAGCGCGAGGACATCTTCCACGAGAGCCTCCGGCGCCGTGAGGGCGCGGACGAATGGGTGTTCTACGAGGGGCCGCCGTTCGCCAATGGACGCCCGGGCATCCATCACGTCTGGGCCCGAATCTTCAAAGACCTCTACCCGAGATTCCACACGATGCGTGGACGTTCGGTACCGAGGAAGGGGGGGTGGGACTGCCACGGATTGCCCGTCGAGATCGAGGTCGAACGGGAGCTCGGCTTCTCGGACAAGCACGAGATCGAGCGCTACGGCATCCGGGAGTTCAACGCCCGCTGTCGCGACTCCGTGCGCCGCTACGTGGGCGACTGGGAGGAGCTCACACGACGCATCGGGATGTGGCTCGACACCGACGACGCCTACTGGACGTTGTCGAACGAGTACATGGAGAGCGTGTGGTGGCAGTTCCGCCAGCTCTGGGACCGAGGGCACGTCTACGAGGGCCACAAGGTCGTCCCCTACTGCGGTCGCTGTGGCACGGCTCTGTCCAGCCACGAGCTCGCAAAGCCGTGTGCGTACCGGGACGTCACAGAGCCCTCGGTGTTCGTTCGGTTCCCGATCGAGGGCCGCAACTTCGACCTCCTGGTGTGGACGACGACGCCATGGACGTTGGTCTCGAACGTCGCGCTCGCGGTGCATCCCGACGTCGAATACGTGCGAGTTCATTCTCCTCGCCGTGATCAGCGCGACGTCGTGCTCGCGCGCGAGCTCGTGTCCACCGTGTACGACGACGCCGAGGTCGTCGAGCCGGTCTCGGCCGCCGATCTCGTCGGCCTCCGTTACGAACGCCCGTTCGCCGATCTCGGCGTGGAGAGCGACGCGTTCCGAGTCGTCGCGGCCGATTTCGTGACCGTGGACGAAGGCACCGGCATCGTCCACCTCGCCCCCGCGTTCGGTGAGGTCGATCGCGAGGTCGCGGAGCGCGAAGGCCTCGCGATGCTGAACCCCGTCGACGACGCGGCCCGCTTCGACAGTTCCTTCCCCCGGCACCAGGGCTCCTTCGTCAAGGACGCCGACGAGGCGCTGATCGAAGAGCTGCGCGCCTCGGGACGGCTCGAGAAGACCCTGGACTACACGCACTCCTATCCGCACTGCTGGCGGTGCGAGACGCCGCTCGTCTACTGGGCCAAGCCGAACTGGTTCGTCCGGACCTCGGCGCAGCGTGCGGCGCTGCTCCGGGAGAACGAGAAGGTCGGCTGGCACCCGGGCCACATCAAGGAGGGGCGCTTCGGCGACTGGCTGCGCAACAACGTGGACTGGGCCCTCTCCCGGGACCGGTTCTGGGGCACGCCGATCCCCGTGTGGCGCTGCGAGCAGTGCGGCCACGACGCGTGCATCGGATCGGTCGCCGAGCTCGCGGAGCGCAGCGGTCGGGATCTCGAGGGTCTCGACCTCCACCGACCCTTCGTCGACGAGGTGAGCATCCCGTGCGAGTCGTGCGGTGCGCCCGCGACCCGGGTCGAATCCGTCCTGGACGTCTGGTTCGACTCGGGCGCGATGCCCGCCGCGCAGTTGCACGTGCCCTTCGAGCACGAAGACGTCTTCGAGCGGCGATACCCGGCCGAGTTCATCTGTGAAGCGATCGACCAGACCCGGGGTTGGTTCTACTCGTTGCTCGCGGTCAACACCCTGGTCTTCGGGAGCACGCCCTACCGCAACGTCGTGTGCCTCTCGTTGATCTTGGATCGCGACGGACAGAAGATGTCGAAATCGCGCGGGAACGTGGTCGACCCGTGGTCGATTCTCGACCGGCGAGGCGCGGATGCCCTGCGCTGGTACTTCTTCACCGCGGGATCACCCTGGACGCCGAAGCGCGTCTACGAAGAAGGGATCGACGAGTCGACCCGCCGTTTCCTCCTCACGGTGTGGAACACCTACTCGTTCTTCGTGACGTACGCGAATCTCGACGCCTGGGAGCCGCGCCAGGCCCCGCGCGGGCCGCGGCACGTTCTCGACCGGTGGGTGCGATCGCGACTCCAACGGACGATCGGCGAGGTCACCACGTCGCTGGATGGCTTCGACGCGCTCGCAGCCGCGAACGCGCTCGACCGTTTCGTCGACGACCTCTCCAACTGGTACGTGCGGCGGTCGCGATCCCGGTTCTGGCGCGATCCCGAGGGGTCAGGCGAAGCACACGCCACGTTGCACGAGTGCCTCGTGACCGTGGCAACGCTCCTGGCACCGTTCACGCCATTCGTCGCCGACGAGCTCTTCCGGAACCTCAGCGGGCCCGGCGCCGAGAGCGTCCACCTCGCCGACTGGCCCACCCCCGACGAGTCCGCGCTCGACGAGGAGCTCGAGCACCGGATGGCCCACGCACGCGCCATCGTCTCGCTCGGGCGCTCTGCACGCGAAGACGCCCGGGTGAGCGTGCGCCAACCCCTCGCCCGTGCGCTCGTCGTCACCGACGAGCCCCTCGCCGACGACGTCGTCGCGGAGGTCGAAGGGGAGCTGAACGTGAAACAGATCGAGCTCGTCGCCGACCTCGAGGGCCTCCTCGACTACACGGTCGTCCCGAATTTCCGGGCGCTCGGTCCCCGACTCGGGCCCCGTCTCCCGAAGGTACAGGCCGTGCTGGGCGAGCTCGACGGCGCGACTGCCCGCCAGGCGCTCGAAGATCGCGGCCGGCTCCTGATCGAGCTCGACGGCGAGTCCGTCGAGCTCGGGCCGGAGGACGTCGAGATCCGCGCCGTCCACCACGAAGAGCTCGCCATCGCCCAGGAGGGTCGCCTGGCGGTGGCACTCGACCTCGCGCTCGACGACCAGCTTCGAGCCGAAGGCCGGGCGCGAGCGCTCGCCCGGGCTCTCAACGAGGCGCGCAAGCACGCCGGCCTCGAGCTCGCGGATCGCGTGGGCGTCGTGATCGCCGGTCAGGGCCCGATCGTCGAGGCGGCACGCCAGCACGGCGAGTGGATCGCCGGCGAGGTCCTGGCCGTCGGCTGGTCGGTCACCGACACGGTGCCCGACGGCGCCGAAGCGCTCAAGATCGGCGACGAGACGATCCGGGTGGTCCTCGAGCGCCGCTGAACCAGACGAGGAGCGCTCAGCGCCGACGGCGGAAGACGTCGGTGAACCGATGCGAATCCTCGCTCTCGTCCTGGTCGTAGAGCGCGGTCGCGGGCGTGTCCTCGTCGTCCGGTCCGAGCGGAGCGTCGTCGCGTACCGCCTCGCGCAGGCTGGCGAAGAACGCATCGTCGTCGAGGGAGTCGCCGTCGGCCTCCTCCTCGCCGAAGAGACGCCCTCGAGCGACCGGTTCATGCACGGACTCCGACGGCTCATCGTCCGATGCGGCCGCGTCGTCCACCGGGATCGCCTCGATGGCCTCGGGCGCGACGTCGCCTTCGCTCGCCGGTCCTTCGTCGATGGCATCGACGTCGTGGTCGGACGGCTCGGCCACACCCAGCTCCGCCCGCTCGAACACGTCGAGCTCGACCGTCTCCCGGGGGTCGGGCTCGCCCTCCGCTTCGGTCTGCACGGCGTCGTCGATCGCGACGCCCTCCGGAGCGGGCGCAGGGGCGATGCCCTCGCGACCCTCGGGCAGGTCGATCTCGTGCAGGGCGGGACGCGTGGGCGGCGTGATGGGCTCTCGAACAGTCAGCGACTCGAGATCCGCGGCGATGGCGCTGCGCATGCGCTCCCGGTAATCGGCCTCGAAGCGCTCGAGCGCGTCGACATCCGTGCCGAGCGCGTGCCGCTTCGCCGCGAGCTCGGCGACCTCGGCCTCGATCCGCCGACGCTCGCCCTCGGCGAGGCGCCGGGCCTCGGTCTCCGCGTCACGGACCATCGTCGCGGAGCGCTCCTCGGCCTCCCGTACGAGCTGGTCGGCGCGCGCCTTGGCCTCGGCGACGGCCTCGTCGGCCGTGCGCTGCGCGAGCAGCAGTGTGCGCTGGAGGAGCTCCTCGGTCTCACGGCCCTGACCGGCGCGCGATTCCGCCTCACCCATGCGCTCCGTGAGCCGGTTCAGCCGGTCGGTCAATGACTCGATCGTCGCGGCCGCGCGCTCCAACAAGTCGTCCGTCTGGTCGCGGTGGTAGCCGCGGCGCTCCTCCTTGATCTCGGAGCTGCGGAGTTCCTGTGGGGTGACATCCATGTTCGTATCGTAACCACGACCGACCCCGTTCGTGGGGAACCGTGGAGGCGATCGTTGTCCTCGCCTCAGAGTCCGCAGATGACGCCGCGCAGGATCACCAGGGCGAGGAACAGCACCAGGAACGAGAGATCGAACATCCCCGCCGGCGGGATCACGCTGCGCAGCGGCCGGAGCACGGGCTCGGTCAGATCGCGCACGACCCGGGCCACCACCGCGAAGCCCGAATCGGGGCGGAGCGGGAACCAAGACAGGACCGCCCGCAGCACGAGGACCACCATGTAGACGGTGATGAGCGCGCAGAGGATCTCCACGTCGCCGCCCGGAGCCCCGTGCCCTCAGGCCCGATAGAGGCCGCGGGCCTGGAGGCGCTCCTTCTCCTCCTCGGAGACCTCCACGTTCTCGGGCGCCAGTAGGAAGACCTGGTCGGCCACCCGTGACATCGAACCGCCCACGGCATACGCGAGACCCGAGGAGAAGTCGATGAGGCGGCGCTGCAGATCACGGGAGAGCCCCTGGATGTTGATGATCACCGGCTGGCCCGCCTTCAGCCGGTCCCCGACCTCCTGGGCGTCGTTGAAGCCGTGCGGCTCGACGACGTGCACGCGAGAGCGCGTGGTCTCGACGGGACGGATCGTGGGAAGTCCGGGCTCCCCCACCGTTCGCCCGGCGTGCTCCGGCTCGCGCACCCGCGGCAGCGTTCTCACCGCCGGACCACCCTCGGTACGCCGCTCCGAGGCGCCGGCGGGCGGTTCACCTGCGTGCTCGACGGCTCGCTCTCCGACCTGTTCCGCGGCAGCCGGAGGCTCCGCGTAGTCGTCGTAGTCGTCGAAGCCCAGATAGACCATCGCGCGGCGCCACATCGAAGCCATTGCCGTCGCCTCCTGGCCGCTCAGCCTAGCCCTCTGTCACCGATCTGACGGGGACCGAAGATCGCCCGGCCGACCCGCACGATCGTCGCCCCTTCTTCGACCGCGGCCTCGAAGTCGTCCGACATGCCCATCGAGAGCTCCGGGAGTCGGAGATCCGCAGCCAGCTCCCGCAGTGTCGCGAACCGGGGCCGGGGATCGCCTTCGCGCGGCGGGATCGTGGTGAGGCCCACGACCTCCAGGCCACGGGCGACGAGCGACTCCACGAGCGCTCCGGCCGCCGTTGGGGCGCAACCACCCTTCTGGGCCTCGTCCGCCAGGTCGACCTGGACGAGGACGCGGGCACCCGGGGCGTGGTGCTCGAGCGCCGCCCCGAGGACCTCGCGATCGATCGAGTGCCACCACGCCACCACGGGGGCGAGCTTGGGCACCTTGTTGCGCTGGAGCCGACCGATGAAATGCCAGTGCACCGCGGCCCCCGCCTCGAGGGCATCCTCGACGGCGCCTCGCTTGGCGAGCAGCTCCTGGGCGCGGTTCTCGCCGAGGTCCGACACACCCGCGGCGGCCGCGATGGAGGCCCGCTCCGCGGTGACCCCTTTGGTGACGGCTACGAGGCGCACTGCATCGGGCTCGCGACCGGAACGACGCGCAGCGGCGGCGATCCGCTCACGCACGGACGTCACTCGCCCCCCGATGTCGCCGGCCGAGGCGGCGGGCTCCGTCACGACTGCACGACGAGCATCGCCTGCCGGCCCGTCTCACCCTCCCGGCGATGGGAGAAATGATCCGGCGACGTCGCCGTGCAGACGCCCATGACGCGACGGTCGTCCACCCCGGCTCGTTCGAGCGCGCTGGTCACCGCCGCGGGCAGATCGAAGGCGGGGCGGCCCGCCTCGGTCTCGGCGACCACCTCATGGCCGAGCCGATCGGCCAGGACCTCCAGCTCGGCAGCCCCGAACTCGTAGTGCCTCGGGCAGATGCAGGGCCCCACCAGTGCCCGGACGGGAGCGCGTGCGATCCGCCCCAACGCCGCCACAGCCTCCTCGACGACCCCCGCCGCCAGCCCCCGCCACCCCGCGTGCACGACGGCCACGCCGCCCGCCGCCGCGAGCGCCACCGGGGCGCAGTCGGCCACGAGCACGACGATCCCGCGGTGAGGCGTGTCGGTGACGATCGCGTCGCCGGGCGCGCCGGCGACATCGGGAGACCCCGTCGGCGACCAGTGCGCCTCGCGAACGCCGGCACCGTGCTCCTGCCACAACCAGGCGTAGGCGTCCGGACCCCCGACGACGCGCGCGCCCGCTTCCGGGAGTCGGCGATGCACCCGGCGCCAGTTCTCGGCCACCGCGGCCGGATCGTCGCCCGTGCGGAAGCCCAGGTTCAGCGAGTCGTAGGGAGGCGCCGAGACCCCGCCGTGCCGGTCGGTGCAGACGACCAGCGCGTCGCTCAGCGGTTCGACGATCCAGCTCAGCGCAGGAACTCGGGGACGTCGAAGTCGTCGTCG
>CAYRHS010000070.1:0-11722 GCA_964424125.1 uncultured Burkholderiales bacterium
CATGGCGACGGCTGCCGCGCGCCTCACCAACTACCCGCGCCCCGTTCGTGAGCTCTCACCGGACGTACCGGACTGGCTCGACGCGGTCCTCCGCCGCGCGCTCGCCCGCGAGCCCGAACGCCGGTTCCAGTCGGCCGATGAATTCGCGCGCGCCATCGCGGGGCGTCCGTCCCTCGCTCCTCCGCCGACGCCTCCCCAGACGGCACCGACCCCGGCGCCGGCGCGTCCCGCGTCGACCGCGGGCCCGGCTCCCCGGCCCGCACCGGCGCGAACCGCGGCTCCCGGTCCCGCGCGCACGAACCCGGTGGCGTGGATCCTCGTCGTGCTCGCGGTGATCGCCGCCGGCGCCGCTATCGCTTGGGCCGTCACCGCCGCGCTCGACAACGCCGGCTCGTCCTCATCCGGGCTCGGCGCCGTCGACGTCGTCGTCGCGTTTCCTCATGACGCCTCGCGCGTCTGACGACCGCGACGACCTCGCGCTGGCGGCCGCGGCCGCGGCCGGGGAACGAGGCGCTCTCGAAGCGCTGCTCGAGCGTCACGTCGACCGAGTCCACAGCATCTGCGCACGGATCGTGCGCGACCCGGCCGACGCCCAGGACGCTTCCCAGGAGGCGCTGCTGGCGGTCGCGCGGCGCATCGACCGCTTCGACGGCCGCTCCGCGTTCACGACGTGGCTCTACCGGGTCGCGACCAACGCCGCGCTCGACGAGGTCCGGCGGCGGGGTCGCCGACCGCGACCGTCCGAGGTCCTCGACGACGCGCTCACCTTCCGCCCGGCCGACGAACCCGCGACCGCGGCGGTGGACGTGCACGCGGCGCTGGATCGGCTCCCCGAGAAGTTCCGCGTACCGGTGGTGCTCCGCGACGTCGACGGCCTGGACTATGCGGAGATCACGGACATCCTCGGCATTCCTCCCGGAACGGTGCGATCGCGGATCGCGAGAGGCCGAGCGTTGCTCGCCAGCCTGTTGGGGAACCATCAGACCCCCGCGGAACGTCCGAGCAAGTGAGCCCGCAGATCCGATGCCCGAGCAAGTGAGCCCGCAGATCCGATGCCCGAGATGACCCCCACACCCTTCGACGACCTGGCCGCCGGCGACTCCCGCTGGCCGGACCCCGTGACGCTCGCCGACGAGGCCGTCTCGGCCGAGCTCGACGGCGAGCTCGACGGGCTGGCCGTCGACCTCGGGGTCGAGACGGCCGAGCTGCGCCGGCGCCTCCACGCCTGGGACTCCTACGCGGAGCGGAAGGCGGCGCTCGTCCGCGCGCGCGACGCGCTGGTTGCCAGCCCCGCACCCGAGCTCGGCAGGCTGGACCGCCGCCGTCTCGTCGCGCGCGCGCTGGCAGGGACGGAAGCGCAGCCCCGACGGTCGCGACCACTGGGTCGGCGGATCCTCGCCCCCGCGGCCGCGGCCGTGGTCCTCGTCGCCCTCGCGCGCGCAGCGGTGATCCTCGCGTCCGAGCGAACGGGCGACGACTCCGCCTCCGACACCGCCCTCACGGAGCTGGACTCGGGGAGCGGCGCGGCCGAGGCCGAGGCTGCGCTCCCCGCTCTCGGGGAGGTGTCCGACCCGGGGGTGCTGCGAGCCGCGCTCGCCACCGAGATCGACCTGCCGGAAGAAGCGGAGACACAGGCACGGTCCGACGCCGCGACGCTCGACGGATCGGCCGAAGGCAGCGCCCCGGCGGCCGACGAGGGGAACCCGAGCGCTCTCCAGGAACCCGCCACGCGGGAGCAGGCGACGGCCTGCTCGGACACCCTGGGCGAGGACCTCCACGCCACCGGGGCGCCGCTCCTCGTCGCCACCGCCACCTACGACGGGGCGCCGGCCGTCGTCGTCGTCCTCGACGTGGCGGACGGCACGCAGGTCAGCGTCGTCTCCGCCGCCGACTGCAGTTTCCTGTCCTCGCAGTTCTTCGTCACCGGCGACTAGCCTCCCTGCCGATCTACCTCCGAACGGGGAGTCCTCCGATCGCCGAGCCACCCGCCGCGCAGGGGAACGACTGGTCCGCCGATGCCGCCGAAGCGGTCGAACAGGTCGTCGGCGCAGTACGGGACCGTACGGTCCCGCCCGCTCGCGCCGCGGCCAAGGCCGTCGTCTACGGCCTGCTCACCGCCTTCTTCGTCGCCGGCGCCCTGACCCTCCTCGCCATCGGCACGTTCCGCGCGCTGACCATCTGGATTCCCACCGGGGTCTGGGCCTCCTACCTCATCGTCGGCGGAATGCTGGTCGCGGGCGGCGTGTTCGCATGGGCGCAACGCAACGCCGGACCCTCCGACGGAGCGGACAGGCAATGACCAAGGTTCGCAACGTGATCATCGCGGGCTCGGGACCCGCGGGCCTCACGGCCGCGGTGTACGCGGCGCGCGCAAACCTCGCGCCGCTCATGTTCGAAGGGCTCAACGCCGGCGGCCAGCTCATGCTCACGACGGACGTCGAGAACTTCCCCGGTTTCCCAGAGGGGATCCTCGGGCCCGACCTGATGAAACAGTTCCGCGAGCAGGCGGTTCGGTTCGGGACCGAGATCGTCACCGCCGACGTCGACCGCGTCGACCTTTCGGAGCGCCCGTTCCGGGTCTGGGTGGGAGACGATGAACATCGCGCGCACGCGATCATCCTCACTACTGGCGCCACTGCGCGAATGCTCGGCCTGCCCGCGGAACGAGAGCTCCTCGGCCACGGGGTCTCGACGTGCGCGACGTGCGACGGCTTCTTCTTCCGTGACCGACCGATCGCCATCGTCGGAGGCGGCGACTCCGCCATCGAAGAAGCGATCTTCCTCACCAAGTTCGCCACGAGCGTGACGGTCATCCACCGGCGTGACGAGCTGCGCGCATCCAAGATCCTGCAGGAGCGCGCGTTCGCCAACCCGAAGATCGACTTCCGGTGGAACGCGGTCGTCGAGGACATCGAAGGCGAAGGAAGCGTCCAGCTGGTGAAGCTGCGCGACACGCAGACCGGGGACGTTTCCTCCCTGGACGTCGCTGGGCTCTTCGTCGCGATCGGTCACGACCCCGCCACGCAGCTGGTCGCAGGCCAACTGGACCTCGACGAGGGCGGGTATGTGATCACCGCGCCGGACAGCACCGCGACCTCCGTCCCCGGTGTGTTCGCGGCCGGCGACGTCCAGGATCATGTCTTCCGCCAGGCCGTGACCGCCGCCGGATCAGGTTGCATGGCGGCGATCGAGGCCGAACGCTGGCTCCAGGAGCACGCGCCCGGCGCCTGACATCCCGCGGCGTTTCGCAACGAACGAGAGGACAATCGACCGTGGCAGCCAACATCGTGACCGTGACAGACGCGACCTTCGACGAGGTGGTCGGCAGCAGCGACACTCCGGTCCTGGTCGACTTCTGGGCCGAGTGGTGCGGACCGTGCAAGATGATCGCACCGACGCTCGAAGAGCTCGCAGTCGAGAAGTCCGACAAGCTGACCATCGCGAAGCTCAACGTCGACGAGAACCCCGAGACGGCGCGCCGGTTCAACGTCATGAGCATCCCGACGTTGCTGGTGTTCGAGTCCGGCAAGACGACCGAGGAGTCGCGCCGCATCATCGGCGCCAAGGGCAAGAGCGCCCTGCTCGAGGACTTGGCGGGCGTCATCGCTTGAGCGCCGTTCTGAGGCCCGGCGCGACGGGCGAAGCCGTTCGGGACCTCCAACGACGACTCGGCGCCGCCGGCCACGACTGTCGCCCCGAGTCCGGTGAGTACGGGCCCGCGACGGAGGCGGCGCTGCGAGACTTCCAGCGCTCGCGCCGTCTGCGCGTCGACGGCGTCTGCGGTCGCCAGACGTGGTCGGCGCTCGTCGAAAGTGGCTATGCGCTCGGCGATCGCCTCCTCTACCGACGGCGACCGATGCTGCGCGGCGACGACGTCGCCGACCTCCAACAACGCCTGAACGCGCTCGGCTTCGACGCGGGCCGCGAAGACGGGATCTTCGGGGACGAGACGAGCGAAGCCGTGGAGCGCTTCCAACGCGACGCCGCGCTCACCTCCGACGCGATCTGCGGGCCCGCGACGATCGCCGCGCTGCGCCGCGTCGGGAGCTTCGCCGCCGGCTCGGTGGCGAGCGTCCGTGAGCGAGAGGCCCTCCGCCACGGCGGACGGCTCGCGGGTCGACGCCTCTACGTGTGCGCCGACCCCGGGCTCGACGCTCTCGCCCGCCGGGTCGCGCAGGGCCTAGAGGACGCGGGAGCCGACCTCGTGCTCGAGGCCACGGGTGACGACGAGTCCGAAGCGGCGCTCGCCGCCAACCGGTTCGCCGCCGACCTCTGCCTCGTGGTCCGCCCCGGGAGCGCGTCGAAGCCCCGGTCCTTCTACTTCGCATCCGGCCGTTTCCGATCCGAAGCCGGGTACCGCACCGCCGACCGCGTATTGGAAGAACTTACCAGTATCCTGGGGCAAGGCGAGGTCTGCGGCCGCAGCTACGCGCTCCTCCGCGAGACCCGGATGCCCGCCGTGATCTGCGAACCGGCGGCCGCCCACGACGTTCGGACGATGGCCGTGCTCGTCAGCCGGAGCGCGGACGTCGCGCGCGCGATCGTTCGGGGCGTGCGGCGGGGGGTGGAGGAACCGCTCGACGACTGACGCGGCTCGGTCCGCTCAGGACGAGCTCGCGCCCTCGATCATGGCGCGGTAGATGCGCTCGAGGTCCTCGAGGCCGGCGAACTCGATCACCACTCGACCCCTCTTGGCCGTCATGTTGACCGTCACGCGCGTGTCGAGGTGGTCGCCCAGGAGCTCCTCGAGCTCGAGGAGACCTGGAGGTCGGAGTCGTTTCGTCGCCGGTGACGGCTCGGTCGTGGGACCGCTTCCGTTGCGGGCGCGGACCGACTCCTCGAGCTGCCGGACCGAGAGGTCGTCGCTGACCGCCCGGCGGGCGAGCTGCTCCTGAAAGGCCCGATCCGGGGTCCCGAGCAACGTCCGGGCGTGTCCTGCCGTGAGCCGGCCCTCCTGGACGAGGCGCTGGATCACCGGCGGGAGCTGGAGCAGCCGCAAGGTGTTCGTGACCGTCGCACGCTTCCGGCCGACCCGCCGGGCCAGCTCCTCGTGGGTGAGGCCGAAGTCCTCGATGAGCTGCTGGTAGGCGGCCGCCTCCTCCATCGGGTTGAGGTCGGTGCGCTGGACGTTCTCCACGAGCGCCTGTTCGAGCGCGGCGGCGTCGTCCGACTCACGTACCACCGCGGGCAGCACCTGGAGCCCCACCCGGCGGGCCGCGCGCCAGCGCCGCTCCCCCGCGATGAGCTCGTAGGTATCGTCCCCGAGCGGGCGCACCAGCACCGGCTGGAGCACCCCTACCTCGCGGATCGATTCCGCCAGCTCCGCGAGACGCTCCTCGTCGAAGCTTTGCCGAGGTTGGTTGCGGTTGGTCTCGATCGCCGAGATCGGGATCTCCTGGAGCCCCCCTGCTGCCGGCCCGCCCTCGGCCGGGATGAGGGCACCGAGGCCCTTACCCAGTCCGCCCTGCCGTGCCATCGCTCACCTCCTGTGCCAACGACCGGTACGTCGTCGCACCGCGAGACGTGGGGTCGAAGACGATGATGGGTTGTCCGAACGACGGGGCCTCCCCGAGCCGCACGGTCCGCGGGATCACGGTGTCGTACACGATCGGGCCGAAATGCTTGCGCACCTCGGACTCGACCTGTTCGGCCAGCCGTGTCCGTCCGTCGTACATCGTGAGCACGATTCCCCGGACCTCGAGCGTCGGATTGAGGCTCGACCGGACCAGGGAGACGTTGCGGAGCAGCTGCCCGAGGCCCTCGAGGGCGTAGTACTCGCACTGGATCGGGACGATCACGTCGTCCGCGGCGGCCAGTCCGTTGATCGTGAGCAGGCCGAGGGAGGGCGGGCAGTCGATGATGGTGAAGTCGTAGTCGTCCTTGACGGGTTCGAGTGCTCGCCGGAGCTTCAGCTCGCGGCTGAACGCCGGAACCAGCTCGATCTCCGCTCCGGAGAGGTCGATGGTCGCCGGTACGAGGAACAGGTTCCGCAGGCTGGTGGATTCGATGCAGTCCTCGACGGGCGTCTCCGCCGTGATCACGTCGTAGATCGAATGCTCGAGATCCCGGGCGTTGATCCCCAGGCCGGTGGTGGCATTCCCCTGGGGATCGAGGTCCACGACCAGGACTCGGTGGTCGAGTTCGGCGAGCGCGGCGCCCAGGTTCACCGCGGTTGTGGTCTTGCCCACCCCACCCTTCTGATTGGCGATCGCCACGACCCGGGGGAGGGCCACCGGGCTGAGATCCCCCGTCGCCGTCGGCGTCCCCGTCACCGACGCCACCACGTCGGGGCCCACGTCGCTCGGAGGCATCGCTTCCGAGACCACGGGCGCGGCCTCCGGCGGCTCCGGGGGAGTCGCCATGCCGGGCGGTCGGCCGGTCATCGATTCCACCGCCTCTCCAGTCGCCTGTTCCTCCCCTGCCGGAGCCGCGGTTTCGTCCGCAGCTTCGAGCTCCGCCTCGGGGGGCGCCTCTGGTGCCTCTGTGTTCGGGGCCACGGATGGTGCGGGCGGAGCATCCGGGGGTGCTCCCGAGGTCGAGGTGGTGAGGTCGATCGTGTCCGAGCTCGAATCGGGCTGCAGCTCGGCCGGGTCGGCGGCCGCCGACTGCTCCGGCACCTCCGGTCGATCCTCACCGTGGCGGCGAAGCGCGGCGAAGATCCTGCGCCCCCGCCGCCTGACGTCCTGGCGGTCTCTCGCCATCCGCACCCCCGAATCCGTGCTCGACCGCGAAGTTCCACGTGAAACCTCGAACGTCACCCTGAGGTCGGGCCCTGTTCCACGTGGAACCGTGGGGCCGGGGGTGATGCTATCGCCAGCGCGGTCGTCGCGCGGGGATTCCGGGCCGGCGCGGATACTCCTCGGCCAGGGCCGCGCCACGGGTCAGTACGGCGAAATGTGCACCCTCGGCATCGCAGCGGCGCTCGAGGAGGAGGCCGAACTCCTGCAGGCCGGACACCGGCCAACGCTCGCCCGCGTCCGGGGGGTCGCTCACCACGAGCCTGCCGCCCAGCTCGAGGAAGGCCCCTCCACACTCGGCTGTGACTGCCGGCGGTCCGAAGGACCGGGCCACCACCACCGGGAAGCCCATCCGCCAACCTTCGATCCGGCCTTGCAGCTCTGCCCGTTCCCCGACCACCCGGACCCGGTCCGTCCAGCCCAGGCGACCGATCACCGCCGTCAGCGCGGTCGCGCGGCTCCGGGCAGCCTCCAGCAGCGCCACTCGGCTGCCGGGCCAACGGGCCGCGAGCACGAGCCCCGGGATCCCGGCTCCGCTGCCGAGATCGAGCAGCCGGGGCGGGGAATCACCGACGCAGGCACCCATCGCGTCCGCGTGCGCGACGTGGTGCGAGATCGGGACGTCACCGAGGATCCCTCGCGCCCGAGCACGTTCCAGGTGCTCGAGCAGAGGGTCGGGGAGCGCCTCAGGCGCGGCGGATCACCACCCGGCGTCGGGGCTCTTCACCCTCGGAGACGGTGACCACGTCCTCGAGCGCGGCGACGGTGTCGTGGACCAGCTTCCGGTCCGAGGCTCCCATGGGCTCGAGCGCCTGCTCGCGCCCGGTCGAGCGAGCTCGTTCTGCGAGCCCCTGCGCGAACTCCTCGAGTGCCGCCCGGCGTCGCTCGCGGTACCCGTCCACGTCCACGCGGACCCGGGCGGCATGGCCCCCCGTGCGCCGCTGGAGCACGGTCCGTGTGAGCTCTTCGATTGCGTCCACCGTCACTGCGCCCGGGCCGACGAGCAGACCGAGCTCTTCGCCTTCGATGGCCACGTTGATCCGCTCGTTCTCGCCGTCGGGGTCCACCCGGATCTCGGCGTCGAGCGTCCCGAACGCGTCGATCAGGCCCCGGGCGAACTCCTCGACCATGGTCGCCTGCTCGTCCAGGGGTACTTCGATCTCGTCGTCCTCGTGTTCCGCGTTCACCCGCTCGCCTCCTCCATCGCCACGCCGACGTTGCCCGCCCTTGTCCTCCGAGCGCTTCCCCGAGCCGCGCTTGCGACCTCCCGGTCGATCGCCGCCTCGGCCCGACCGCTCACGACCGCGACCCCGTCGTTTCGGTTGGGGCTTCTCCCTCGACTTGGGCTTGATCCGAGCCCGGATCCGCGTCTCGGTACGGCCCAGGATCCCGCCGAGGCGCGCCCGAGACTCCTCGAGGACCTCCCATTCGGCCTCGTCGCGTGGCACGCCGAGGACGTCGAGCGCCTGGTCGAGCGCCTCCTCCTCGGTCGGCGCGCTGATCTGCACCCACTCCATGTCGTCGCTATCGCTTTCGTCGCTTCCGGGGGGGACCGGTCGTCGGTCGCCGCTTCTTGTCGTTCTTGTCGCCCGCGCCGCTCGAGCTGCCCTGCGAGCGCGAAGCTCGCGAACGCTTCGCCGATCCGGAAGCACCCTCCGAGGAGCGGGTCTTCTTCTCGGTCGTGGCGACCTCTGCCTTCGCCTTCTCCGCGGGGCGTTCCTCGGCCTTGTCGGGCTTGCGCGGCGGCGTCTTCACGGGGCCGGGCTCGCGGTCTGCCCGCCGGAAGATGATCTCCTGTTGTCCGAGCTGCCACACGTTGCTGACGAGGAAGTACAGGACGACGCCTGCCGGCAACGAGAGCGAGATGAACATGAAGATGACCGGCATGAGCCGCCCGATCATCTGCGTCTGGGGGTTCGCCTGCGCCTGGTAACGCATCGACTGTCGCGACTGGACGTATCCCGAGAGGCCGACCAGGATCACGAGGAAGAGGTAGGGGAGCGAGGCCACGAAGCTTCCGTGCGGATCCTGCGCCGACAGCGACAGGTTGACCCCGAGGAAGTCGAGCCCGACGGGGTTGCAGCTCTCGGCTCCGACGCCGCCGCAGAACGCCTTGAACAGCGCCGAGCCCTCCGGGATGTGCTGGAAGGGATTGCGGAGGATCCGGAACAGCGCGAAGAAGATCGGGGCCTGGGCGAGGAGCGGGAGGCACCCCGAGAGCGGGTTGACCTTGGCCTCCTTGTAGAGCGCCATCGTCTCTTCGTTGAGACGCTGGCGGTCGCCCTTGTACTTCGCCTGGAGCTTCTTGATCTCGGGCTGGAGCTGCTGCATCGCCAGCATCGAACGGGCCTGCTTGGCGGTGAGCGGGAACAGGGCGAGGCGGACCAGGATCGTGAGCCCCACGATGGCGAGGCCGTAGCTCGGGATGATGGCGTAGAAGAAGGCGAGGATGGCGCCGAGCGCGTCGAGGATCCCGTTCCAGAGGACTCCCATCTACGCGACCCTCCTCCCGGTGATCGGGGGAGCGTCGGCGTCCCCGTCCGCGCGCTCGCTCGCCGCGTCACCCGCGGGGTCGGCACGCTCGGGAACCGGGTCGTATCCGTACCCACCCCACGGATGGCAACGCCCGATCCGCCGCAGTGCCAGCCAACCACCGCGGACGATCCCGTGCGTTGCGATCGCCTCCTCGGCGTAGGCCGAGCACGTCGGCAGGTACCGACAGCGCGGCTGCATCCCGATGCTGACGCTCCGGTAGAGCTTGATGATCCCGAGGGCCAGCCACGCGAAGGGGGAGCGTCTCATCAGCGCCCGGACTCCAGCTCGGAGAGCAACGCCCCGACCGTGGCGTCGAGCTCGGCGAAGGAGACGCCGCTTGCAGGCGCTCTCGCCGAGACGAGGTACGCGCGCCCACGTTCCAGCTGCTCGTGGCGCGCCTGCATCACGTGCCGCAACCGTCGGCGGAGACGATTCCGGGCGGGCGCGTGGCCGACTCCGCGACCGATCGCGTAGGCCACCTGCGCTGCCTCCTCGCGGTCGAGCTCCACGACGCTGATCACGAACGCTCCGCGGCGTCGACGCTCTCCGGCGGCGAAAGCCGAGAACACAGCACGATCGCGAACTCGTCCGATCAGGCCGAGAGCCGGCGTCGGCCGCGCCGGCGACGTGCCCGCAGCACCGCGCGACCGCCACGGGTCCGGGAACGGGTCCGGAAGCCGTGCTTGCGCTTGCGCCGCCGGACGTTGGGTTGATAGGTGCGTTTCACCGTGGGCCTCTTGGTGATCGGTGGTGTGTGGAGGTGAGGCGATCACGGCTACGCCGTGTCGTCGGCGACCCGGACGGCCAACCTGCCTGCAGTGAGGCGGCGCGGCGGCCGGTCGAAGAACGGAGGCAGTTTACGAGTGCCCGCGGCGAGGACGCAACGTCGCGCGGCGCTGCACGCTTCGCCGATCGTCCGCTTGTCGCCACGCGGTGCCGGTGTTAGGTTCCGCTCGCCTCGTCGACGTCGGTCGCGACTCGGCACGCTTCCCCAGCAGGGGGCTTCGCCCCCAGGCCGGCGACCCGGACCGACGGCCCGGGAATGCAGCAGCGAAGTGCCACAACTGACCACCACCACGTCCGGAGGCGACTTGTTCGCCTCCGTACTTGTTTTTCTCCACACTTGTGGACGCGCTTGTGGATAACCATCAGACCGGCGAGGCAACAGCCGAGACCCTCTGGCGCGAGAGCGCGGGTGAACTCCGTCGCCGCGTGCCGGCCGCGGTCTGGAACACCTGGTTCCAGGGTCTCGAACCGGTGTCCTTCGCCGAGGGGACCCTCGTGCTCGGTGTCCCGAGCTCGGTCGTGCGCGACCGCATCCGCGGTGGCTACCTGGACGACCTCCTCGACGCCGTCCGGACTTGCGGTCACGAGCTGTCCGTCGACCTCGTCGTACGCACCGCGGCCGCTGAGCCCGTGCCCGCCGCGAGCCCGCCCCGCAACCTAGAGGAGTCTCCGGCCGTGAACGCCACCGCGACGAGCGACGAATCCGAGGCCCCCCAGTGGCCGAGCGGGACGTTGAACCCCCGCTATCGCTTCGACCACTTCGTGATCGGGACGTCCAACCGCTTCGCCCATGCCGCCGCGCTCTCTGTCGCCGAGGCGCCCGCCCGCTCCTACAACCCGTTGTTCATCTACGGAGGTGCAGGCCTCGGCAAGACCCACCTGCTGCACGCGATCGGCCATCACGTGCTCGAGGTCTTCACCGACAAGCGGGTCCGCTACGTCTCCACCGAGACGTTCATGAACGAGTTCGTCGACGCGATCCGGACCAACACGACCCCCGCGTTCAAGCGTCGCTATCGCGAGGTCGACGTGCTGCTGATCGACGACATCCAGTTCCTCGAGCGCAGCCAGCAGCTCCAGGAGGAGTTCTTCCACACCTTCAACTCGCTCCACGGAGCAGACAGCCAGATCGTCATCTCGTCCGACCGGTCACCGAAGTCGATCGCCACCCTCGAGGATCGCCTTCGGAGCCGGTTCGAGTGGGGACTCACGACCGACATCCAGCCTCCCGAGTTCGAGACTCGCCTTGCCATCCTGCGCACCAAGGCCGAGGCCGAGCACTTCGGTGACATCCCCGCACCCGTCCTCGAGTTCATCGCGACCCAGGTGACCGAGAACGTCCGCGAGCTCGAGGGGGCATTGATCCGTGTCACGGCATATTCCAGCCTCAACCAGGCGCCCCTGACCGAGGAGGTCGCCCGCGACGTCCTCTCGGATCTGATCTCTCCGTCGCAGCCGCGCGTGATCACTCCCCAGCTCATCCTCGAGGAGACGGCCGACATGTTCGGCTGGACCGTCGACGATCTCGTCGGCAAGAGCCGGCGCCGGCCCCTCGTCACCGCACGTCAGATCGGTATGTACGTGTTCCGCGAGCTGACGGACTACAGCTACCCCAAGATCGCCGAGGAGTTGCGTGAGGAGACGGAGTAGTGCTCACGATCCCG
>CAYRHS010000070.1:11732-15594 GCA_964424125.1 uncultured Burkholderiales bacterium
CGTGATCACACGACTGTGATGCACGCGGTCGAGAAGATCCGCGGTCAGATGGCGGAGCGGCGCACGATCTTCAACCAGGTGAACGAGCTCATCCGCCGAATCCGTCTGGGGACCAGTGGATAACGCTGTGGACACATGGGGAAACCCACCACAAGCTGTGGGCGCGCAAGGGATGCCGCCGACTTCGCCGTCACCCTCTGTGGAAAGCTGTGGACACCCGGTGGGTAGCAATCTCCGGTCTGACCAGCAGGAACGTCCGGTTATCCGCAATCCACACGCTCTACTACTACAACGAACAAGATAGAGAACTTATTGATGGGGGACTGGGGAGAGCCGTGAAGTTCCGGTGTGAGCGCGACACGTTGGCCGACGCCGTCACCACGGCACAACGAGCGGTGGCATCCCGTACCGGCGTGCTCCCGGTCCTTTCCGGAGTGCGCTGCTCGGTCGGTGACGACGGACTCGAGTTGATCGGTTCCGATCTCGAGTTGACCGTGCGCGTGCGCGCAGTGGCCGAGGCGAGTGAGCCGGGCGTCGCGGTGATTCCCGCGCGCCTGTTCTCGGAAGTGGTGCGCGCGCTCGAGCCCGGTTCGGTCACCGTCGAGGTCGGTGACGACGAGGCCCGGATCGCGTCGGGTCGTTCCGACTTCACACTGCGATTGCTACCCGCCGACGATTTCCCGCGGCTGCCGGATGTGCCGGGAACGGCGGTCACCACCGACGCGAGCGCGTTGGCCGATGCGCTCCGCCAGGTCGTGCCAGCCGCGTCGCGAGACGACGCCCGCCCGATCCTCACCGGTGTGCTGCTGACCGCGACGACCACCGGATTGCGGTTGGTCGCGACCGACTCGTACCGGCTCGCGGTACGCGACCTTCCGGGTGTGACGATGCTCGACGAAGGCCAGCGAGTGCTCGTGCCGGCCAAGGGTCTCGGGGAGGTGCAGCGTCTCCTCGACGGCGGCGAGCTCGACGTGGCGCTCTCGGATCGCGACGCGACGTTCCGCGTCGGGTCCGTCGAGGTCACGACCCGGCTCATCGAGGGAGACTTCCCCAACTACGAGCAGCTGATCCCGAGTGACTACCCGAATCGACTCACCGTCGAGCGCGACGTACTCGCCGAGGCGGTGAAACGCGTGCGGTTGGTCGGTCAGGGTCGGGACAGCTCGCCCGTGCGGATCCGGATGACGCCCGAGGGCACCGAACTGAGCGCGGTTGCCCAAGAGGTGGGGGAAGCACACGAGGCGATCGACGCGAAGTTCGAGGGGACCGAGTCCGAGCTCACCGTCGCGTTCAATCCGGAGTTCCTGCTCGACGGCATCCAGGCGACGGCGGAAACCGGCGAGCTGGTGCTCGAGTGCCTCGACCCGCTGAAGCCGGCGACCCTGCGTCCGAGCAGCGGTGGCGAGGACTTCCTCTATCTCCTGATGCCAGTCCGCATCTCCTGAGTCGGGCGCTGCGCGACCGTGCGCGTCAGCTCGCTCGAGCTCATCGACTTCCGCTGCTACGAGTCACTCGTGCTCGATCTGCCGCCCGGGTGCACGGTCGTCGCCGGTGCGAACGGAGAGGGCAAGACCAGCCTCCTCGAAGCCCTCGCCTGGGCGGCCACGGGTCGTTCACTGCGCCCGGTTCCGGACACGGCGCTCGTGCACTCGGGCGCACCACGTGCGATCGTCCGCGTCGAGGTGGAAGAAGATGGCCGGACGCAGCTGCTCGAAGCCGAGCTCGCGCTCGAAGGACGTGGGCGGATCCGGCTCAACGGTCAACCGGTTACGCGCCGGCGCGACCTGACCGGCTTCCTGTTGGTGACGGTCTTCACTCCGGACGACCTCGAGCTCGTAAAGGGCGGCCCGGCGGAGCGACGGCAGTACCTGGACGATCTCCTCGTCGCGATCACCCCACGCTTCGCCGCTGTGCGAGCGGAAGTCGATCGGGTGATCCGGCAACGCAACGCCCTCCTTCGCTCGGGGATACGTGAGGCCGAGGGATGGCACACGCTCGACGTTTTCGACGAACAGCTGGCTCGCGCCGGCGGAGAGCTGGTGCGCGGACGGTTGCAGCTCGTGGAGCGGCTCGACGCGCCGCTCACGACTGCATACAAGGGGCTGGCCGGCCAAGGGGTGCCGGTCCGCGCTCGGTACCGCCCGACCTGGTCCAGCGGGGAAGACGTCACATCCGGGCAGGTGGCCGACGAAGCATTACGCGCCGCCCTGTTGGAGAGCCGCGACCGGGAGCGAGAGCGGGGAGTGACGCTGGTCGGCCCGCATCGTGACGACTGGGAGCTGATGCTGGACGATCTCGCGGCCCGAACACACGCGTCGCAGGGTGAGCAACGCTCGCTCGCGCTGGCACTGCGGCTGGCGGGACACGGAGTGGTTCGCGGCGCCGTCGACCGAGAACCCGTGCTGTTGCTCGACGACGTCTTCAGCGAGCTCGACGACCGCCGAGCGACCGCGCTCGTCGAGCTCCTCCCCGGCGACCAGACGCTGATCACCACGGCCGGGAGGCTCCCGGAGTCGATCGCCGTCGAGCGGTTCCTTCGCGTGCGCGGCGGCCGCCTGGAGGACGAGGCGGCATGACCGGCAAGCGTGGCCGGGGAGAGCCACGCTCGGTCACGGACTCGTTGTCCGAACTCGGCGCCGAGCTCGGGCTCGGCGACCCGCGTGCTGTCCAACGGCTGGTCGACTCGTGGAGCGAGATCGTCGGCGAGCGCGTCGCCGAGCACGCGCGCCCTCTGCAGGTCCGCAACCGGATCCTGACGATCGCGGTCGACGACGCGGCCTGGGCTGCTGAGCTCCGCTACCAGGACCAGACCCTGCGCGAGCGCATCGGGGAGCGTGTGGGTGCCGGGGTCGTGCGGGCGCTGCGGGTGGTCGTACGACCCCGCTAGGCACCGATTCGAAGCCTCCGTCTGGTACACTGAATCGAGTGAAAACTCCCGGTCTGACCTGCGCTTTCGCGCGGATTCGGCCGGGCCCCGACTCCCCCCACCACCCCCGGTCCACGGGATCGGAACCCCCGTCGAGAAGAGGCGTTCGCGCGTGACGTACGCGGCCAAGGACATCACGGTGCTCAAGGGCCTGGAGCCCGTCCGCGAGCGCCCCGGCATGTACATCGGTTCGACCGGCCCCTCCGGCCTGCACCACCTGGTCTACGAGGTGGTCGACAACGCGGTCGACGAGGCGATGGCGGGCTACTGCAACCGCATCGACGTCACGCTGCTCGCCGACGGCGGTTGCCGGGTCGCCGACAACGGCCGTGGCATTCCGGTCGACAAGCATCCGGAATCGCGGACGAAGTCCGCGGCCGAGGTCGTGATGACGACGCTGCACGCCGGCGGGAAGTTCGGAGGTGAGGGTTACAAGATCAGTGGCGGCCTGCACGGGGTCGGTGTCTCGGTGGTGAACGCCCTGTCCGTAAAGCTCGACCTCGAGGTCCATCGAGACGGCGGGAAGTGGGTCCAGCACTACGCCAAGGGCGGCAAGCCGCAGGACAAGCTCCAGAAGAAGCAGGCCTCGAAGCGCACGGGCACGATCATCACGTTCTGGCCCGACCCGACGATCTTCGACGAGACGGACTTCCGCACCCAGACGTTGGTGGAACGTCTCCGGGAGATGGCGTTCCTCAACCGGGGGTTGGAGATCAGGTTCAAGGACGAACGACCGGCCTCCAAGGCCCAGCACAGCTTCAAGTATTCGGGCGGCATCGTCGACTTCGTCAAGCATCTCAACTCGTCGAAGGACCCGCTGTTCAAGCGGGTGATCTCACTGCGAGAATCCACCGACGACGCCGAGATCGACATCGCGATGCAGTGGAACACGGGCTTCTACGAGGGCATCCACTCGTTCGCGAACAACATCGCGAC
>CAYRHS010000071.1:0-15539 GCA_964424125.1 uncultured Burkholderiales bacterium
GACCACCCGGTGTCGTCTCGGGTGACCCGAACATCACCCCGATCTTCTCCCGGAGCTGGTTGATGAAGATGGCGATCGTGCGGGACTTGTTCAGGTTGGACGTGAGCTTGCGCAGCGCCTGGCTCATGAGCCGGGCCTGGAGCCCGACGTGCGTGTCGCCCATCTCGCCCTCGAGCTCGGCCCGGGGCACGAGCGCGGCCACCGAGTCGATGACGATCACGTCGAGCGCGCCCGAACGCACGAGCATGTCGGTGATCTCGAGCGCCTGCTCGCCGGTGTCGGGCTGGGAGATGAGGAGGTCGTCGACGTTCACGCCGATCGCCGACGCGTAGACCGGGTCCAGCGCGTGCTCGGCGTCGACGTAGGCGCACACGCCTCCGGTGCGCTGGGCCTCGGCCACGACGTGCATCGCCAGGGTCGACTTCCCCGACGACTCCGGCCCGAACAGCTCGACGACTCGGCCCCGCGGGAGCCCGCCGACCCCGAGCGCGAGGTCGAGCGACAGCGCACCCGTGGCCACCGACGCCACGCCGACGTGGGTCTGTTCACCCAGCCGCATGATCGAGCCCTTGCCGAACTGCTTCTCGATCTGGCTCAGGGCCATGTCGAGGGCCTTGTCACGCTCCATCGGGTCCACTCCTCGTCGGTGCCGTCGCTTCGGTGCGGGCCTCAAGCTAGAGACCGGGTGTGACAGTTACGCGGAGCACCGGACGTGGGCCCGAGTCCCCCGCAAGCTCGGAACTCACCCTACGAATCACACGGATGGAATTCCACCTTCGCCATCCTAGGGCGAACAGGTGTTCGGCTCAAGGACCCGGCGCCCCGCACTGGCACCGTCGGGGGCGACGAGATGGGTAGCGTCACCGGACGTGTCCCCCCACCGGCGCCGCCCCGCGCGGGGTGCACCCCTGGCCGCCCTGCTCGCCGCCGTGCTCCTCGCGCCCCTGCTCGCCGTGGGCCTGGTCGCCGCGATCGGCGCACGGAGCCCACACGCCCTCGCTGCCGTCCCCGGCGGCCGGCTGGACCAGGTCACGGTCACGGGGTCGGTCCCCGACGTCACGAGCATCCCCGGCTTCGAGGACGTCTGCGTCCCCGATCCCCGCCTCGCCGACGATCCGACCGAGCCGGTACCGGCGGGGCTCACCCGCGCGCTCGAGTGGGGCCTCACCGATCCCCGCTTCGCCGACTCGGCGGTGAGCGCGTCGATCTGGATCGAGGGCTACGGCGAGGTGGCGACCCGTGACCCCGACACCCCGCTGCTCCCGGCCTCGAACGAGAAGCTCCTCACCGCGGTCGGCGTCTACGACGTCCTCCCCGCCGACCACCGGTTCCAGACCGTGGTCCGCGCCGACGGGCCGATCGCCGGCGGCGTGCTCGACGGCGACCTCGTGCTCGTCGGCCGCGGTGACCCGACGCTGACCCGATCCGGTCCGCACTCGCTCGACGTGCTCGCGCTCGGGGTGCGGGCCCGGGGCATCACCCGGGTGACCGGGGTGCTGCGCTACGACGAGTCGCACTTCGACGGCGCCCGCGAGGCGGAGGGGTGGCTCGACCGCCACGTGCCCGGCAACGTCGGCCCGCAGTCGGCGCTGATGGTGGAGGGCAACCGCTACCGGACCGACCCCGCGTACGAGGCCGATCCCGCCCGAGGCAACGCCGAGGAGTTCGCGCGTTCGCTCTTCCGAATGGGCACGGTGGTCGCGGGCGGGATCGAGCCCGGCGGGGCGAGCGGCGCGGTCGTCGCCGAGACGAGCTCGGCGCCGTCACGCGAGCTGGTGCGGACGATGCTGCTCGAGAGCGACAACGTCCTGGCCGAGGCGCTCTGGCGCGAAGTGGGTGCGGTCGCCCGGGGCGATGGGTCGGTGGCAGCCGCGACGGGCGCGGTCGAGACGCTGCTCGCCGAGGACTGCCTCGACCTCGAGGGCACCGTGGGCGACGGCTCCGGCCTCAGCCGGACCGATCGCCGCTCGGCGCGGGAGTGGCGCACGCTGCTCGGCGTGATCCGCGACGAGCCCTGGTGGCCGGAGCTCGTGGCGGCGCTGCCGGAGGGAGGCCGGTCCGGGACGCTTCGCGCACGGTTCCACGGCACCGCCGCCGAGGGCAACGTCCGGGCGAAGACCGGGACCATCCAGGGCGGGATCGCCCTCTCGGGCTACCTGGACACGGCCGACGACCGGGCCGCCGTCTTCTCGATCGTCGTGAACGGGCCCGCGGCCGGGTCCGGGATCAGCGCGGTCGACGATCTGGTCGCCGCGATCGCAGGCTCCGGCGCCGGTCCGGGCTGACCGTCCGGGCCACGGGTCAACCCCGGGCGCCCCCAAGACGTCGGTTCGGGTGGAGGCGGCCCGGGGCCCGGCCCCGCGGCCCGGAAGATGTCACGGAACGTCCATATCCGACCACTCGCTGCCGATCAGACCGGCGATGGTAGGTAGCATCGTGCGCCATGTCTCGTAACCGATCATCCGGTGGGAACCGCCGAAACCGGCGTTCGGCGCTGGGTCGCGTTCGTCGGCGTCGGCGCCTGCTGGCCGCCACCGCCGGGCTGGCCGTCGGCGGCCTCGTCGGAGCCGCGGTCATCGTCGTCGTCGCGGGTGAGGTGCCCACGGCCTTCGCCGGCGCAGACGACGGCACGGACGCCGTCACCACGACTGCCCCGTCCGAACCGAGCTACGACGTCACCGTCCCCCCGACCGCGCCCAGCACAACCGAGGCGCCCACGACCACCGCCCCGTCCCCGCCGCCGGAGCCGGAGTTCCCCGTCTACCGCGTCGGCGACTCGGGCTTCGAGGTGGGTTTGCTCGAACATCGCCTGACGGAGCTGAAGTACGACGTGCCCAGCGTTGACGGCGTGTACGACGAGGGGACCCGGGACGCGGTGATGGCGTTCCAGAAAGTGTACGGGCTGTCCCGCGACGGCAATGCCGGCCCCCAGACCCTCGGCACGATGGCAACGGTGACGAGTGATCCCCCACCGATGCTCCCGAACGGGGAGCCCGACCGGGTGGAGGTCGACCTCGACCGCCAGGTCGCCTTCCTCTACCTGCACGGCCAGCTCGCCAAGATCCTCTCGGCATCGACCGGGAGCGGTGAGGTCTTCTGCGAGGGCGGCCGGTGCCGGAAGGCCGTGACCCCCACGGGCGACTACTCGGTCTACCACCGGGTGAAGGGCTGGCAGGACGGCGACCTGGGCCGGCTGTACAACCCGCTCTACTTCAACGGCGGGATCGCGCTCCACGGCTCGGAGAACGTGCCCGCCACCCCCGCCTCCCATGGCTGCGTCCGCCTGCCGATGAACACGGCGGAGTGGTTGCCACTCGTGGTGCCCAACGGCATGCCGGTCCACGTCCTGGACCCCTGAGCGGAACCGGGGCCGCCCGCGTCCTTCAGCCCTCGAGGCCCACCGCCTCGCGCTCTTCGTAGACCGCCCCGTCCGGGAGCGTGCGGCTCTCGTAGAGCACGACGCGATCCACCGTCCAGGCGGGCCCCACTGCGTCGTCGCCCAGCGCCTCCACCAGCGACCGCCGGTTGCGGGGACGGGGGGCGCGGGCCAGGGTCACGTGCGGGTGGAACGGTCGCTCCTCCGGCTCCCAACCGAGCGGCTCGACGGCCCCGGAGGCGGCCGCGGCGCACGCCCCGAGCTCCGTCGCGCCCGAGGCGCAGCCGAGCCAGAGGACCCGCGCCCGCTCGGGTGCCGGGAAGGCACCGCCCCCACCGAGCCGAGCGGTGAACGCCGGGAGCCGGCCGAGCCTCCGCAGCGCCCGGCGGAGCCCGGCAAGGTCGTCGACGCGCCCGAGGAACCGCAGCGTGACGTGCCATTGCTCGCGCCGCGCCCAGCGGAGCTCGGGAGCCGTCGATCGAAGTCCTGCGACCTGCTCGGCGACCGCGTCCAGCACCTCCTCGGGCGGCCGCACGGCCACGAACGCCCGCCCGACGGACTCAGGTCGGCTCACGACCGCCCCCCAGGCGCCGGCGCAGGAGGTCGAGCAGCGAGATCGCGGCGAACTGGCGGATCCGCTCGCGGTCGCCGGGCAGCCGCGCCGCGACCGTCTCGACGGCTGTGTCGGGCAGCGCGAGGCCGAACCACACCGTTCCCACGGGCTGGCCCTCCTGCTCGTCCGGCCCGGCCACCCCCGTCACCGCGATCCCGACATCGGCCGCGAGCACCCGGGACGCAGCCGCCGCCATCTCCGCGGCCGCCTCCGCGCTGACCACGCGCTCGCTGCGGACCCCGAGCACGTCGCGCTTGACCCCCGTCGCGTAGGACGCGACCGACCCGCGGTACACGCGGCTCGCGCCCGGCACGGCTGCGAGCCGGGCCCCGACGAGCCCGCCCGTCACCGACTCGGCGACGCCGAGGCTCCAGCCGCGATCCGCAAGCGCGTCGAGCACGACCGACTCGATCGTGTCGTCGTCCGCCCCGAAGACGAGCTCGCCGAGGAGCCGACGGATCTCGACCTCCTCGGCCGCGGCGAGCGCCCGGGCCTCGTGCTCGTCCGTTCCCTTCGCGGTGATGCGCACGCAGAGCCCTTCGACCCCCCGGGCGAGGAAGGCGATCGTCGGATTGGTCTGGGCCTCCACCCGCTCGGCGAGCGTCTCCGCCAGTCCCGACTCGGAGGTCCCCCACGTCTTCAACGTCCGCGACACGATCGCCGGTCGCGTCCCCGACCGCTCCAGGAGGTCCGGCACGACCTGCTCGGTGACCATGCGCTGCATCTCGAAGGGGACACCCGGGACCGCATAGACCACCTTGCCGCCCACGGGCGCCCGCACCCCCGGCGCGGTGCCGACGGGATTGGGGAGCACCGACGCCCCCTCCGGGACGTCGGCCTGGCGGAGGTTGTTCGCCGGCATCTCCCGCCCGCGGGACGCGAACCGAGCCGCGATCTGCTCGACGAGCGTGTCGTCGCGCCGCAGCGGGACGCCCATGACGTCGGCGATCGCCTCCCGGGTGACGTCGTCGGGCGTGGGCCCGATCCCTCCGGTCACGAGGACCGCGTCGGACCGCCCGAGCATCTCGACCAGCGCGGTGCGAACGCGCTCCCGATTGTCGCCGACCTGACGGTGCTCGAAGCTGTCCACGCCGACCGCCGCGAGCTGCTCCGCGATCCACGTGGAGTTCGTGTCGACGATCTGTCCGAGCAGCAGCTCGGTGCCGACGGCGAGGACGTCGCAGCGCACGCGGGGGTCAGGTTCGCTGCCGGGCGCCCCGGAAGACGATGTCGCCGCCCGAGACGAACGTGATGGCCACCGCGACCCACAGCAGCACCTCGTGCAGACCGGCGAGCGACCGGGTGGGCGGGAGGACCGCGACACCGACCGCCACGAGCTGCACGTTCGTCTTGAACTTGCCGAGCTGCTTGGCCGGCACCGAGACACCCCGCCGGCCCATCACGACGCGATAGGCGGAGACGAGCGCCTCCCGGGCCGCGATCAACACGACCGGCAGCCAGGCGAAGGTGCCCCGAACCGCGAGCGCGATGAATCCCCCGACGATGAGGAACTTGTCGGCGATCGGATCGAGGAAGGCGCCCGAGCGGGTGGTGCCGTCCCGGCGAGCCACCCACCCGTCGAGACCGTCCGTCGCCCCCAGCACGACCCAACCCGCCACCGCCAACCAGCTCGCCCCGTCGCGGGCGATCAGGACGAGCAAGGGAACGGCGAGGACCAGACGGGCCAACGTGATCGCGTTCGCTCGCGTCGCGAGCGCGCCCGGCCCGAACCGCGGCTCCCGGATGGCGTGCGTGTTCATGCCGCGGATTCCGTCGTGCCCGTCGCCTCCGCGACGAGGTCGGTGCCGGTCGCGTCCACGACCCGGGCCCGCATGATCGTCCCGGGAGCGTGCGTCCCGCGCCCGAGGTGGACCACGCCGTCGATCTCGGGAGCCTCGCGGTGCGTACGACCCGTCGCGCGCCCCTCGTGATCGACCGTGTCGACGAGCACGTCGACCTGCCGGCCGACGAGCGCGTCGCGACCGGCTGCGGTGAGCGGGTCCTGTACCTCGGAGCACTCCCGCAGCCGTTCGGCGACCAGCTCCTCGGTGACGGGGTCGGGCATTCCCGCCGCGGGCGTGCCCGGCTCGGGCGAGAACGCGAAGAAGCCCGCCCAGTCGAGCGCCGCGTCCCCGAGGAACCGGAGCAGCGTGTCGTGGTCCTCCTCGGTCTCGCCCGGGAAGCCGACGAGGAACGACGACCGGAACGCTGCGTCGGGCTCGCGCGCCCGGATCGACCGGATCGTCTCCAGGTAGCGCGCGCCGTCCCCCGGCCTGCGCATCCGACGGAGCAACGGTCGCGACGCGTGCTGCAACGAAAGGTCGAAGTACGGAACCGCGGTCGGGAGGTCGAGCACGGTCCGCACCAGCGGGTCGCGGACCTCGGACGGGTAGAGGTAGAGCAGTCGGATCCGGGCGAGCCCGCTCGGGGCCAGCGCGTCGAGGCGTCGGAGCAAGGGGACGAGAGCCCCGGGCTCGCCCGCGTCGCGGCCGTAGGACGCCAGGTCCTGGGCCACGAGGACGAGCTCGACGACCCCGCCCTCGACCAACGTGCGGGCCTCGCGCTCGATCGCGTCGAACGGCCGTGACCGCTGTCGGCCACGGAAGCTCGGGATCGCGCAGAAGGCACAGGTGCGATCACATCCCTCGGCCACCTTCACGTAGGCCCAGGGTGCGCGGGGTGCGGGTCGTGGCAGCTCGAGCAGGTCCTGCACGCCCCGGGTCGGGCGCCGGAAGGCGACGGGGGCGAGGTCGGCCTCCCTGGCGAAGCCCACGACCGCGTCGACCTCGGGCAGCGCGCGCCGGAGCTCCTCGCCCGCGCGCTCCGCGAGACAACCGGTGACGACGAGGCGGGCCCCCGGACGGCGGCGCTCGGCGAGGTCGAGGATCGCCTCGATCGACTCCTCACGAGCGGCTTCGATGAAGGCACAGGTGTTGACGACCACGAGGTCGGCGTCCTCGGGCTCGGCGCTGGGCGCGAAGCCGTCGGCGAGGAGGCTCCCGGTCACCTTCTCGGTGTCGACGGCGTTCTTCGGGCAGCCGAGCGTCTCGATGTAGAAGCGCGCCGGGGCCCCCGCCTGATGCCCGGGGTTCACGCCCTCCATGCTACCGGCCGATCCGTAGAATCGGCGGGCCCAGACGAAAGGACCCTCGCGTCGTGTCCGAACCCACCGTGTGGTGCCCGTCGTGTGGCGCCGAGTACGTCGCAGGCACGACTCGCTGCGCCGAGTGTCGCGTCGCGCTGGTCGGCGAACCTCCCGGCGACGAGGTCGAGCTCGAGGAGTCGCCGCCGCTGGTCGAGATGGGCACCTGGCCCCTCGTCCAGGCGATGCTGCTGCGTCGGCGACTCGAGGACGCGGGCATCTCGGTGTTCCTCGACCGCCGCCGCGGTGCGGGCACCCTGTTCGTGGGCGACGAGCAGGCCGACTTCGCCGACGCCGTCATCCGGGAGATCGACGTCGACGACGAGTCGCCGATGACGACCGAGGACGTCCTCGACCAGCTCGACGAGCGCCTGGCCCAGGCCGCCGGGCTGCTGGAGGAGCTCCGCCTGCGCGTCGAGCTCGGGACCGCCGAGACGGATTGACCGCTCGGACCAGCGTGCTCGCCGCCCCGGCACCACCACCGGGCGGCGCCGTCAGGCTCAGCCGCCGATCTGGCTCATCGAGCGTGCAGGACGTACGAAATCGACCCGGCCGATGTGGTGGCCCGCCCACTTCGTGCCGACGGCGCACTCGATCAGGTCGGCGAGCTCGGCGTCGCTGCCGCCGGATCGCAGCACCTCGCGGAGGTCGAACTCCTCGAGGGCGAAGAGGCACGTGCGGAACTTCCCCTCCGCCGTCACCCGCACGCGGTCGCAACGGTCGCAGAACGGTTCGCTGACACTGCTGATGACGCCGACCTCTCCGGCACCGTCCCGGTACCGGTAGCGGGTGGCGGGCTCGTCGGCGTCGCCGTCGAGCGCCTCGAGCGGGAAGACCTCGTCGATGCGAGCGAGCACCTCCTGGCTCGGGACGACCGCCTGCCTGTTCCACCGGCCCTCGGCGTCGAGCGGCATGAACTCGATGTAGCGCACGGTGACCCCTCGCTCCCGGCCGAACGCGGCGAGCTCGACGACCTCGGAGTCGTTGACGTCCCGCATCACCACACAGTTGACCTTGACCGGATCGAGCCCCTCCGCCCGGGCGGCGTCAATCCCGGCCAGGACCTGGTCGAGACCGTCGCGGCGCGTGAGCCGGCGGAACGTCTCCGGGTCGAGCGTGTCCAGCGAGACGTTGATCCGACGCAGGCCGGCAGCGGCGAGCGGTGCCGCCATCGACCCGAGCTGCATCCCGTTGGTGGTCATGGCCACGTCGACACCGAGTGGCGCCACGAGCTCCACCAACCGCGGGAGGTGGGCCCGGACGAGCGGCTCCCCACCCGTGATGCGGAGGCTGCGGATCCCGAACCACTCGACGCACACCCCGGCGATCCGTGCCTGCTCCTCGTAGGTGAGCAGCTCCTGGCGCGGCAGCCAGCGGAGCCCCTCCTCCGGCATGCAGTAGGTGCAGCGGAGGTTGCACCGGTCCGTCACCGACATACGCAGATCGGTGACCTGCCGACCGAACGGGTCGATCAACGGCTCCGCCACGGGCACACCTCGAAGTTCGACTGCCCGGTCACGGTAGCGTCCGTCGTGTCTGCGGACGAGTGCGGGAGGAAACCGTGGAGCGGGTCGTCGGCATCGTCGGCAGCAGCGGGGCGGGGAAGACCGCGCTGCTGGAACGGCTTGCGCCGGCCTTGCGGCGACGGGGCTTGACGGTCGGGTGCCTGAAGCACGCGCACGCCGGGTTCGACCTGGACCGCGAGGGGAGCGACTCCGCCCGGGTCCTCGCCGCAGGCGCCGACGCAACGGCGGTGGTCGGCGGCGGACGCATGTTCGTGGCCGAGTCCTCGCCGGAAGGTCCCGAGGCCGCCCTGGTGCGCCTGGCCCATTGCGATGTCGTCCTCGTCGAGGGCTACCACGACGCCGACTGGCCCAAGATCGTCGTCAGCCGAGCCGGGATCGAGGACCGCTCCGTGCGGGGGCCGATCCTGGAGCGCGTGCACCTCGAAGAGGGCGGGCAGCTCCCCGACGCGGTGCTCGACGGGCTCGTCGCCGCGATCCTCATCCCCGAGGAGCACGAGCCGGACGTTCGGCTGCTCGTGGACGGAACCCCGGTACCGCTGGCGCGCTTTGCCCGGGAGATCGTCTCCGGGACGGTGCTCGGCATGGTGCGCACGCTCAAGGGCGTCGTCGAGCCTCACGTCGTCGAGCTCGCGATTCGAGCCGAGCGCGCCGAGCCGGACGAGTCGTGACCGGTCACGGCGCCAGCCTCGGTCTCGAGGACACGGTCGTCGACGCCGACTGCCGTCGCGCGGTCATCGAGCACCTCCAACGCACCGGCGTGGTGCTGCCCACGTTCGCCGAGCTCGCGGAGCCCCACACGATCGCGCCCCGCGTGCAATCCGCGCTCGAATCGGTCGACCCCGCCTCGCCGCACCCGCTCAACCTGTTCCGCGTCCATTGGCACAACTCGCTTCGCCAGCGGCGATTCGTCGACGTCCCCGAGCACCTGGTGCTCGACGAGGCCTTCACCGGGGTGCGCGCCCCGATCATCGTCGTGCTCGGGAACCGCTTCCCCCTGATCGCGGCGCACAAGGTGCTCGCGGCCTACGGGTGCCTCGCTCCCCGGCTGGTGACCGGACGCTTCGACCCCCGTCGCCACCGGGCCGTCTGGCCCTCGACGGGCAACTACGCGCGCGGCGGCATCGCCATCTCCCGGCTCCTCGGCTGCCGGGGTGTTGCGGTGCTCCCCGAAGGGATGAGCCGCGAGCGCTTCGAATGGCTCGAACGCTGGGTCGGCGGACCCGGGGACATCGTGCGCACGCCCGGTTCCGAGAGCAACGTCAAAGAGATCTACGACGAGTGCCACCGCCTCGCCGCCGACCCCGACTGCTTCGTCCTCAACCAGTTCTGCGAGTTCGGGAACTACCTCGCCCACTTCGCCGTGACCGGTCCCGCGCTCGAGGCGGCCTTCGAGGTCCACCGCCGGGTAGCCCCGCGAGCGAGGCTCGCCGCGTTCGTTGCCGCCTCCGGTTCCTCGGGAACGCTCGCGGCGGGAGACCAGCTTCGTGAGCGCCACGACGCGCGGATCGTCGGCGCGGAGGCCCTCGAGTGCCCCACGATGCTCTACAACGGGTTCGGGGAGCACAACATCCAGGGCATCGGCGACAAGCACATCCCGCTCATCCACAACGTGATGGCCATGGACGCGGTGACCGCCGTGTCCGACCGCGCCACGGACGAGCTGTCCGTCTTCCTCGCGAGCGACGACGGCCGCCGGCTCCTCCGATCCCGAGGCGTCGCCGACGAGACACTCGCCGGTCTCGACGCCTTCGGGCTGTCGAGCATCTGCAACGTCATCGCGTCGATCAAGACGGCCAAGCACTTCGACCTCGGGCCCGACGACGCCGTCGTCACGGTGGCCACCGACGGCGCGGCGCTCTACGAGAGCGAGCGCGCACGGATTCTGGAACAACGCTTCGCCGGCGAGCTCGACGCTCGCAAGGCCGCGGCCACCTACGCACGCCACATCTCGGGAGCATCGACCGACCACTACCTGGAGCTCACGGAGGTGGAGCGCCGTCGCATCTTCAACCTGGGCTATTTCACCTGGGTCGAGCAGCAGGACATCCCCCTCGAGGTCTTCGAGGCGCGTCGTTCCCCGCAGTTCTGGCGGGTGCTGCGTCCCTATCTCGCCCGCTGGGACGACATGATCCGCGCCGTCAACGACGAGGCCGGTGTCGACCCCTCCCCGAGCCCGCGACCAGCTGATTGACATTTTGTTGAAACCGCGGGAACCTGCGGCCGAGGAAGAGCGCACATGCCCGCCACCACGACGATCACCTTCGAGCTCAACGGCCGACCGTGTGAGGTCCGCGGGGACCATCCCCATCTGCTCGCCGCGCTGCGCGACGAGCTGCACGTCCTCTCCCCCAAGGACGGCTGCGCGCCCTCGGGTCAGTGCGGATGCTGCACCGTGCTCCTCGACGGCAAGGCGCAGGTGAGCTGTCAGATCCCACTCGAGAAGGCAACCGGGCGCTCGATCACCACGCTGGAGGGCATCGACGCGGACGAGCGCGAGCGCTTCGCCGCCGCCTTCGGGGCCCGCGGCGCGCTGCAGTGCGGCTTCTGCACGCCCGGGATCGTCGTGCGCACCAAGGCCCTCCTCGACAAGAAGGGGGCCGCCCTCGACCGGCGGACCGCGGCACGCCATCTCGGGGCGCACCTGTGCCGCTGCACCGGATACGTGAAGATCCTCGACGCGATCGAGGATCTCGCCGCGGGACGTGACGTGGAATCCGTCGCGGTCGGGCGGATCGGGACCAGCGGGACGCGTTACCAGAGCGCCGAGCTCACGCTGGGCGACAAGTCCTACGTCGACGATCTGTACCCGCCGGGTGTGCTGCACGGCGTGCTCCGCCTCGCGGACCACGCACGCGCCGACGTCGAGAAGATCGACGTCTCCGCGGCGCAGGCCGTCGAGGGGGTCGAGGCGGTGCTCACCGCTTCCGACGTTCCAGGCGAGCTCCGGATCGGTCTCATCCACAAGGACTGGCCGGTGTTCATCCCCGAGGGTGGCCGGACCTCGTACCTCGGTGACGTCATCGCCCTGGTCGTGGCGGCCGACCGCGAGACGGCTCGACGCGCGGCGCGGCTCGTCGAGGTCGACTACCGGCCCCTGCGCCCGATCGTCGACCCGATCACGGCGATCGACGACGAGGACGCGGTGTGGGGACTCGAGGGCAACGTGTTGTCCCGCTCCACCTACGCGCGCGGCGATGTCGACGACGCGCTCGCGCAGTCGGCGCACGTCGTCCACGAGGTCTTCCAGACCCAGCGCGTCGAGCACGCCTACCTCGAGCCCGAGTCGACGCTCGCCGTCCCGAACGAGGACGGCACGCTGCACGTCTACTCGGGAGGGCAGGGCATCTGGGACGACCGAAACCAGATCGCACGGGTGCTGGGCGAGACACCGGACGCGGTCACCGTCGAGCTGGTCTCGAACGGCGGAGCGTTCGGCGGCAAAGAGGACATGAGCGTCCAGGCGCAGACCGCCCTCGCGGCTCGATTGCTCGGGCGGCCCGTGAAGTGCACCCTCTCGCGCGAGGAGTCGTTCCTCTTGCACCCGAAGCGCCACCCGATCCGGACCGAGGCGTGGGCCGGATGCGACGAGGACGGGAAGCTGACCGGGATGCGGACCCGGATGATCGGTGACTCGGGCCCGTACGCGTCCGTGGGCATGAAGGTCCTCGAACGAGCCGCCGGACACGCGAGTGGTGCGTACGTCTTCGACGCGCTCGACGTCGAGGCCGTCGCGGTGCGAACGAACAACAGCGTCTGCGGCGCGTTCCGCGGCTTCGGTGCCAACCAGGCGCAGTTCGCGATGGAAGGTCTCGTCGACCGGCTCGCCGAGCAGGTGGGCATCGACGGCTGGGAGATGCGCGCGCGCAACGTGGTGGAGCCCGACACGATCTGGGGGCCGGGCCAGCGCATGGACGACGGCGCGCGCGGCGCCCGCCAGTGTCTCGAGGCCGTGCGGGAGCCTCACCGGGCGGCGCGCGCGGCGGGCAAGCGCGTGGGGCTCGGGCTCGGCATCAAGAACTCCGGGCTCGGCAACGGCTTCCTCGAGATCGCCCGCGCGTTGGTGCGCTTCGAGGACGACGGGACGGTCGAGGTGCGGCACTGCTGGACCGAGATGGGCCAGGGCATCCACACCGTCGCCGCGCAGGTCGCCGCGACCGAGCTCGGTGTGGAGCCGGAGCGGATCCGCGTCGTGGTCGACACCACACGGGAGCTCGGCGCTGGTCAGACGACGGGGTCTCGGGGCACGCTCATGGGTGCGGGCGCCATCGCCGCCGCGTGCGAGGAAGCGAGGCGCGACGGGTGCCGCTCCGGCATCGACTACGAGGGCGAGTATCGCGTCGACTGGACGAACCGTCTCGAGGACGACGTCGAGGAACCCGTCATCCACTCGACGTTCGGCTTCGCGGCCCAGCTCGTGATCTGCGACCCGGACCACGGCACGATCGAGCGGGTCGTGGCCGCGCACGACGTCGGCAAGGCTGTGAACCCGATGCTCTGCGAGGGCCAGATCGAGGGTGCCGTGCACATGGGGCTCGGCTACGCGCTCTCCGAGCAGTTCCCCTGCGACTCCCAGGGGCGTCCCACCAACACGACGTTGCGCAGCCTCGAGATCATCCGGCCGAAGGACATGCCCCCGGTGGACGTGATCCTCGTGGAGGCACCGCAGCCGAGGGCACCGTACGGCATCAAGGGCGTCGGCGAGATCGGGCTCGTCCCGACCGCGGGTGCCGTGGCCGCGGCCTATCACGCCCTCGACGGACGCTGGCGAGGGACCCTGCCGCTCGCCCCACCCGATCCCGCAGCCCCCGCGGACTGACATCCGGTGCCAGCCACGACGCCGGGACTCGTCTGCGGGCATCACCACCTCTACTCGTCGCTCGCTCGTGGGATGCCGCCCCCGCCGCGGGTCCCGACGAGCTTCGCCGAGATCCTCGAGCTCGTGTGGTGGCGCCTGGACCGGGCCCTGGACCTGGAGTCGATCCGCTGGTCGGCGCGGCTCGGCGCGCTCGAGGCGCTCGAAGCAGGCACGACCGCGATCGTCGACCACCACGCCTCACCCGGCGCCATCGAGGGCTCGCTCGACGTCATCGCGGCCGCCTGCGCAGAGGTCGGCGTGCGCAGCGTGTGCTGCTACGAGGTGACCGACCGCAACGGGCTCGACGGCGCGAAGCAGGGGCTCGCCGAGAACGAACGGTTCCTGCGCGCCGGTGGCCGAGGACTCGTGGGCGCCCACGCGTGCTTCACGCTCTCCGACGAGACGCTCGACGCCGTCTGCGGGCTCGCCGACGACCTCGGAGTCGGGGTGCACATCCACGTCGCCGAGGACCTCGTCGACGTGGAGGCCGGCGCGCGACTCGTGTCGCGAGCGCGACCGGACTGGCTCCTCGCGCACTGCGTGCACCTCGACCGCGAGCTGCCGGGCACGATCGCGCACAATCCCCGATCGAACATGAACAACGCGGTGGGGTACGCGCACCCGATGCGTCGGCCCAACCGGATCGTCCTCGGCACGGACGGCATCGGCGGCGACATGCTCGAGGAATTCCGGGTCGCCTTCGCTCGGTTGCGGGAGGACGACGTCACCGCCGGCCCCCAGACCGCGTGGAACTGGCTCGACGCAGGTGCCGATCTCCTCCCCGAGGTCGCCCTCGACGTCGTGACCTGGTCCTACGAGCCGATGGATCCGTGGCACCTCGCCTACACGCCGGGGGTCCGCCCCCTCCAGGTCGAAGTCGACGGCGAGATCGTGCTCGACGACGGACGGGCCACCCGCGTGGATGCGGACGAGATCCGGGCCCGAGCCCGGGAGGAGGCGACGCGGCTGTGGCGGCGGCTGTGAGCGACGCGCGCGTCGCGCTCTACCTGCAGGACGCGCACCCGATCCGCGACGGCATCACCTACGCGCGCCACGCGGAGAAGCGCTGCTTCGAGGCCGTGTGGCAGGCGGAGAGCCGGCTCGTGCGCGAGGCGACGGTGCCGATGGCGGCCTTTCTGACGGCGACCGAGCGGATCAAGGTGGGGTCGGGCGTCGTCAACAACTGGACCCGGAACCCTGCCCTCCTGGCCTCGACCTTCTCCACGCTCGACGACCTCGCACCCGGGCGCGTCATCCTCGGCATCGGCGCCTGGTGGGACCCGCTCGCCGCGAGGGTCGGGATCCACCGCCACAAGCCCCTCAGGGCGATGCGCGAGACCGTCGAGGCGGTGCGCCGCCTCCTGGCTAACGAGCACGTGACCTACGACGGCGAGTTCGTTCACCTCGATGGCGTCGAGCTCGACTACGTCCACCAGGAGCGACGCCCGAAGGACGTACCCATCTACGTCGGCGCGACGGGCATGCGGATGATGGAGCTCGCGGGCGAGATCGCTGACGGCGTCGTACTGAACTACCTGGTCTCTCCCGCGTACAACGCGCGGGCGATGGAGCATCTCGCTGTCGGCGCGGCGCGGTCGGGACGCACCGTCGACGACCTCGATCGACCGCAGCTCATCGTCTGCTCCCTCGACGACGACCGCGACCGCGCCCTGGACGCCGCCCGCCTCCTCGTGACCCAGTACCTGGGACAGCAACCCCACATCATGTTGGCGTCCGGCGTCCCCGGCGAGCTCCTCGATGACATCGGCCGGGTGCTCACCTGGCCCGCGACCGACGAGCAGATCGCGGCGGCCGCGAAGCTGGTCCCCGACGACGTCGTACAGATGATCGCGGCGGCAGGAACGACCGAGGAATGCAGGGCCAAGGTCGCGGAGTACGTCGAGGGCGGCTGCACCTGCCCGATCCTCTACCCGCTCGGTCCCGACGTCGGCGCCATGATCGACGCCTTCGCCGCCGCCTGAGCGACGCATCGCCGGAGAGGTTGACGAAATGTTGATCGCGCTGGG
>CAYRHS010000072.1:0-1983 GCA_964424125.1 uncultured Burkholderiales bacterium
CGAAGGGAACCATCAGCGTCGCCAGGAACACGACGAACGTGGTCCGCTTCAGCGGGAAGTCGAGGAAGGCGAACGCGTACGCCGCCAGCACGGAGGTCGTGACCTGCCCGACGGTGATGATCGTCGTGACGATGATGCTCGTGCGCAGGTACAGCCCGAGGTGCCCGTCAGTCCACGCGGTCGCGTAGTGATCCCAGTCGAAGTTCTTCGGCCACAGCGTCGGCGGCCGCGCCACGATCACGTCCGCGGGCAGCAGCGAGTTCACGACCGTCATGTACACGGGGAACAGCACGATCGCCGCGATGACCGTCAAACCTGTGTAGCGAAGCGTGACGCCGATGCGGTGGCGCAGCCGGGCAGCACGGATCCTCCGTTCCTGCCCGACGTCGTCCGGCCGCTCGACGGTGGCCGCGTCAACGCTCATAATGCACCCGCCGTTCGAAGAACCGGAGCTGGAGCAAGGTGAGCCCCAAGACGATGAAGAACAACGCCACCGCCAGCACCGCAGCCGTTCCCTCGTTCTGACGTTCGAAGAACTCCGAGTACACGAAGTACGTGAGCGTGTTCGTGGCGCCCCGGCTCCCGCCCGGACCCCCCTGGGTGAGCAGGTCGATCTGTCCGAACGCCTGCCACGCCGCGATCGTGCCCACGACGAACGTGAAGAAGATCGTCGGAGAGAGCAGCGGCAGGGTCACCCGGAAGAAGCGCCGAGTAGCTCCCGCGCCGTCGACCTCGGCCGCCTCCTGCAACTCGTCGGGGATGGCCTGGAGCGCCGCGCTCATGAGGATGAACGTGAAGCCGAGGTTCTGCCAGATGGTGACGAGCGCCACCATCGGGAGTGCCCACGTGGGGTCCTGGAGCAGGCTCTGGGCGCCCTCTCGGCCGAAGTAGTAGTTCACGAGGCCGATCTGTGGGTTCAGCAACGTCAGGAAGATCACCGACGCCACCGCCACCGACGTGGCGACGGTCGACGAGAAGATCGTTCGGTAGATCGTGATCCCCCGCAGCCGCTGATGGGCCAACACCGCGAGCACGAGACCGAGCGCGATGCCGGTCGGAACCGTGAAGATGGCGAACTTGACGGTGACCCAGACGCTGTTGCGGAACGCGGCGGAGCCGAGCACGTCGGTGATCTGGTCGAAGCCGACCCACTGTTTCGGCAGTCCGGGGAACGGCGGGGTGCGGTAGAAGGCGAGCTGGAAGTTCCGCAGGAACGGATAGAAGATGAAGACCGCGAAGATGACGAGTGACGGCAGGAGCATCAGGAACGCCAACCCGGTCTGACGCAGCCGGCGCCGACGTCGGGCCCGCTGCATCCAGCGGCGGATCTCCTCCCGGCTCGGGGAGGCGGGCTCGGCCACGGTCGTCACCAGTCGATCCGCCGGGTCGTGGTCGGGTCGAAGCAGTGGACCTGCGCGGCGTCGATCCCGAGCCGGACCGGGGAGCGCATCGACGGCTCGGGCGCGTCCGCGGAGATCCGCACGGTGATCATCTCGCCGTCGTCGAGCTGGCAGAACACGTGGCGCTCGTAGCCCAGGGCCTCGACGCTCACCACCGTGGCCGGCAGATCCCCCGCGTCACTGACCGTGAGGTGCTCGGGCCTGACCCCCACGACGACCTCCGCGCACCCTGAGGCTGCTACCGCCTGTGAGGCGGGCGACGGGAGCTCCACGTCGCCGCCGGGCAACGTGACCCGGAGCGCGCCCGGTTGACCTCGCACGGTCCCGGTCATCGTGTTCATCGGCGGGCTCCCGATGAACCGCGCGACGAACACCGTGGTCGGGCGCCGGTAGATGTCGGCTGGTGGGCCGACCTGCTCCAGTGCGCCCTCGTGCAGGATGGCGATGCGAGCGCCCATCGTCATCGCCTCGACTTGATCGTGGGTGACGTAGAGGACGGTGGCTCCCAGCCGCCGTTGCAGCTCCACCAGCTCGGTCCGCGTCGCGGCGCGGAGCTTCGCGTCGAGGTTGGAGAGCGGCTCGT
>CAYRHS010000072.1:1993-14708 GCA_964424125.1 uncultured Burkholderiales bacterium
GCTCGTCCATCAGGAACGCTTCCGGCCTTCGCACGATGGCGCGGGCGAGGGCGACTCGCTGTCGTTGCCCGCCCGAGAGGTGCGCGGGTTTGCGTTCGAGGAGATCCCCGAGGCCCAGGGTCTCGGCCGCGTCCTCGACGACGCGTTCACGTTCCTGGCGCGCGATCGACCGCGTGCGCAGCGGGAACTCGATGTTCCGCCGGACGGTCATGTGGGGATACAGCGCGTAGTCCTGGAAGACCATGGCGACGTCGCGGTCCTTGGGCTCGACGTGGTTGACGATCCGGCCGTCGATCCGCACGATGCCGTCGGTCGGATCCTCGAGGCCTGCGACCATCCGCAGCGCGGTCGACTTCCCGCAGCCGGACGGACCGAGCAGGACCAGGAACTCCTCGTCGTGGATCTCGAGGCTGAGGTCGTCGACTGCCAGCGTGTCGCCGAAGCGCTTGGTCACCTCCTCCAGCACGACGCTGCCCATGCGCCCTCACGCTCCTTCGAGACGGCGGGAGCATAGGCCCGGCACTGCTAGGTGGACTCCGTGGTCCCGCTCCCGGACATCCGGCCGCCGGGCGGCTCGAGCCGGACGTCGGTGAAGCTCACCCCGGCGTGGACCCGGGCGAGCGCCACGAGCTCGACGAGCGCGCGACCCACTTCGACCGCGTCCATCTGCCGGGAATAGAGGTGGCCTCCTGCGATCCAGGAGCTTCCCAGCTCGCCGAATCGCGCGGGATCGAACTCGTCGGCGAACTCGGTTCCGCTGGTGTCACCGAGCACGACGCGCATGACCTGCGTCGCCGGGTGCTCGACGCGCAGTCCCTCGATGACGTGGTCGAGGGCCGCCTTGCTCGCCCCGTACGCGACGAGTCCAGGCCGGGCTCGCTCCGCCGCGATCGACGAGACGAACACGGCCACACCGTTCGCGGCGAGTCTGGGGATCGCCGCCTCCGCGACCAGGGCGGCGCCGACCGCGTTGGTCTCGACCACTCGTATCCAGTCGCGTTGCGTCTGGCGGTCGAGGGTTTCGAGCGTCGCCGTCCCCGCCGCGTACACGAGCACGTCGAGACCGCCCAGCCTTTGGACCGCCTGCCCGATCCCGGCTTCGACCGAGGTCGGTTCGCGCACGTCCAGGATTACGGCTCCGCCCCCACCCGTGGCCGCCGCGGCCTCCGCCAGATTCCGGGCACGCCGGGCGGCGAAGACGACCTCCGCGCCGGCCTCCACGGCGGCCGCGGCCGTCGCGCGACCGATCCCCGACGACGCGCCGACGACCAGTATCCGAGCCCCGTGCAACCCCGCTTCGTCCCCCACCACGCGCCGGGACGGTACCCGCCACCCGGGCTCGATAGCTTCACCGACATGGGCGACGGGGCACCGACGGCCTTCCTCGACGACCCGGACGTCTTCGCGAGCGATCCGTTTCCGCACTATGCACGGCTCCGCCGCGACGCGCCCGTCGCGTGGCACGACGATCCGGGCTACTGGACCCTGACCCGGCATCGTGACGTCGTCGAGGTGGAGCGTGACCCGGGACGTTTCTGCTCGAGCCGGGGGGTCCTTGTCGCGGAGATCGGCACCGAGTACCCCACGCCGCCAACCATGATGCACACGGACCCACCCGAGCACACGGGTCATCGGGCGAAGGTGCAACCCGACTTCTCGGCTTCGGCGGTGCGCGAGCTGGAGCCGCGGATCCGCTCACGCGCCCGGGTCCTCGTCGAACGAATCCCTGCCGGCGGGCGCGTCGACGTCGTGGACGCCCTCGCGGCCGAGTTCCCGCTGCGGGTGATGGCCGACCTCCTCGGCGTTCCTGAGGACGACTGGCCACGCTTCCGACGCTGGTCCGACGCCGCGATTCCCGATGCCGAGGGCTTCAGCCCCGACGAGCGCCTCGCCGAGCTGGAGGCGATGCAGGGATTCCTCCTCGCGACCGCGCGTACCCGTCGGGAGGACCCGAGGGATGATCTCGTGTCGCGTATCGCGTGCAACGCGACCGACGACGAGGTGACGATGTTCCTCGTCCAGCTCCTCGTGGCCGGGAACGAGACAACACGGAACCTGATCGCGGGCGGCGTGCACGCGCTCGCCGAGCATCCCGACCAATGGGAGTCGTTGCGCGTCGAACCCGCGCTCCTTCCGCTCGCCGTCGAGGAGTGCTTGCGCTGGACGACACCGGTCATCTCGTTTCTCCGCACCGCCACCCGAGACACGACCCTCGCCGAGCAGCCGATCGCGGCGGGCGACCACCTTCTGCTGGTCTACGCGTCGGCCAACCGGGACGAGGAGGTCTTCGGCCCGACCGCCGATCGATTCGACGTCGGGCGCCAACCCAACCCGCATCTCGCGTTCGGCACCGGTCCGCATTTCTGCCTGGGGGCCGCGCTCGCCCGACTCGAGGCCCGCGTGGCCCTCGCTGAGCTCTCGGCTCGTTTTCGCACGGTGGAAGCGGCAGGACCACTCGAGCGGAGCCCGTCGAGCGTCATCGCCGGATACCGACGGGTGCCGGTGACCTTCGCCTCCTGATGGAGTCCGCTCGGGCGTCAGGCCGATGCCGCTCGCCGGGCGGCGGCCCGCAGCTGGTCCTCGGGTTCCTTGCGGTCCAGGTAGTCGCGCCACGAGGTGATCCGCCGGTCCGCGTCCAGCTCGATGATCGTGATCCCTCGCATCGTGATCGGGGTCCCGTCGACCGCGTCCGCGCCGCCCTCCCCGCGATAGGTCGCGTGCCCCGTCCACTCGAACACGGCCCAATCGTCGCCCCCGCGGATCGACGTGATCTCCTGGCGCCAGTCCGGGAACATCCGTTTCGTCTGCCGCTGGACGGTTCCGAGATCCTCGGTCGCAGCGTTGGCCGGGTCGGAGAAGCGGGCGCCCGACGCGAACAGCTCTCGGAAGCCGCCCGGTTTCCGCATGTCGAGCGCGTCCTCGAGCCTTCGCGCGAAGTCTTCCCAGTCGGACGGGGTCACGAGCTGTGGGCGAGCGCGAGGGCGTTCTCGCGCATGACCAGACGGATCTCGTCGTCGGTGAAGCCTTCGAGGTCGTCGACGTAGCTGAGGGGGTCGGCCAGGCCTTCGGCGTGGGGGTAGTCGGAGCCGAAGAGGACGTGGTCGGCACCGAGCGCGTCTCGCAGCCCCAGCATGTCGTCCTCGTAGAAGGGCGAGACCCACACGTGCGCCTTGAGCTGCTCGATCGGGTGCTCACCGAACTCGCCAGGGCGCTGTTTGTAGGCGCGACTTAGCGCACGGATCAGGGGATGCACCCAGTCGCTCCCCGATTCGATCGTCGCCACCCGAAGCTTCGGGAAACGGGTGAAGACACCGTGACAGACCAACGCGGCGACCGTGTCGTGGATGGGCCGATGACCGGTGATGATCTGCTTGAAGCTGTCGTAGCGGAACGCCTCGAACTCGGGATCCTGGCCCCACTCCTCGGCCATGAAGCCGTAGCCGGACTCGCCCGAGTGATAAGCGGCCACCACGCCGGCCTCGTCGAGACGCGCCCAGACCGGGTCGTGGACCGAGTCTCCCGGTGAACGGTGCCCGTCGGGATCGCGCACCGGACCCGAACGCATGACAACGACCCTCGCGCCGCGCTCGAGCACCCATTCGACCTCCTCCGCCGCGCGCGCCGGGTCGAGCAGCGAGATCATCGGTGCCGCGAAGAGCCGCCCTTCGTACTGGAAGCCCCAGTCGTCGAGCAGCCACTCGTTGAACGCGTGGAACACCGCGTGGGCGGCCTCGGGATCGTGCTCCAGCGCGTCCTCCATCCCCACGCCCAGCGTCGGGAACAGGAATGCACCCTCGAGTCCCTGCTCGTCCAGCAGCGCGACCCGAGCACCGGGCTCGCGGTACGCGAGGCTGATCGGCTCCAGCTCACCGAACGCGGCCCGGATGTCGTCGCCTGGCTTCTTCCCCCGGAAGTAGTCGTCCAGCGCGCCCGGCCTCGCCACGGGGTCGAACGTGGGATTCGGGATGAAGCGGTTGACGCGGCCGCCCACCACCAGCCGCTGCTTCCCGTCGATCTCCGCCCACTGGACGCCGCGCTTGCGGAACTCGCGGGGGAAGTACCGCGTGAAAGCGTCGGTTGCCTCGTAGTAGTGGTTGTCGGCGTCGAAAGGGCGGAAGCCGAGCGTCGTCATCGCCCTCGACGCTACCAACGGGCCCTGCAGCGATCAGGAGCGCTCCCCCTGCGCCAAGGGCGTCGAGCCCGGGATCGGCTGGACGCCGCCGGAGAGCGCCGACTCGATGCGGTCGCCGCTCTGGGGTCGCGCGTAGCGGAAGCCTTGCGCACAGTCGCAGCCGAGCTTGACGAGGACGTTGTGCTGCACTGACTCCTCGACTCCTTCCGCGACGACGACGTATCCGAGGTCGTGGGCGAGCGAGATGATCGAGGCGACGATCTTCTCGTCCGTGAGGCTGGTACCGAGGCCTTGCACGAAGCGCTGATCGATCTTCACGATGTCGAGAGGGAACTGCTGCAGGTAGACCAGGCCGGAGTAGCCGGTACCGAAGTCGTCGATGGCGACGCGCACACCGAGCTCCTTCAGCGCCGCGAGCCGGCGCTGCGCGAGCTCGGGATCCTCGATGAGCGCGGACTCGGTGACTTCGAGGATGAGCCACGACGGGTCGAGGTTCGCGGTCTCGGCGCCTTCTCGGATCTCGTCCACGAGGCCGGGCTGGCCCAGCTGGCGTCCGGACACGTTCACCGCCAGTGCCAGCGGCGCGGCCCGACGGAGCCGCCAGTTCCAGCGAGCGACGCTGGAGGCGGCGTTGCGGAGCACCGCGGCGCCGAGACCGCCCACCACGCCCATCTCCTCGGCCAGCGGGACGAAGCGAGCCGGGGGCACCGGTCCGCGGCCCTCGCGGTTCCAGCGCGCGAGCGCCTCGATCGCCGTCCACTCCCCGGTCGCCAGCTCCACGATGGGCTGATACGCCACGGTCAGCTCGTCGTGTCGGATCGCACGCCGGAGCGCGGCCTCGGTCTCGTAGCGGTCCGTCGCCCACGCGTCCAGGGTCCCGTCGAACATCTCGAAGCGAGAGCGCCCGCGATCCTTGGCGCGGTACATCGCGACGTCGGCGTCCCGCAGGATCGATTCCGCCGTGTCGTCGTGACCGGACCCGAGCGCGACGCCGACGCTCGCGGTGACGTAGGCCTCCGCTCCCTCGATACCGAACGGCCGCTCGAACGCATCCACGACCCGGCGCGCGATCTCCAGCACGTCGCTGCGACGCACGAGGTCCTCGCAGAGGACGACGAACTCGTCGCCCCCGAGTCGACACAGCGTGTCGGCGCTGCGCACCACCCCCCGGAGCCGTTCCGCTGCCTGCACCAGTAGGCGATCACCGGCGACGTGGCCGAGGCTGTCGTTGACGACCTTGAAGCGATCGAGGTCCACGTAGAGGACCGCGAGCTCGACGGGTTGCCGTCGGGAGCGCTCCAATGCGTGCCGGAGGCGGTCGAGCAGCAGCAACCGGTTGGGGAGCCCGGTCAGGGAGTCGTGGGTCGCTTGCTCCGCCAACGCGCGCTCTGCCGCCTTGAGATCGCTCACGTCGCGTGCGATCGCCGACAGGTAGTCGACCGTCCCGTCCGGCCGGTTGTGCCCGATCACGACGAGCGAGACCGGCGTCGTCCCGCGATGCTCGTCCACGAGCGACGCCTCGCCTCGCCAGATGCCCTCGTCGATCGCCGTGCCCAGGATGCGAGGAAAGGCTTCCCGATCCCCCGGGCTCAGCAGCTCGTCGAAGGTGCGGCGGTCCAGCGCGGCATCGGCTTCGAGCCCCAGGCATTCGCGTCCGATCCGATTCAGGTGGAACAGCTCGCCGTCGGGCTGGAACACGGCGACCACGTCCGTGGTCGCCTCGAGCAGGGCCGCCAGGCGCTCCATCACGAGGCGGGCGTCGACCCCGTCGGTGACGTCGAGGAAGGACATGTAGAAGCGCGCCCGGTCCTCTCCCGGCGCGCTTCCGGGCCGACCGTTGACCCGGAGCCACCGGATGACGCCGTCCGGCCGGACGTAACGGACCGTCACGTCGAAGTCCTGGCCGGTCTCGAGAGTCGGCTCCACCGCGTTGAGCAGATGCTGACGGTCGTCGGGATGCACGTAGTCGAGCCCGGCCCACCCGTCCCTGACCAGCGAACGGCCCGTGATGCGCTCGGCCGCGGGGTTCGAGTACGCGACCGATCCCGCTTCGTCGATCTCGAGGATGCCGGCCGGAGTGTTGGCCGCGACCGTCCGCAGGGTCGCCTCGTCCGTGAGCGGAACCCCCGGCTTCCCGGACGTCCGCGGGTCCGGTTCAGTCATCTCGCCGCCCGCGCCCGCCGCCGGTCGGCGTCCGGGCCTGTTCGCGGAGGCTCGTGACCGCTCTTCCGGCATCGGACGGCACGTCGAACCTCCCGAGTCATGGAGCTCGCGCTCCTGCGCCTCGTTCTTTCGATCGGCCGGTCCGGACCCCACACTGAGCAAATTCGCGCTTAGTGTCAAATGCGTCTCACTCTCTGAGGTATTCGACCCCGGCCGCGAGGGGCAGCTGCTGCCCGTCCCGCTACGGTCCCGGCCGTGCACGCCGGAGACCTGGATGTCTTGATCGACCAGGGCGACCACGACGGTCTCCTGCGCGCCGTCGACGCCCGCTGCGAGCGGGCGGCGTGGGAGGAGCTCGCGACGCTGCGGGAACGGTGCCTGCGGGCGGTCGAACGAGGCCTCCAGCTCTGGCCGATCGCTCGCCAGATCGAGTACCGACTGGCGCTGGAAGCCCCCGCCGCCTGGGCGGCGCCGGTCGTCGTGGAGGGCGCGGGTGGCTTCACGCTCGGGCCGCTACCCGAGGTGGTGGCGTTCCGGCACGAGTTCCGCGAGCTCGCGCCGCACCTCCCGCCGGGACCGGCCGCGGGGCTCACCGCACACGAGTGTGTCGTGCGGGGCGAGGACCTCTCGGCCGATGTACCGGCCGACGCGGACGTGCTGGAGCTGCCGCTGCACCTCGAGGACTGGGAACCTCGTTACGCGCTCGCCGAGTACCAGGCCCACGAGGCGCACTTCCCCACACCTCCGCCGGCGGCCGTCGAGTCCGTGGAGCTCCCTCCGGAGGCGACCACGCCCGTCGAGGACGCGGCCTGCGCGGCGCTCGTCGAGCTCGTGACCCCCTGGACGACCGAGTCGAACGGTCGCAGCGACGTGGTGGCCGTCGACGGAGACGCCCTCGCCGCGCTCCGATCCCTCGGGTTGCACACGGCCCGGCTCGGACGACTCGACCTGGCGACCGCGGTCGCGCACCTGGCGTGGGCAGGGGCCAGCGGCGGTGCGCACGGGCGGCGGCGGGGAGCGGCCCTCGGACGTTTCGGCGCGTGGTGGGCGCTGGCGGCGCTCACCAACCTCGACTGGCCCCCTGCCGCCGAGGAACTCGCGGTACGCGCGTCGTCGCTGCGGTGGTACGCGTGGGACGCGGGCGAGCCCGAGACGGGCTGGACGCTGCACGTCGCCGTGGAGAACGAACCCCGAGGCCGGACATGGGCACTCGCGGCGACGGACGCGCGCTGAACCTCAGCGGGGCTCGGGTTGGTCGGGATCGGCGAGCCCTGCGACCTCTTCCCGGCGCTGTGCGTGCTCCCGAGCCCGCTCGGGCGCGCGTTTGCGGAACACCACGGCGCTGACGATCGCAGCCACCAAGCACGCGATCGCGCTGAGCCACGATGTGGCCCGGAAGCCGTCGGTGATCCCCACCGCCGCGCCCTCCTCGAACGCCTTCTGCTCCTCGCCGCTCAGCTCCTGCTCCTGTTCGACGAAGTCCTCGGTCGAGGAGACGAGCGCGCGATCCAGCGTGGCGTCACTGGTTTCGGTGACACCCGCGGCGGTGAGGCTGTCGTCCAGGTGGTCGACGCCCGCACCGACGTACAGGATCGTCCCCACGGCGACGATCAACACCGCGCCGAGGTACCGGAACATGTTGATGACGCCCGAGGCCTCCCCCGCACTCTCGGGCGGCACCGCCACCATGCCCGCCGCCGACGTCGTGGAGAAGGTGACCCCGACCCCGAACCCCGTGAGCGTCAGGGCCGGCCAGAGCTGGCTGTCGACCGTCGACGTCGAGACGCGTGTCAGCAGGAAATAACCGAGCGCCATCGAGAGGAACCCGACCACCAGTGGGATCGCGTACCCGATGCGGTCCGCGATCCGGCCGCCCAGGAACGAGAAGACGAGCATCGCGAGCCCGTAGGGCAACAGCAGCACGCTCGCACGCAAGGCCGAGAGGTCGAGGAGCACCGGAGCCTGCGCCCAGAGGTTGAAGAAGTAGAGGAGCCCGAAGAGCCCGATCGCGTTGACGAACGTCCCCACGTTGCCGCCGACGAATCGGGGGCGCCGGAAGAGGGCGAAGTGGATCATGGGCTTGGACTCGCGATGCTCCACGACCCAGAACGCGCCGAGGAGGAAAGCGGCGACCGCGAGCGACCCGACGATCGCGGGCGAGGTCCATCCCCAGTCGCCCCCCTGCTGGATCCCGAGGACGAACAGGAGCAGCCCTCCCACGAGCAGCGGCGCCCCCACCCGGTCGATCTTCGTCTTGCTCGACTCACGGGGGAGCGCGCGCAGGTAGGTGAGCGTCATCACCGCGCCGAGACCGAGCCACACGTAGTCGGCGAGGAAGATCCCCCGCCAGCTCAGGACGTCGGCGAAGAAGCCTCCGTAGATCGGGCCGAAGGAGAAGCCGAGCCCGCCCACCGCGCCCCAGATGCCGAGCGCGGTGCCGCGCTCCTCGGGAGGGAAGACCGAGCTGATGATCGACATCGTCGCCGGCATCATGAACGCCGAGCCGAGGCCTTGCGCGCCGCGTCCGGCGATCAGCATGAAGCCGCCAGCAGCGAAGGCGTTGAGCGAGGAGCCCACCGCGAAGATCGCGATGCCGACGAGGAACACCTGCTTGCGTCCGAGCACGTCGCCGACCTGCCCGCCGATCACGACGAACGCGGCGGCGGCGAGCACGTAGGCGTTGATCGCCCAGGACAGTGTGGACGTCGAGATCTGGAGATCGTCCGCGATCGCTCCCACCGCGGTGTTGATCGCGGTGGTGTTGAGCGCGATGACCCACAGCCCCATGCAGACGGCCGCGAGCGCCGCCCACTTGTTGACGGGCTTCGCCGGCGCGGAAGTCGTCATGGCGACGGCGACGCTACTGGAACGCCCGGAAGGCCTCGCGCACGTCGTCGACGAAGAGGTCGGGCTCCTCGAGCGCGGCGAAGTGGCCACCCCGTGGCATCTCGGCCCAGTGCCGCAGGTCGTAGAGCGCCTCCACCCAGGCTCGCGGTGCCTGGAGGATCTCGGCTGGGTACACGGCGACCGCGGTGGGGACGTCCACCCGCTCGGCCGGAGGGCCCCAGCGTCCGGCGCGCTTGGTCTCGCAGTAGAGGCGGGTGGACGAGTTGATGGTGTGGGTGGTCCAGTAGACGGTGAGGTTGGTGAGCAGCGCGTCCCGGCTCACCGCGGACTCGAGATCACCGTCGTGGTCGCACCACGCGTGGAACTTCTCCACGATCCAGCCCGCCAGCCCGACCGGGGAGTCCGTCAGCCCGTAGGCGAGCGTCTGCGGCTTGGTGCCCTGGATCTCCGCGTACCCCGACCCCGACTCGAGGTACTCGGCCGCGCGCGCGAACCGCAGCTGCTCCTCGTCGGTGAGCGGCGGGCCGCCGTCAGCCGGCGGGCCCGCGACGGCCATGTTGAGATGGATACCGGCGAGGTGCTCGGCGTCGACGAGCCCGAGCTGCGAACTGACGAGCGCGCCCCAGTCGCCCCCTTGCGCGCCGTACCGCCCGTAGCCGAGGCGCGCCATGAGCTCGGCCCACGCGTCCGCGACCCGACGGACGTCCCAGCCGGGCGCGGTCGTCGGGCCCGACCACGCGTAGCCGGGGAGCGACGGGCACACGACGTGGAAGGCGTCGGCCGGGTCGCCGCCGTGGGCTTCCGGGTCCCGGAGCGGCTCGATGACGTCGAGGAACTCGACCACCGAACCCGGCCATCCGTGCGTCATGACGAGCGGCAACGCGTCCGGCTGCGGGGACGGGGCGTGGATGAAGTGGACGCGCTGGCCGTCGATCGTGGTGTGGAAGTGGTCGAGCTCGTTCAGGCGCGCCTCTTGCGCGCGCCAGTCGAAGTCGTGCAACCAGTACGCACAGAGCTCTCGCAGGTACGCGAGGTCGGTCCCGTAGGACCAGGCGGTGTCGGGGATCTGGTCGGGCCAGCGGGTGCGAGCGAGGCGCTCGCGCAGGTCCTCCAGGATCGCCCCCGGCACCTCAATCCGCATCGGCTCGATTGCCGCCTCGGCCACGGGTGTCTCCTCCGTTCGCGTCATCCGACCGCTCGCTCCTTCTCCTCCCAGTAGGGCTTGCGCAGCTCCTTCTTCAGCACCTTGAGCGCGCCCGACAGCGGGAGGGGCTCGTCGCGGAACTCCACGGACTTCGGCACCTTGTAGCCGGCGATGGTCGCCTTCGCGTAGGCCTTGAGCTCGTCGGCGCCGACCTCGGCGCCGGCCTCCAGGACCACGATCGCGTGCACCTGCTCGCCCCACTCCTCGCTCGGGATGCCGATCACCGCGACCTGGTCGACACCCGGGTACGACGCGATCGCGTTCTCGACCTCGGCCGAGTACACGTTCTCGCCGCCGGTGACGATCATGTCCTTCACCCGGTCCACGAGGAACAAGTAGCCCTCATCGTCGAGGTAACCCGCGTCCCCGGTGTGGTACCACCCGTCGCGGAACGCCTCGTCGGTCGCCTCCGCGTTGCGCCAGTACTCGCGCATGAAGTTGCCGGCCTTGGCGCACACCTCGCCGTTCTCGCCCTGGGGCACCTCGTTGCCCTCGGGATCGCGAATCGAGATGACCACGCCGGGCATGGGCCTGCCCGCCGAGCCGAGCCGCTCGCCGCCGCGCCGGTGGTCCTCGGGTCCGAGCCACGTGAGCACGGCGGAGCACTCGGTCATCCCGTATCCCTGCGACAGCGCCAGCTCGGAGTAGAGCTCCTGGAGTCGGTCCAACGTGGCCCGCGGCATGGGCGATGCCCCGTAGATGAGCTCCCGAAGCGACGCCAGGCGCTCGGGGCGGAAGTCGTCGTGCCGGAGCAGCATCCCGATCATGGTCGGGACCATCATCGTCTCGGTGACCTGCTCCGCCTCGATCAGGTCGAGCACGGCACCGGGATCGAACATGGGGAGGAACACCGACGTGCCCCCCGACGCCGGGATCCCGAGCACGCCCCCCATCGACGCGGCGTGGAACAGCGGCGTCTGATGGAGGAACACCTGCGCCGGGTCGAGCGCGATGTGGAACCCGATGTGGTACAGGTTCAGCATCTCGGCCCGGTGGTCGAGCAGGACCCCCTTCGGAAGCCCCGTAGTCCCGCCCGTGTACATGAGGACGACCGGGTCCTCTTCCTCGGGCTCGTCGGGAACGACCGGCTCGCTTGCGTTCAGGAGCTCCTCGTACGACACGTCGTGCGGGACGTCGCCTTCACCGATCAGGACGGTGTGCCGGATCGGGTTGGGGCCGTCGCCTTCCTCCATCGAACGCTGGAAGTGCTCGGCGAAGGCCGCGTCGACGAGCACGACCTCGCAACCCGCGTTCTGGACGATGTAGGCGAGCTCCTTTCCCGCCAGCCGCAGGTTGAGCGGGTTGACGACCCCCGCGCCCAGGTAGGCGGCGTGGTACGCCTCCAGGTACTGGTGGCTGTTCATCGCCATGACGGCGAACCGGTCGCCCGGGGAGACCCCGAGCTCCTTGTGCAACGCGTTGGCGAGGCGCAGGACCCGGTCGCCGTGCTGCTCGTAGGTGCCCCGGTAGGCGCCGTCCACGAAGCCGACCTTCGAGGAGTAGTTGGCGATCGCGGGGAGCAAGAGCCGGTGGTAGACGAGCTCCTTCATGCCGTCGCAGCGTAGTGACCGGCGTCACCTCCGGCGAGCGCGTCGCGCGCCGGCAAGGAGCTACGGGGTGACGTTGGCACGCAAGAACGGTTGCACCGCCCCGAGGAAGACGTCCGGCGCCTCGAGCATGGGCGCGTGCCCCACGTCCGCGAGCTCCGCGTAGTCCCAGTCGCGACGCCACTGTGCGAGCCGTCGCGCGCTGCTGATCGGCACCAGACGGTCCTCGGTGCCGTGGACGAGCATCGTCGGGACGTGGACCGTCGCGACCGTACGCGCGAAGAGCGGAGGCGCCAGGGGAAGCACGAGTGAGCGCGCTGCCTCGAGGTGAGCGGCAACGCTCCAGGGCATGAGGTCCCGGTCGCGCACCAGCGCCACGTGGGCGTCCACGACCTCGGCGGGAACGCGGGACCGGTCGACGCAGACGAGGTTCAGGACCTCGCCGACCCGTTCCTCGGGACTCAAGCGCTCGGCCCGAGCGCGGAAGACGAGGTCGCCCGCGATCGGCGTGAGCATCAGCAGCCCCCGGAGCATGAACCGGGGATCGCGACGGCCATTGGCCTGGGGCGGGAGCGCGGGGTCCACGAGGACCAGCGCGCGCACCCGGCGGGGACGACGTGCCGCTTCGAGCAGCGAGACCACGCCGCCCATCGAGTTGCCGACGAGGATCGCGGGCCCGCCGGCTACCTCGGCGACGAAGCGGTCGAGCAGCGCCCGGTTGGCCGTCACCGACGCCGCCCGCCGGTCGGGTGGCGTTCGGCCGAACCCGGCGAGGTCGAGCGCGAGGACGTGCCCGAGCTCGGCCAACGGGGCGCCGACTCG
>CAYRHS010000072.1:14718-15456 GCA_964424125.1 uncultured Burkholderiales bacterium
TCGCATCCAGTTGACGTGCGAGCCGCCGAGGCCGTGGACGAGGACGATCGGCGGTCCCTCACCACCGAAGTCCACGTAGTGGACCGGGCCGTCGAGGTCGACCGTGACGCTTCGCACCCGGTGACTGTAGACGTGCCGCGCGGCCCGATCTCCCGCACCCCGTGGTCGGTCGGGGTGCGATCATGCAGGGCGGCGAGCGTGGCGGAACTGGCAGACGCGCCGGGTTTAGGTCCCGGTGGCCCGTACGGGTCTTGGGGGTTCGAGTCCCTCCGCTCGCACCACTGATGCCTCGCCCGGGTCTCACGCGACACCACGGCCCTTGTCGGTATCGTCATAATGAGTTACACATTCCGGTCCGGCTTCGGGCACCAGGGGGGCAAGATGCGACGGTGGTGGCGGCTGGTGGCGATCCTCGGGATCGTCACGCTCGTGGCGGCGGCGTGCGGCAACGACGACTCGGCCGGCGGCGGCGACGACGGGACCGACACGACCGAGGCGGTCGCCGAGGGCCCGCCCGTCTCGGGCGAGCCGTTCTCGATCGGGGTCATCTACACGGCGGGGGTCTCGGGGATCGACCTACCCGACCTCGTCGCGGGTGCGGAGGCCGCGGCCGACTACATCAACACCGAGCTCGGGGGCATCGACGGCCGGCCGGTCGAGATCGTGGCCTGCAACGACGACGGCGACACGGCCAAGAACATGGCCTGCGGCCAGCAGTTCGTGGACGCCGGGGTCATC
>CAYRHS010000073.1:0-5480 GCA_964424125.1 uncultured Burkholderiales bacterium
CGCGAACACCGGGTTGGCGTGCTCGGTCTCCCCGGGCCCGCGGTGGCCGACATCGTCGAGCACCCGTTCGAGTCGGGCGGGGAGCTCGCCGCCGCGCCCCCGAAGCGATCGCAACGCGTCCGCGGGAGGTTCCTCGGCGAGGATCAGGGCCGCGTCGGGCTCGCGGCGCGCGAGCGCGGCGAGATCGTCCACGCCGACCACGGCCGCAGCACTGGTGAGGTCTCCGACGTCCCCGCGCACCCGGGCGACCAGCATCGCGCCGCCGGCCCGTTCGAGGGCCGCGAGCACACCACCGGCGAAGACGTTCCCCTGCGTCGCTCCGTGCCAGGCCTGGATGGAGAGGTCGCGCAGCAGGTCGAGTCGTGCCGCCAGGCGCTCGTCATCGAGCGCGCTCGGCTCGGAACCGCCGGCCTCACGGCGCGCCTCGACCACGATCCGATCGACCTCCGCGTGGTGGCCGAGCTGTCGAGGGGCGAGGCGCGCCGCCAGCTTCAGCAACGAGCGGCGCTCGGCGGCGTCCGGGCGCGTCGGTGACCCCGGCGGCTTGGGGATCCCTAGGTACTGCTGGTCGATGTCCTCGGGGCTCCATCCCGGCATCGACTTCGCCATCTCCCGCAGCACGCTCACGTTGCCGTAGAGGCGGTGCCCGAACGAGCAGACCGCGCGGGCGCGCAGCTCGGTCGCGATCGGCTCCTCGAGGCCCAGGTAGTGGACGGTGCCGTCGCCCCCGCCCCGGAGCATCCGCAGGTTGAGCTCGAGCGAGAGCGGCGTCATCGGACCCGGGAACGCCTCGCCGAGGTTGGCCGCGGTGAACACGGGGAACCGTGGATCGATGGGGTCGTCGAAGCTGCCGCGGCGCTCGGGAGGGGCCGCGTGCTCCAACGGCGCGCCGTCGGCGGGCGGGATGGCCGAGGGGAGATCCGTCGGCACCCAGTCGAGGTGCCAGGGCAGCTGGTGACGCTCGTGGCCGACGTACCGGCTGCGCCGAAACACGCGGCCGAGGTCCTCGAGCGCCTCACGGCCGCTCCACGCAGGGACGAAGTCCCACTCCTCGCGCAGACGGGTCGTGTCGACGGCCCGGGGAACGCGCAGCGCGTCGATGCCGCCCGGCCGTCGTCCCCCGGCGGGGATCCGGACGATCCGGCGCCCGAGCGCGGCGCCGACCTCCACGGCGGTGAGCCGATCCTCGGTCGCGAGCTCGACCGTCCCCGTACGGCGCTGCTCGCAGGCCTGGAGCAGCAGGCGCACGAGGTCGTCGTGATGCACGAAGCGGAAGTCCGCCCGGCCGTCGATCGCGGCGAAGAGGACCGGAGCGCCCAGCGCGTCCGCGTCCCGCGCGTGTCCGCCGCGACCGACGACCGGGCACGCCCGCACCACGAGCTCAGAACCGCTCGGTCCCGTGACCGTGAGCTCGGTCAGGCCGTCGACAGGTCGCTCCTCGGGCCCGCCGACGCGGACGACCGCGTCGAATCCGCCATCGAAGCCGGGAGCCACGTCCCCTGACGACGCCACGTCCGCGCCGTGTGCCGCGAGTCCAGCCGCGACGGCGTCGCGCAGCCCCGCGTCCGACCCGGTCACGAGCACCCTCACGCCGCCACCACCCCGCCGTCCACGACGAGGACCTGCCCCGTGAGGAAGCCGCCCCCCGGGTCGCTCAACAGCGTCAGGGCCCCCAGGAGATCGGCGGGTGTGCCGGTGCGGGGTACGGCCTGGACCTGCCGGAGCCGTTCCCAGCGCGCGGGCGCGATGGCACGTTCGGCGGCGGCGGTGGTAACGGGGCCGGGGGCGATCGCGTTCACGGTGATCCCCTCGTCGCCGAGGTGGCGGGCGAGCCACCGGGTGAGCCCCACAACCGCCGCCTTCGCCGTGCCGTACTGGGGCATGGTGGCACTCCCCCACGCCGCCACCGACGCCAGCGTCACGATCCGGCCACCGCCTCGCGCTCGCATCGACGGGACGCAGGCGCGCACGGCCCGCCACGTGCCCGTCACGTCGACCGCGACCACGTGATCCAGCTCACCGGGCGGGAGATCCTCGACGCGACCCTGGCCCAGCGTGTCGTAGGCACCGGCGCACGTTACGAGCACGTCGGCGCCACCGACGGCCGCCACCGCCCGTTCGAGACGCTCGACCGAGCGTTCGTCGGCGACGTCGAGCGCGCAGGGCAGGGCACTCCCCCCGCTCCGGCGGATCACGCTCGCGGCCCGCCGGGCACCCGCCTCGTCGCGGTCCGCGACGACCACGGTGTCACCCCCGGCCGCCAGGTGATCGGCGAAGCGGCGACCCAGGCCGCGTGCGCCTCCGGTCACGACCGCCACCCTCCCGTCTCGCCTCGCCACGTTCCGCCTCAGGTCGGGATGTCCGACGGCTCGCGCAACCGGACGTGGTCGAGCCGGGCACCGGCAGGCGCGGTGAGGATCGACCACACGACGTCGACCACGTCGTCCACCTCCATGCGCCGGTCGGCTCCCGCGAAGCGCATCATCCGCTCGACCATCTCCGGCGGACGGTGCTCGATCGTGCGCCCCATGCCTGTGCCCGCGGTCGCGCCCACCTCGAGCTCGGTGATCCCCACGCCTGACGAGCCGTACTCGCCCCGCAGCGCCGCGAGCATGCGCGACGCCCCCGCCTTCGAAGCCGAGTAGAGCGCCAGCCCCGGCACGGGCAGGCTCGCGGCGACGGAGGTCACCTGGACGATCCGTCCCTCGCCCCGAGGCAACAGGCGCCGGAGCGCGGCGGCGCAGACCCGGGCCGCGCCGAGCAGGTTGATGTCCACCATCTCCCGCCAGGCCCGTGTCGATTGGTCGGCGAAGTCGCCGTAGTGGACCACGCCCGCCGTGTTCACGACCCAGGAGAGCGCCGCGTCGAGCCCGCTCGCGGCGTCGAAGACGGCCTCGACGTCCTCGTCCTTCCCCACGTCGGCGACGATGGGGACCAGCGCGGGGCCGCACTCGGCTGTGAGCCCTTCAAGCGCGTCCCGTCGTCGGGCCGCGGCGACGACCGTCGCGCCCTCGGCGACCAGGCGCCGGGCCACGCCGCGCCCCATCCCCGAGCTGGCTCCGACCACCACCGCCGTGCGCCCCTCGGCCCCCGTCATGCCCGTCCTCGAATCATCTGACGTAGTTTGACAATAGGTGGGGTCGGCCCGATCATGCGGGCGTGCAGGTTCCCGGGCTTCGCTACACGGTCGACGACGGCGTCGCGTCCATCGTGATCGATCGGCCGGAGAAGGCCAACGCCCTCACCATGGAGATGTACGAGGCCCTGAACCGCAGCCTGTGGGAAGCCGAGCTCGACGACGGGGTCGAGCTCGTCACCATCACCGCCACCGGCGACGAGTACTTCGTCCCCGGCGGCGATCTCGGAGGTGGCGCCGACGCCTGGGAGGCGAATGTCCCGGAGCGGCTGGCGCACGTCGAGGGTGATTTCCCGTACGCCACGTTCGAGCGCACCTCCAAGCTCGTCCTCACCGCGGTCAACGGTGCCTGCCAGGCCGCGGGCTTGATCATCGTCCTCATGAGCGACCTCGTGGTCGCTTCCGACCGGGCGCGGTTCCGCGTGCCCGAGGGGCTCCGCGGCCTCGTCGACCCTTTCGTACCCGTGCGCCTCCCCGCCCATGTGGGCCTCGCCCGAGCCCGCTGGATGATGTACACGGCCGAGGACGTGGACGCCCCCGAGGCCGAACGCATCGGCCTCGTCGGCCGCGTCGTGCCCCACGCGGAGCTCGAGGCCGCGCTCCGGGAGGCGATCCGGGCCGTCCGGCGCGTCGCCCCCGGCGCGCGTGAGCGCTACAAGCGCATGCTCTCGGCCTCGCTCCCTGCCGTCCGCTACGAGGAGTTCCTCGCGCAGATGCGCTCCGACGAAGCGCTCGAGGGGATGCGCAGCTTCACCGAGAAGCGGCCGCCCGCCTGGCGGCCCGCGTAGGAACCGAGCCCAGGGAGGACGAGAAGGCCATGACCGACACGACGACCGAGCGCCGCTTCTGGAACGAGGAGGCGCAGACCATGCCGCGGGACCGTCTGCGCGCGCTCCAGGACGAGCGGGTGCGGGAGGCCGTCGCCCGTGCCGTCGAGGCGCGCTTCTTCGCCCGCCGCTTCGAGGAGGCCGGCGTGAGCCCCGACGACGTGAAGTCGGTGGACGACCTCGCCGCGGTCCCGCGCTTCCAGAAGCCCGCGCTGCGCGAGAGCGAGGCGGAGCACCCACCCGTCGGCGACTACCGCGTCGTGGGTCTGCGAGGTGCCATCCGCCTCGCCATGTCGACCGGGACGACCGGGCGACCCACGTTCACCCTCTGGACCCAGAACGACCTCGCCCTCGAGTGCGAGCTCGGGGCCCGCCAGCAGTGGCGTCTCGGCATGCGCCCCGGGATGATCGTCGCCAACGCGCACCCCGGTTATCTCAACGGCGGCCAGGCCTTCATCTCCGCGCTCTACGAGAACATGGGCTGCCTGTCGATTTCCCTCGGTCCGCCCGAGAGCGTGGAGGCGGCCGAGAAGGCGCTGCGCGCGATCGAGCACATCCCGGTCGACCACTGGGGCCTCTTTCCCGCCGCGCTCCATCGCTTCCGGGAGGCGGCCGAGCGGATCGGCTACCAGGGCAAGCTGCCCGAGCCCGAGCAGATCGGCCCCACCTACCAGTACGACCGCATCAGCGCGGGGCAGGACTGCGTGGGCTTCCTCGGGAGTTCGTGCTCGCCCGGGAAGGGCGCGCACCTCGCGGAGGACTACGCCATCGTCGAGGCCGTGGACCCCGTGTCCGGGGACCCCGTGCAAGACGGGGAGCGGGGCTACTTCGTCGTCACGTCCCTCGGCCGGGACAACCCGATGATCCGGTACGACATGGAGGACGTGATCCGCATCGAGCCCGCGCTCTGCGACTGCGGCGAGACCTCACGCCGCGCGTTCTGGGAGGGCCGGGCGAAGGAGATCGTCGAGGTCGGCGGCAAGTGGGTGCTGCCGATCGACGTCTGGAAGGAGCTCCCCGCGGACGCCGAGTACGCGCTCGTGCGCCCGTCGACACCTTCCGACACGCTCACCGTCCGCGTGGAAGGCGAGCCCGCCGCGGATCTCGCCGAGCGCCTCGAGTCGTCGATCGGCGTGCCGACGACGGTCGAGCCCGTCCCGGTCGGGACCTTCCCGCGCGCCTCGTACAAGGTCGAGCGAGTGGTCGACGAGCGATGAGGAAGGGCTAGAAGCTCGAACCACCGTCCACGTTGACCCAGGCGCCGTTTACGTAGCTCGCGCGCTCGGACGCGAGGAACGTCACGACGTTGCCGATCTCCTCGGGCGTCCCCCAGCGGTCGGCCCACGTGAGGTTGTCCATCCGCTCGTTGCCGATCGGGAAGTACTCCTCGACGTCGGTGAGGCCGTACTGCTCGAGGCGCCCCTCGAGGTTCCGCAGCACGCTCTCGGAGGCGATCCAGCCGGGCATCACCGCGTTGGCGCGGATGCCGTCGTGCGCGAACTCCTTGGCCAGGTTCT
>CAYRHS010000073.1:5490-15386 GCA_964424125.1 uncultured Burkholderiales bacterium
GCGAGCGCCGCCTTGGCTGCCGAGTAGTGCTCGATCCTCGGGATCCAGTGGCGAATCGACATCGCGGAGATGTTGACGATCGCGCCGCCCCCCTGCTCCTGCATCATCGGCACGACCTCACGACACGATCGCACCGCGGCCATGAGCACGGAGTCGATGGCCCGATGCCAGATCTCGTCGTCGCGATCCGCGAACTCGGGAACGACGTCACAGGCACCCACGACGTTCACGAGCACGTCGACGCGCCCGAAGCGGTCACGGACGTCCGCGACCGTGCGCACGACCGCGTCCGCGTCGGTGAGGTCCGCGGGGAACGCCGCGACCTCCGCGCCCCGCTCGGCGATCTTGGCCGCGGTCTTCTCGAGCGTCTCGGCCGTGCGGGCGACGAGCGCGAGGCGTGCCCCTTCGCCCGCCAGCACCTCCGCCGTGCCGCGGCCCATGCCCTCGCTCGCACCGCAGATCAACGCCACCTTGTCTCGAAGCCCCAGGTCCACGCGTCATCCTCCGTCCGGGTCGTGGGTCGGTCGTCCCGCTCGGGGCACGCCGCGGGCGCATCTTTCTGTCCTTGACAAGGCTTGTCAAGGCGCGCAAGATGCCGACGATGAGCAACCAGCAGACCAGCGACGTCCCGGCCTTCGACCCCACGAACCCGGCCGACGCCCGGGAGCCCTACGAGGCGCTCCAGGCGCTGCGCGAGCGGTGCCCGGTGACCGAGCCCCTCCCGGGCGTGAAGTTCGTCGTCCGCCACGGCGACGTCTCGGGGGTCTTCCGGGACTGGCAGACCTTCTCCAGCCGCATGGGCCTGCGGCTGAAGGACGAGAAGCCCGACGAGGAGAAGACGCTCAACGACATCGACCCGCCGCGCCACGGGCCGATCCGGCGCATCATGCTCACCTCGCTCGCGCCGGCGGTGATCCGGGCCGCCCAGCCCTACATCGAGGATCTCGCGGCCCGCACCGTCGACACGTTCGCCGGTCGCGGGGAAGCCGACCTGGTGAAGGAGCTCGCGATCCCGGTGCCCTCGACCGTGATCACCCACATGCTCGGCGTCCCCGAGGAGGACCGCGAGCAGTTCCACGCCTGGACCGCCGACATGGTCGAGGACAAGGCCACGTCGCCCGGAGCCGTACGCCAGCGACACGAGACCGAAGAGGCGTTCAACGCCTATATCCGGGAACAGATCGCCTGGCGCCGATCCCTCGACGAGCCGCCGAAGGACATCATCACGACGATGATGACCGAGGAGCTCTCGAACGGCGAGTACCTCACGGACACCGAGATCGTGACCCAGGTGCGGTTCATGCTCATGGCGGGCAACGAGACCACGACGAACCTGCTCGGCAACCTCTTCTACGAGCTGATCCGCGAGCCCGAGCGCTACGAGCGCGTGCGCAAGGACCGCGACCTGGTGCCGATCGCGATCGAGGAGTCGCTGCGCCATGACGCGCCCGTACAGCTGATGTTCCGCACGGCCACCCACGACACCAAGGTCGCGGGCTGCCCGGTGGACGACGGCGACCGGGTCATCGTCAGCATGGGCTCGGCCAACCGCGACCGCAGCATCTACGGCGAGGACGCCGACACCTTCGATCTCGACCGCGGTCTGGTGAAGGACCACCTCGCCTTCGGCCTCGGCGCCCACCTCTGCATCGGAGCCCCCCTGGCCCGCCTCCAGGGCCAGATCGTGCTCGAGGCACTCCTGGACCGCGTGGCGGAGCCGCGCCTGGCCGACGACTTCACCTACGAGAAGGTCAACTTCTTCGTCTTCCGGGGGCCGAAGCACCTCCCGGTCCGCTTCACACCAGCCTGAGGCGCCGCCCGCGCAACGAGCGGCGCGCTCGACCCGGGCTCAGATCGAGCCCAGGTACTTGTGGCCCGTGTAGTTGAGCTCCCAGATGGCGTCGCTCACGAACGACTCGACGAGGCGCCCGCGCGAGTAGTGGTCGAGCGTGGCGCGCCCCGTGAAGCGATGGTAGGCGCCGTCGAAGCCGGTCGCGGTGATCGCGTCGCGTAGCGCCTGGTCCTCGATCATCATGTCGACGAAGCTCGTGGCGAGGAGCACGCGCTCGACCTCGAACTCGAGGAGGTACTTCTCGTCGCCGTCTTCGTGGACGACGAGGAGGTCGTGACTCACCGGCTTGTCGGTGTCGGGATCGAGCCGCTCGAGCGCGTGGTAGAAGCGCATCTGTCCACTGTCGCGGACGACGATCCTGCCGTCCTTGGCGAGCATGAACGCCTTGGTCGTGTCGTGTGCGTACTTCGCCGCCGCGACTTGGCTCGTCACCACGGTCGCGTACGGTCCGATCTCCGCGCGGCACCAGTACCAGTGGTGGTAGAGCTCGACGAACGGCGAGTTGCCCCAGCCGTGGTCCTGGTACCCGGCCCCCCGGAGTACGTGCTCGTCGCCCCGGTACGTGAGCGAGCCCGTGATGCTCGCCTGGGGGACGGCGATGATCCAGCCGAGGACGTCCTCACCCCGTGGACCGTGGCAGGCGAGCCCGGTCCCGGGCTTGAACGGCTCGCATCGGCTCTCGATGTCGAGGTCGATCTCGAGCTCGTCGTCCTCGTAGTGGAGCACGAGGTGCTCGAGGTCTCCCTCGTACGAGCAGGCACCGATCCGAACCGCACAGCGGTCGGTGGCAAACGAGCAGTCCGCCGGGTCGGCACGCGCGGTCCGGGTCACCCGCGTCCCGTCGCCGAGGTCGAGGTCGACGCGCGCGAACGGGGCGAGCGGGCCGCCCGCGTCGACGACGTCCTTGGTGCCGAGGCCCACGACCAGGGTCGTGCCGTCGTCCATCTTGCTGTCGACGTACCACCACTCGTACTCCTCGGGCGCGCCGCCCGTCCGGAGGCCGTTCTCCCATTCGGCGACGCGTCCCGTCGGGATCTCGGGACCCGAGTAGTCGTCCGGCAGCCCGTAGTAGGCGAGCGGGCGGGGCGAGGAAGGAGCGCTCACGCGGGAGACCCGCCGTCGACCGCGACGAGGGCGCCGTTGACGTACGACGCGCCCGGCGAGGCCAGGAAGGCGACCACGTCGGCGACCTCCTCGCAGCGGCCCCAACGGTCCGACCAGCTGAGGCCGTCGAGGGAGGCATTCACCAACCCGAAGAGCCCGGCCTCGTCGACGTCGAGCTCCCGGCGGCGCGCCTCGAGCTTCCCGAGCACCGTCGCCGATGCGATGATCCCCGGCAGCACGGCGTTGGCGCGCACGCCCGCGACGGCGAACTCGCGGGCGAGATTCTTGGTGAAGTGAGTCAGCGCCAGCTTCACCGAGGTGTAGTGGGCATAGCGAGGCACGGGCCGGGCGATCGCGGCCGTCGCCACGTTGACGATGGCGCCCCGCTTCCGAGCGGCCATGCCGCCGACCACGAGCCGGCAGGTCCGGACGGGCGCGTACAGGCACGTCTCGAGGTGCGCGGACCAGACCTCGTCGGTCGCGGCCTCGAAGCCCGCGACGGACTCGTAGAGCCCGATGGCGTTGACGAGGACGGCCGGCCCTCCGAGCTCGTCACCGAGCCGTGCCAGGGCCGCTTCCGACTCCCCGCGACGGGTCATGTCCGCGGCCGCGGTCACGGCCTCGCCGCCTTCGGCCCGGATCGCGCGGGCGACCTCGTCGAGCAGGTCGGCGCGGCGGGCGACCAGCCCGACCCGGGCGCCCTCGCGCGCCAGGGCCCGCGCGCAGGCACGGCCCATCCCCGTGCTGGCCCCGACGACGACCGCCGTCTCGTCCGCCAGTCCGAGATCCACCGACTGCTCAGACGATCTTCTCGCCGTCGCGCAACACCTCGATCGCGAAGTTCGGGCAACGGCGGGCCGCCTCGATCACGCGGTCCTCCGGAGCTGCGTCGACGTCGACGACGTACGCGATGCCGTTGTTGTCCTCGTCGTTGTCGAACACCCCCGGGGCCCAGAACGAGCATTCGCGCGCGCTCATGCACGCACCCTCGTCGATCTTCACCTCGAGCGCCATCGTCGTCCTCCTCTCGGCGTCACGGGGTCCAGCGCGGGGAACGCTTCTCGGCGAACGCGCGTGGTCCCTCCTCGAAGTCGGGATGCGCCCACTGGCCGCGCAAGAGCTCCCACGCGTGTTGCAGGGCGTCGTCGAGGGGTCGTTCGAGCGAGTCCCACACGGCCGCACGGCTCCGGGCAATCGCGCTGGGCGAGCCCTCCGCGACCGCTTCCGCGAGCCGGCGCGCGGCCTCCGGGAGCTCGACGCCTGGGACGACCTCGCTCACGAGGCCGAGCGCGTAGGCGCGCGTCGCCGAGAGCCGCTCGCTGCCGCCGGCGAGCACCATCCGCAGGACGGCCCCGAGCGGCATCCGCCGTGCCAGCATCACCGGTTCGAGCGCACTGACCTGGCCGACGCTCACGTGCGGGTCCATGAACTCGGCGCTGTCGGCCGCGATCACCACGTCGCAGTCGACGACGAAGTGGAGGCCCCCGCCCGCACAGAGCCCGTTGACCGCGCAGATCGTGGGCTTCGAGACGCGATTCTGGTGTGGCGTGAGTCGATTGGCGACGCGTACGTCGGGGTCCTGCTGCGCGGCCGGCAGCTCGCCCAGCTCCGCGATCTCCTTGACGTCGGCGCCCACGCAGAACGCGCGGTCGCCTGCACCGGTGACGACCGCGACCCGCTGTTCCGGATCCGCGTCGAATGCGGGCCAGAACGCCTCGAACTCGCGCATCATCACGCTGTTGATGGCGTTCATGCGGTCGGGACGATCGAGGGTGACGACCGTGACCGGCCCCTCGCGGTCCACGCGGAACGTCTCCCACTCCGGCGCCGCTGCGCTCACCCGCACTCCCCTCCTACTCGACCGTTCGCCGCCACGGCGGTCCCCGCCCTGGATCTCGCGCCCGATGGCAAGCCTTGCACCCGGTGCAAGCTGCTCGCTTACACTACTTGCGGCCCCGCCCGGCCACCGAGGACACGATCGTGGAGTATCAGCTCAGCCCCGAACAGGAGGAACTGCGCGGCGTCGTCCGGTCGTTGCTCGCCGACCACGCGCGGGCGCGCGACAGCTACGACGGCGGCCCGCCGTTCGCCGAGGGCCTCTGGGCTCGCTTCGCCTCCCTCGGGCTCACGGGGCTGGGGGGGCGCGAGGACGCGGGTGGCAGTGGCGGTGATCTCGTGGACCAGATCGTGGTCGCCGAGGAGGTGGGACGGGCGGTCGCGGCGGTGCCGTTCCTCTCGTCGGTGATCGTCTCGCTCCCCCTGCTGGCCGAGCACGCGGGAGATCCCCGGGCGGACGAGCTGTTCCGCGAGGCCGCAGCCGGATCGAAGATCGTGACCACCGCGTTCACGGGCGCGGGCACGGCGAACGCGCCGGATGCGGTCACCGTCGACGACGGCCGGCTCCGGGGGACTCTCTCGGTCGTGCTCGACGGGGCCGCCGCCCACGTCGTGCTCCTCCCCGTCGGCGACCGGGTCCACGTAGTCCCGACCGACGGACCGCATGTCGCGGTGACCGACGAGCCCACGCTCGATCGGACCCGGCGGGTGGCCACCATCCTCCTCGACGGTGTGGAGGCCACAGAGCTCGCCGCGCCGGACCCGCGGGGCGCGCTCGGGCGGGCGCGGCAGCGAGCACTCGTCGGGTTGGCGGCCGAAGCCACCGGGAGTGCCGGGGCGGCGCTCGAGATGGCCGCCGAGTACGCGGGCGAACGCGAGCAGTTCGGGACCGTCATCGGAACCTTCCAGGCGGTGAAGCACCGGCTCGCCGACATGCTGGTGGCGGTCGAGAACGCCCGCTCCGCGACCGCGTTCGGGACCTGGGCCGTCTGCAGCGGGAGCGAGGACGCCGAGATCGCAGCGGCTGCGGCGAAGGCGACCGCGACCCAGAACGCGGTCGACGTGGTCGGCGCGGCGATCCAGGTCCACGGTGGGATCGCGATCACGTGGGAGCACGACCTGCATCTGCACCTGCGCCGGGTGAAGTCGTGCCAGATGTTGCTCGGCGACCCCAACGAGCACCTAGAGCTGGTCGCCGCCGCCCTGCTTGACTAGCGACCGCTTCCCTCGCCCACGAGCGCCGCGAGCATGGTGGCGCAGCGGTCGGCAAACTCCTCCGGGCGCTCGGCGAAGAGGAAGTGGCCGGCACCGGGGAGGACCTCCACCTCCCGTCCGTGCTCGGCGGCGAAGGCGCGCCGCTCCGCCTCGAAGCGGGCGAAGTGCCCTCCTGTACCGAGCAGGTACGCCGCCGGGAGCTCCACCCGCTCTGCCGCCACGGCCGCCTCGCCGTTCCACCGCCGGTTGTGCCACAGGCCGCCCTTCGGATTGTGGCCCTCCCGCACCGGAGCCGTGTAGCGCTCGAGGATCTCGTTGTCGACCCAGCCCGGGTCGGCCGCGAGCCGGCGGAGCAGGACGCGAGCGCCACCGCGCACCCCCCGCCCGCCGCCGAGCGCGAGCAGCGCTTCCCCGACACCGGGCACGCGTGCGGCCCGGTGCATCACCAGACCGGTGCCGAGCGCGCGGTAGCGGGCGGCGGGAAACGTCTCGGCGAGCACCGCGGCGCGGAGTCGGCCGGGCTCGTGGGCCGCGATCGCCTGGAGCTGCGTCCCGCCGACACAGTGGCCCACGGCGAGGGCGTCCTCGACGTCGAGCTCGTCGACGACTCCCAGGAGCGCGTCGAGGTGCGACTGCCAGCGATAGTCGAAATCCGGTCCTGCGTCCGAGTAGCCGAAGCCCGGCTGCTCGATGCAGGTCACCTCGTGGCGACGAGCGAAGGCCCCGAACGCCTCCGCCCAGAGCTCGAGCGGGTCACCGCAGTCGGTCACCACGAGGAGCGGCGGTCCCTCTCCCGCCCGCCACACGCGCACGCGGGCGCGTGGCACGTCGACGGACTGCTCCGCGACCTCGGGTGGCGGTGCCGTCGGCATCGCGCTCCAATCGGTTGGATCGTTACACTACGTTGACTCTTTCGAGCTGCGCAGGCGGAGCGATGGCGCGCACACCGGTCATCTTCGACACCGACGGTGGGGTCGACGACTACTCGGCGCTCTGGTACGCGCTCACCTCCCCCGCCATCGACACCGTCGCGGTCACGACGGTCCGCGGGGTGCTGGGCGCCGCGGAGACCGCCCGCAACGTCGCCAAGGTGCTCGCGGCCGCGGGACGGAGCGACCTGCCGTTCGCGGTCGGCGCCGAGGAGCCGCTCGGACCGCGGCCCGACTTCCCCGACGCCACGATGATGCACGGCGAGGACGGACTCGGGAATGTGCACCGACCCGATGTCGGCCTCGCACCCAGGGGCGAGTCCGGCGCGGAGCTCATCGTCCGTCTCGCGCGCCAGCGGCCGCGCGAACTCACCGTCGTGGCCGTCGGCCCCTTCACGAACGTCGCGCTCGCGCTGCGGGCCGAGCCGGAGCTCCCCGAGCTCCTCGGCGGGCTCGTGATCATGGGCGGCGCCGCCCGCCCACCCGGCAACGCGACCCCCCTCGCGGAGTTCAACGTCGCCTGCGACCCCACGGCCGCGAACGAGATGGCCCGCGCCCCCTGGTCGCGTCCGCCGTTGATGGTGGGCCTCGACGTCACGATGATCGCGACCATGGACGAGGCGGAGTTCGACGTGCTGAACGCCCGACGGACACCGCAGGCCGAGTTCATGGCCGACCCGTTCGTGCTCTACCGCGAGATGTCCAGTATCGAGAGCGGATCGGGCTGCCCTTCGCACGACACGCTCACGATGATGTCGATCGAGGACCCCGACCTCCTCACGGCCGAGGAGCTGCCCCTCGTCGTCGACGTCGGCGGTGACGCGGCCTGGGGAGCCACCGTCGTCGACTTCCGGGCGAGGTGGCTCGCCGCCGGTCGGATCCCCGACGAGTTCCGGGCCCTCGCGGAGGAGGAGTTCTTCGCCGGCAAGGGTCGGTGGCGGATCGCGCTCGACGTCGACGTCGAGCGGTTCCGCGGGACGATCCGGGACTTCTACGGCGAGCGCCGACCGGGTTGACGACCCGCCCACGCGGACAAGCGGTTCAGCCCGGCCGCACCACGTCCTCGGGGCGAGATCCGACGATCGCGGCCCACGCCTCGGGATCGGTCGCGCCTTCGGTCGCCAGCACGAGCACCGCCGCGTCGGGGCAGAGCCCGGCCGCCGTTCGCACCTCCACAGGCGCACAGGCACCGAGTGCCATCAGGCCCGCGAGCCCGGCCGCGCCGCTCTCACCGGCCACGATGCCCGCGTCGGCGAGCGTCCGCACCGCGCGACGAGCCCACTCGTCGGCGATGACGACGTAGGCGTCGAGGCCCGTCGAAAGCTCGGACCAGGCCACGCGGGACGGCGTACCGCAGTTGAGCCCGGCCATGATCGAGTCCTGGCCCCCGGTGAGCGAGATCGGCTGCCCCTGCGCGACCGAGCGAGCCACGCAGTCGGCCCGGTCCGGCTCGACACCGACGATCCGCGTGTCGTCGCTTTGCCGGTAGTGATCGACCACGGCCGCGGCCAGCGCGCCCACCCCGATCTGCACCGCGACGACGTCGGGAGAGCTTCGACCCGCGGGGTCCCAGGCATCTGCCACCTCGGCGAAGATCGTCGAGTATCCCTCCGAGATCCAGCGCGGCACCGACTCGTAGCCCGGCCAGGAGGTGTCCGAGATGACGAGCGAGCGTGGTCCCGCTTCGGCCTTCGACGCGTCGACGGCGTCGTCGTACGGACCGTCGACGACGGTGACGCGCGCACCCTCGCGCCGCAGCGCCGCTCGCCGTGACTCGGACACCTCGGCCGGCACGATGATGTGCGCGTCGAGCCCGAGCCACGCGGCCATGTGCGCCACCGCGCGCCCGTGGTTGCCGTCCGTGGCGGCGACCAGGGTGAGCGGCAACGAGGGTTCGAGCAGGCGCGCCATCTCCCCGACGTCGGTGCACTCGGTGAGCGACGCACCCACGTGCTGCCCGAGGGCGCGGGCGATCGCCCAGGACGCGCCGAGGATCTTGAAGGACGGGAGCCCGAGCCTGGCCGATTCCATCTTCACCGCCACGCGGCCCACGCCCAGACGCTCGGCCAGCGCGGGCGCCTCGAGGAGGGGCGTCACCTCGTAGCCCGGGAGCCGGCGGTGGAACGCACGCGCATCGGTGCGCGCGGATGCCCGGGGACGGAACGACGCGGACGCGAGCATCCAGCGGAGGCCGTCGCCCTGTCCCGTGGCGGTGACGCTCATCGGAGCGGCTCGGGTGACATGGGTCGACGGTGCTGGTACCGGCCCGCGCCGGCCTCGCCGACGAAACGCCCGTCGTCCGAGACCACCCGTCCGCGCGAGCAGACCAGCCGCGGCCAACCCCCGGCGGTCCGCCCTGCGTACGGCGAGTGGTCGACGTTCGTGGCCAGCGCCGTCGCGTCGAGCGACTGCTCGCGCGCCGGGTCCCACACGACGACATCGGCGTCGGCGCCCGGCCGCAGCGACCCCTTCGTGGGCCACAGGCCGAACGTCCGGGCGGGCGCCTCCGCGCACAGGCGCACCCAGTCCTCGGCCGTGAGTCGGCCGGCCGCGACCCCTTCCCAGACCAGCGCCAGCCGGGTCTCGATGCCCGGCAGGCCTCCGGGGATCTCAGTGAAGTCGCGAAAGCCCTCGGGGCGATCCCGCAGCCCGCGGCGCCGATCGGTGGTCCAGAACGGGCAGTGATCGGTGGCCACGGTGTGGAGCCAACCGCGCGCGAGCCCCTCCCAGAGCTCCTCGCTGTCCGCGCGTTCTCGGAGCGGCGGCGTGCAGACGAAGTCCGGGGCCTCGGGTCCCTCGAGCGCGCGGACGTCGAGGTGCAGGTACTGGGGGCAGGTCTCGGCCCGGACGTCCACTCCGCGCTCCTGAGCGACGCGGACCTCGGCGAGCGCGGCCCCGGACGACACGTGCACGACGTAGACGGGGCACTCGGCCCACTCCGCGAGCCGGGCCACGCGGCC
>CAYRHS010000074.1:0-15358 GCA_964424125.1 uncultured Burkholderiales bacterium
CGCGGCGGCTCCAGACCCTGGTTGACGTCGGGCTCGGCTACGTCCGCCTGGGGCAGCCCGCGCCGACCCTCTCGGGCGGTGAGGCCCAGCGCGTGAAGCTCTCTACGGAGCTGGGCAAGCGGGCTACCGGTCGCACGATCTATCTGCTCGACGAGCCGACCACCGGCTTGCACTTCGACGACGTCCGCCGGCTGCTCGGGGTGCTCTCCAGGCTCGTCGACGCCGGGAACACCGTGCTCGTGATCGAGCACAACCTCGACGTCATCAAGTCGGCCGACTGGCTGATCGATCTCGGTCCCGAGGGTGGCGACGGCGGCGGGACGGTGGTTGCCGAGGGCTCGCCCGAGACGGTGGCGAAGGTTCCGGAGAGCTACACAGGCCAGTTCCTCGCTCCAGTCCTCGGCCTGGCCTGATCGCCGGGGGCGCCTGCGTCGTCGGCGCTCTCGGCGGTTTCGCGCCGGGGTCGTGACGGGTCACATTTCAGACGTGCGCTCATGAATGGCGCACCTCATGAAGACGACGCATCGCACACCTAGCGACACACAGGGTGAGAGTGGGGCAACCGGATCCGCCGGTTCCGAGCCACGGGTCGCGGCTCCTGGCCGTGCTCGTCGGAGGGTCGAGCGTGGGTCTGTACTCGGCGGCCTATCGACTGCTCGATGGTGTGAACCTGGTTCCCGCTCGATCGGCGCGATGGCCATCACGCACACGGCGGGACTCGAGCCATCTCGGCAGCGAAAGTCCGCGCTGCGCCTCGTACGCCTTGCACTCCTCCTGATCGGTCCGGTGACCTTGGTCTGCATCCTCGCGTCCGGCCCGATTCTTGCGACAGCGTTCGGCGAGCAGTATCGGGACGCCGCTCCGGCCCTGGCTGTCTTGATGGCGTCTGCGCCACCCGGAGCAGTGGTACTGGTGCTCACCCCGGTTGTCGCCGTCGGCGACGGGAGGCGGTTCGCTGCTGCTGTGGCGGTGACGCTCGTCCCGAATATCTCGTTGAACCTTTCTCTTCATACCGATCTACGAGGATGTCGGGGCGGCATGGACGACCCTCGCATCGCAAGCGTTGCTCGCCGGCGGCCTCGTCTGGATCCTGTCCCGCTCCACTCGGGCTCGGCCACCGAAACGCGTGTGATCGGTGGGCTCCGACTCCTCAGGTAATGTCCAGCATGCGCTGGAGGGCGACCCGGGCCCACTCGGCAGTCTCGTCGTCCACCGAGATCTGATTGACCAAACGGCCCGCGGCAAGCTCGTCGAGGCACCAGGCGAGGTGCGGCGCGTCGATGCGGAACATCGTCGAGCAGGGGCAGATGAGCGGGTCGAGCGAGACCACGGTCTTGTCGGGGTTCTCCTCGGCCAGGCGCTGCACCATGTGGACCTCGGTCCCTATGCCGAGTGAAGCCCCGGCCGGCGCGTCTGTCACCCATTCGAGGATGCGCTCGGTCGAGCCGACGCGGTCGGCGAGGGCGACGACCTCGTGTGCGCACTCGGGGTGCACGATCACCTCACCGTCGGGGTGTTCGGCGCGAAAAGCTTCGACGTGCTCGGTGGTGAAGCGCTGGTGCACCGAGCAGTGGCCCTTCCAGAGCAAGAAGGTCGCTTCCTTTATCGTGCGCTCGTCCAGGCCCCCGGCTTCGTGGCGGGGGTCCCAGATGGCTTCGTCGTCGGGTCCGTAGCCCATCGCACAGGCGGTGTTGCGGCCGAGGTGCTGGTCGGGGAGGAAGATCACCTGGCTGCCCCGGTCGAGAGCCCACTCGAGCACGGCTCGGGCGTTAGACGAGGTGCACACGGCTCCGCCGTGCTCGCCCACGAACGCCTTGATAGCCGCCGAGGAGTTCATGTACGTGATCGGCACGATCTCGTCGACGTCCGTCACGGCCGCGAGGACCTCCCAGGCCTCCTCGACCTGGTCGAGATCGGCCATGTCGGCCATGGAGCAACCCGCGTTGAGGTCGGGCAGGACGACCCGTTGGTGCGGACCGGTGAGGACGTCGGCCGACTCCGCCATGAAGTGCACGCCGAGGAAGACGATGTCGGTGGCCTGCTCGTTCTCGGCCGCGAAGCGGGCGAGCTTGAAGGAATCACCCCGGGAGTCGGCCCACTTGAAGACCTCGGGACGCTGGTAGTGGTGGCCGAGGATCAGGAGCTGTTTACGGAGGCGCGCGCGACTGGCCGCGATCCGCGCGTCGAGCTCATCCGGGGTCGCGAGGGTATAAGCGTCCGGCAGCGGGGCCTGGAATCTAAGCATCGGTTGTGACCTCCCGAAGGAGTGCTCCGAATCGGCCGGCGGGGGCAGCCCGGTCGCCTCGCCGCGGGGTTGTCGGCCTCGGAGCGTGATCTGTGCCGGAAGTCCGGGCCCGGCGTCGGAAGCATACCCCGGCTAGGAACCGCGGCGTTGTCAAGAACGCCCGACCAGCCCGGACGGCTCGGATGCCCGGGAGATCTGGTAGGGGCCGCGTCGGGCTCGATGAGCGCCGAGCCAATAGCCCCAATAGTCGTGATGGGACGCGGCGTCCGGGAGCAGGAGGATGTACCCCATCGTCACGGGGATCAGCACGGCCATCAACCGACGCGTCCGGTGGTCGACGGCACCTGCGATCAGCGCGGGGACCCGAGCAGGATCCTGACGGGTGAGAAGAGGTCACGCGCGTAGCTCCACTGTGTGCTGAGCGCGTCCGCGAGGCTCGTAAGTCGCGCACCGGTTCCGGTCCTGGAAGTGTTCGAAGATGCCGGTGAACGATCCGGACGCCCACCAGAGCCACGCGGCCAGCAGGAAGAGCCCGGCGACCGCTCCGAGGGTGATTGGCCGGCGGCGCGTGCGGCCGTGGCGCCAGTCCCACAGTTCGACGGCCGCGAGGAGGGCTGCCTCCCAGCTGCTCAACACCGCGATCGCGGCGACGATCGCGGTGATCCAGAACCAGGAGCCGGGAGCGGACCAGCGCCGCTGTGCGAGCAGCAGGAGGCCCAGCCCGATGGAGGATGGTTCGCTTACTCCTCGTCGCGCAGCTCCGCCCCGGCCTTGGCGTCGCCCTCGTCACGGATGACCGCGGCGGCAACGGCCCACGTTCCCCCGTTCCGGCCGTCGTGGGAGTCGCCGAAGGGCGCCGAGATCCGGGGCCACGCCTGCACGAGGAACGCGACTGCGAACAGGATCAGCACCCACCCCGCGAATCGTTGGATCTCGCGATCAGCCGGTCGACGCGGGGCGTCGCGTTCCAGTCGGGTCGTGCTGGGTGAGCGGGCATTGTCAGCCATGAGCGGTCGCAGTGTCCCACGGTCGTGAAGGCGCTCCGGTTGACGGGGCGGCTCGGCGCCCGGACCCGCGAGAATGGACGGGATGCTCGAACGCCCGCCCACCGCGACCGTGCCCGACGCTCCCGGCTCCTACCAGTTCCTCGACGGGGAGGGCCGGGTGCTCTACGTGGGCAAGGCGAAGAGCCTGCGGCACCGGCTGGCGTCCTACTTCAACGCGCCGGACGCCCAGCCCGAGCGGACCCGCCAGATGCTGGATGCGGCCGAGCTGGTCGAGTGGATCGAGGTCAACAACGAGGTCGAGGCGTTCTTCCTCGAGTACAACCTCATCCAGCGACACCAGCCCCGGTTCAACATCCGGCTGAAGGACGACAAGTCGTATCCGTTCCTCGCCGTGACCCTCGACGAGGAGTGGCCCCGGGCGATGGTGCTGCGGGGCGCGATGCGCAAGGGCGTCCGGTACTACGGGCCGTACGCCCACGCCTACGCGATCCGCGAGACGCTCGACCTGCTGCTTCGGACCTTCCCGATCCGGACCTGCACGAAGACGAAGTTCGAGCGGCACGAGAAGTTGGGGCGGCCCTGCCTCTACGCGCACATCGACAAGTGCGCGGCGCCCTGCGTGGGTGCGGTGGACCGCGCGGAGTACGACGAGCTGGTGGGGGAGCTGTGTCGGTTCCTCGACGGCGACACCGACGCGATCCTCGATCGTCTCGACAAGCGCATGCACGAGGCCGCCGACGGGCTCGAGTTCGAGCTCGCGGCACGCCTTCGGGACCAGATCCTCTCGGTCCGGAAGGTCATCGAGCGCCAGCAGATCGTCTCCAGCCGGGCCGAGGACTTCGACGCCGTCGGGCTGGTCGAGGACGAGCTCCAGGCGAGCGTCCAGATCTTCTCCGTCCGCCGCGGCCTGATGGTCGGACGGCGGGGGATGATCGTCGACAAGGTCGAGGACGTCGCCACGCCCCAGCTCGTCGGCCGGGTGCTCGAGCAGCGCTACGGCGCCGTGGGTACGCCCGGCGAGATCCCCAAACAGGTGCTCGTGCCGGTCCTTCCCGACGACGTCGAGCTCTACGAATCGTTCCTCTCGGGCCAGCGCGGCTCGCGAGTCAGCGTCCGGGTGCCGCAACGGGGGGAGAAGCGCGCCTTCCTCGAGACGGTGACCCACAACGCCGAGGAGGCCTTCCGCCGCCACAAGATGAAGCGCGCCTCCGACCACAACGCGCGCGCGCGTGCGCTCGTCGCCCTGCAGGAGGCGCTCGATCTCCCCGAGGCCCCGCTGAGGATCGAGTGCTACGACATCTCGAACCTCCAGGGGACCGAGATCGTCGGTTCGATGGTGGTGATGGAGGACGGGCTCGCGAAGCGATCCGACTACCGGCGCTTCAAGGTACGCAGCACCGAGGGACAGGACGACTTCGCCGCCATGGAAGAGGTGCTGACCCGACGCTTCCGCAACTACCTGCGCGAGCGGGACGAGGGCGCCCGCCGCGGGAAGCGCTTCGCCTATCCGCCGAACCTGGTGCTGGTCGACGGTGGCAAGGGCCAGCTCGGCGTCGCCCTGCGGGTGCTCGAGGAGCTCGGCCTGGAGGACGTGGCCGTGGCCGCGCTGGCCAAGCGCTTCGAGGAGGTGTACCGGCCGGGCCGCGACGAGCCGATCCGCATCCCCCGGGACTCCGAGGCGCTGTACCTGCTTCAGGCCGTCCGGGACGAGGCGCACCGGTTCGCGATCGAGTACCACCGCAAGCTCCGCGAGCGGAAGATGACGCGTTCGGTCCTCGACGACGTGCCCGGCCTGGGGCCGGTGCGCCGCCGGCGGCTGCTGCGAGAGTTCGGGTCGGTGAAGCGGCTCCGGGAGCTGGAGGAGCGGGACCTCACGGCGTTGTCCTGGCTGCCCGAGCCGGTGGCGCAGGCGCTGTACGCGCACCTCCACGGTCCCGGCGTGGCATCGTCGCGACCCGCTCGTCCGAGCGCGGAGGGACCGGGAGATGAGTGAGCCGCTCGACGTGACGATCATCACCGGCATGTCGGGGGCAGGGCGTTCGGAAGCGGCGAACGTGCTGGAGGACCTCGACTTCTTCGTCATCGACAATCTTCCCCCCGCGCTCATCACCAAGGTGGCGGACCTGGCCGGTGGTGAGGGTCGGCCGGCGCGCTACGGCCTCGTGGTCGACGTGCGCTCGGGGGAGTTCATGGACGAGCTGCTGGGCGCCCTCGCCGAGCTGCGCGCCCGCGGCGCACGCACGACGATCCTCTTCCTCGACGCGGCGGACGAGGTCCTGGTGCGCCGGTTCGAAGCCACCCGCCGCCCCCACCCGCTCGCGGCCGACGAGCGGGTGAGCGAGGGGATCGAGCGCGAGCGCGCGCTGCTGGGGGAGCTGAAGGAGCACGCCGACCTCGTGGTCGACACCGGAGACCTGAACGTCCACGAGCTGCGCGAGCGGCTCCACGAGCTCTTCGCCGATCGGTCGGCCGAGATCGCGCTCCAGACGAGCATCGTGTCGTTCGGCTACAAGTACGGCCTGCCCCTCGACGTGGACGTGGTGCTCGACTGCCGGTTCCTGCCCAATCCCCACTGGGTCCCGGAGCTGCGGGCCTTCACGGGCCTCGACCGGCGCGTCCGCGAGTACGTTCTCGGCCAGCCCGAGGCGAGCACGTTCCTCGACCAGCTCGACGACATGCTGACGCTCCTGCTCCCCGCGTTCGTACATGAGGGCAAGGCCTACCTCTCGATCGGGATCGGCTGCACCGGCGGTCACCACCGCAGCGTGGTGCTCGGTGAGGAGATCGGTCGGCTGCTGGAGCGCCACGGGTTCCGGCCGCGGATCCACCATCGGGACATCGATCGTGACTGAACGCGACGAACGCGCCGCCCGCCCGGGGCCGGTCGGGGCCCGGGTACGCCGTCCGAACCCGGGCGCGGGGACGCGCCCCTCGGCGCCGGGGAGCCGGGCCGATGCCCGACCCACCGGACCCGACGGGCCGGCCGAGCGTCCGGCGGTGGCTGCGATCGGCGGTGGTCACGGGCTCGCGGTGGCGCTCCGGGCGATCCGTTGCTACGCGCAGACGATCACCGCGGTGGTCAACGTGGCCGACGACGGCGGGTCGTCGGGCCGCCTGCGCCGGGAGTACGGGATCCCGCCACCGGGCGACCTGCGGCGGGCCCTCGGCGCGCTCGCGGCGGGTGAGCCTGCGTGGTGCGACGCGTTCGAGCACCGGTTCGTGCACGGCGAGCTCGCGGGCCATCCCCTCGGCAACCTCGTCTTGCTCGGGCTGACCGAGACGCTCGGTGGCGACTTCTGCGCCGCGCTCGAGGAGGCGGGCCGCCTGCTGGAGACCGTCGGCCGCGTGCTGCCGGCGACGACGGAACCCGTGGAGCTGCGCGCCGACGTCGACAACGAGGTCGTCGAAGGTCAGGTGGCCGTCATGAAGGCCCGGGGGAGGATCCGTCACGTCGAGCTCGTGCCGCCCGACCCGCCTGCGCCGGCCGACGCGATGCGGGCGATCGGCCAGGCCGACCAGATCGTGCTCGCTCCGGGCTCACTGTTCTCGAGCGTGCTCCCGGTGCTGTGCGTGCCCGGGATCGCGCAAGCGGTCGAGGACGCGCCGGGCGAGGTCGTGCAGGTCGCCAACCTGGCTCCCCAGATCCCGGAGACGGAGGGCCTCGACGGCCCCGACCACCTGCGCGCGGTGCTCGAGCACGGGGGACGTGTGGACCGGTTCCTCTACGACCCCAAGGGCGGGCTCGCCGTGGACGAGGCCGTCGTCCGCAGCCTGGACGCGGAGCCGGTGGCGGCCGGCGTCGCCCGCCCGAATCGCCGCGCGCACGACCCGGCCCGGTTGGGGGAGAGCCTGCGCGGGCTGCTGTAGGGAGGACCGCTCGGAGCAGTCCGCTCAGGGCGCGTCGGGGAGGGGGCCGCCGAAGTGCTCGAGCAGGCTGGCGAGCCGCTCGCGGCGCTCGCGCAGGGAATCGCGGAAGGTCGACCGGTCGGTGTCGGCGATCTCGTAGTTGAGGTCGCGCACGGTGTGGTCCAGCAGCTCCCGCAGCAACGCTGCGTCCTCGTCACTGACTCTCAGCTCCACGTCTCTCCGATCGACACTCGGCCCGTACCGGCGCTGCGGCCGGTACGGTGACTCCGAGAATCACGAACCCTCGAGTCTAGGTTCGCAGCATGTTCACGACGCCAGCCAGGGCCGTCTCCCCCGGGTGACTCAGAGCTTCGACCTGCGCCTGACGGAGTGGTGGCTGCTCGCGTCCGTCGCCGCCGTCGCGGTCGCTGCCGTCGCGGTCGGGCTACTCCTGGCGTCGCGGATGGTGCAGGAGGATCGGGGCTCGGCGACCATGGTCGAGGTCGCCGACGCGATCCAGGAAGGCGCGCGGGCCTACCTTCGTCGCCAGTTCCGCGCGATCCGCGGCATGGTGGTCATCGTGGTGGTCCTCGTCTTCGCCACGACGAGCGACCCGTTCGGTGACAACTTGGCGGTCGCGCTCGGGCGCGCGGCCGCGTTCGCCGCAGGAGCGGGCCTCTCGGGCCTCACCGGCTACCTGGGCATGCGGTATGCGACCGAGGGCAACGTGAGGACTGCCGCCGCGGCACGCCACGATCTCCCGCAGGCGCTGCGCATCGCGTTTCGTACCGGGGCGATCACCGGCATGCTCACGATCGGCCTGGGCCTGCTCGGCGCCACCGTGATCTTCATGGTCTTCGGCGACCGGGCCACCGAGGTCCTGGTCGGCTTCGGCTTCGGCGGGTCGCTGCTGGCCCTGTTCATGCGGGTGGGCGGCGGCATCTTCACCAAAGCCGCCGACGTGGGCGCCGACCTCGTCGGGAAGGTGGAGCAGGGAATCCCCGAGGACGACGCGCGGAACCCCGCGACGATCGCCGACAACGTCGGGGACAACGTCGGGGACTGCGCAGGCATGGCGGCCGACCTCTTCGAGTCCTACGAGGTGACGCTCGTCGCGTCGATGATCCTCGGCGCCGGTGCGGCGGAGTCGATCGGCCTGAACCCGGTGGTGGGAGTCGTGTACCCGCTCCTCGTGCGCGGCGTCGGTGTCCTGGCCTCGATCGCGGGGGTGATGGCCGTGCGGGCTGCGCCCGGAACGAGCGAAGCGACCATGCGCCCGATCCAGCGGGGCTTCGTCTTCTCGGCCGCGATCACGGCGGGGGGAACGGCGCTCGCCACAGCGCTCTACGCCGACGCGCGGTGGGATTTTCTCTGGGCCGTCGTCGTGGGCTTGGTGCTCGCGGTCGCGATCTCGTATCTGACCGAGTACTTCACCGGCAGCGAGCACCGGCCGGTTCGTGAGATCGCGGAGGCGACGGAGACGGGTGCTGCCCCCACGATCCTCGGCGGTTTCGCGTCCGGCCTCGAGTCGAGTGTGTGGGCGATCGTCGTCATTGCTGGTGCGATCATCGTCGCCCTCGCGTTGGCGGGCGGCGATGTCCGTCTCGCGCTGTACCTCGTCTCGCTCACCGGAATGGGCATGCTCGCCACGACGGGGGTGATCGTCTCGATGGACAGCTACGGGCCGGTCGCCGACAACGCGGCCGGGATCGCGGAGATGTCGGGCGAGTTCCACGGGGACGCCGAGCGTCGAATGGGCTCGCTGGACGCGGTCGGCAACACCACCAAGGCCATCACCAAGGGCTTCGCGATCACTTCGGCGGTGATCGCCGCTGTCTCGCTGTTCGCGTCGTTCGTCGAGACGATCGCGCAGGAGCGCGGGCTGGGCTCCGGGCCGGACGTGTTCGATCTCGGTCCGCTCAACATCGCTCGGCCTCGTACCTTCATCGGTCTCCTCCTCGGCGGGGCCGTGGTCTTCCTCTTCGCATCGATCCTGATCCGTGCCGTGGGCCGAACCGCGGCCTCCGTCGTGCGGGAGGTCCGACGGCAGTTCCGCGAGCGGCCCGGGATCTTGTCGCGCACAGAGCGCCCCGACTACGCGCGGGTCGTGGACATGTGCACGGTCGCTTCCTTGCGGGAGCTCGCGACGCCGGCTCTGCTCGCCGTCCTGACGCCGGTCGCGGTCGGGTTCGGCCTCGGGGATCTGACGCTCGGGGCGTTCCTCGGCGCTGCCATCCTGACCGGTCAGCTGATGGCGGTGCTCCTGGCCAACGCCGGTGGCGCGTGGGACAACGCGAAGAAGTACGTCGAGGCGGGGCACTACGGCGGCAAAGGGTCGGAGGCGCACGCGGCCGCGGTCGTCGGTGACACGGTCGGCGACCCGTTCAAGGACACCGCGGGCCCGGCGATGAACCCGCTGATCAAGGTCATCAACCTGGTGGCACTGCTCGTGCTTCCCTTGGTGATTCAGCTCGAGGACAGCCCGCTGCGCTGGGCGGTCGTCGCGGCCGCGTTGGTCGTGATCGTGCTGGGCATCGGGAGAACGAAGCGGGCCGAGCGGGGCGCGATCGGACTCGCCGAGCGATCGTGACCGTCCCGCTGGCCCTCGAGCCGGACGGTGTCGTCCGCCGCGATCGCCGCGCGCACGACCCGGCCCTGTTAGGGGAGAGCCTGCGCGGGCTGCTGTAGGGTTCGAGTGGCGGGGGTCATCCGTCGAAAGGGAATCGGTATGACGGTACGAGTCGGGATCAACGGATACGGCCGCATCGGGCGCTCCTTCCACCGGGCCATCCTCGATCGCACGGGCGGGACGGCCACCTTGTCGGGCATCGCCGAGGAGGTCGGGTTGAAGAAGCCCGACGTCGAGCTGGTGGCGGTCAACGATCCCTTCGGCGACGCGGAGACGATGGCGTTCCTGCTCAAGCACGACTCGGTCGGTGGGGTCCTCCGCAACGAGGTGAAGGTCACCGACCACGGTTTCTCCGTCGACGGCGACGAGGTCGTCAAGCTCGAGGAGAAGGACCCGGCGGCGATTCCGTGGAAGGAGCACGAGGTCGACGTGGTGATCGAGTCGACCGGGCTCTTCACGGCTCGCGACAAGGCGGCCGGGCACCTCGAGGGCGGCGCCAAGAAGGTCATCATCTCGGCACCGAGCGGCGACGCCGACGCCATGATCTGCATGGGCGTAAACGACAACGTCTACGACACCGCCAAGCACGACGTCATCTCGAACGCTTCGTGCACCACCAATTGCCTCGCGCCGATGGCCCGTGTCCTCCACGAGGAGTTCGGGATCGACCAGGGCTACATCACCACCGTGCACGCCTACACGAGCGACCAGGCGCTCCAGGACATCGCCAAGACCAGCCGGAAGGGCAAGGCCGACGTACGCCGGATGCGCGCCGCGGCGCTCTCCATCGTCCCGGCCAGCACGGGCGCGGCGCGCGCGATCGGGAAGGTGATCCCGGCGCTCGACGGCCGCCTCGACGGCCTGGCCATGCGGGTGCCCACGGCCACCGGCTCCATCACCGACTTGACGGCCACGCTCGAACGCGAGGCGAGCGTCGACGCCGTGAACGCCGCGTTCTCGACCGCGGCCAACGACGAGAGCTACCGGGGCGTGCTTACCCACAGCGAAGAGCCCCTGGTCTCGGCCGACATCGTCGGCGACTCGTCGTCGTGCGTGTTCTCGTCGGTCGACACGATGACCAACGGTCGGTTCGTGAAGGTGCTCGGCTGGTACGACAACGAGTGGGGCTACTCGAACCGGCTCGTCGACCTCGCCAAGTTCGTCCTCGCGTAGCCACCTGGCCGTGACCCCGGAGCCCGCGCTCGCGGACACGCTGCCGCGGCTGGAGGACCTCTCGCTGGACGAAGGCGCGCGGGTCCTGTTGCGCGCCGACTTCAACGTCCCGCTCGACGGCGGCATGATCACGGACGACCTGCGGATTCGGGCCGCGCTGCCGACAATCGAATGGCTCCGCGACCGCGGCGCGGCCGTGGTCGCGTGCTCGCACCTCGGGCGGCCGAAAGGCCAGCCGGACCCCGCCCTCTCGCTCGCGCCGGTCGCGCAGCGCCTGTCCGAGCACCTCGGCACCGAGGTGACGCTCAGCCCGCAGGTCGTGGGGGCGGAGTCGGCCGAGCTGTCGGCCGCGCTCCAGCCCGCCGGTGTGCTCCTGCTGGAGAACCTGCGCTTCGATCCGGGCGAGACCGGCAACGACCCCGCCTTCGTCGACGGCTTGTGCCGGCTCGCCGACGTCTACGTCGACGACGCGTTCGGTGCCGCGCACCGCTCGCACGCCTCGGTGGTCGGCCCTCCGACCCAGCTCCCGTCGGCCGCCGGGCGGCTCCTCGCCCGCGAGGTGGAGGTGCTCGGGGGGTTGCTCGGGTCGCCCGGTCGTCCGTTCGTGACCGTGCTCGGCGGGGCGAAGGTGAGTGACAAGCTCGGCGTGATCGACGCGCTGCTCGAACGCTGCGACACCCTGCTCGTCGGCGGGGCGATGGCCTTCACCTTCCTCGCGGCCCGGGGAATCGACGTGGGCGCCTCCCGTCTGGAAGCGGACCGGGTCGACCACTGCCGGGAGCTCCTGGCGAGCGGGCGCATCGAGCTCCCGAGCGACGTCGTCGTCGCGCAGGAGATCGCGGCCGACGCGAAGACGCAGACCGTAACGGTCGGCGAGATCCCCGACGGCTGGATGGGCCTCGACGTCGGTCCCGAGACCGCGGCGGTCTATGCATCCGCGATCGGCGATGCAGGCACCGTCCTGTGGAACGGCCCGATGGGCGTCTTCGAGCTCGGGCCGTTCGCGGCGGGGACGTTGACCGTCGCCGAGGCCGTGGCGGCGTCGGGCGGGTTCACCGTGGTCGGCGGCGGCGACAGCGCGGCCGCCGTCCGGCAGATGGGTCTGGCCGACCGCATCGACCACGTCAGCACCGGCGGCGGCGCATCGCTCGAGCTGCTCGAGCACGGCGACCTCCCCGGCCTGGCCGCGCTGCGCACAAGCCGATGATGCGTTCGTGACGCGTGCAGAGCGCGCTCCAGGGACGCACCTGGAGAGTGAGGAAGAACGACCGTGAGTGAGCGGAAGCCGATCATCGCCGGCAACTGGAAGATGCACTACACGCACCTGGAGGCGATCCAGGTCGTGCAGAAGGCTTCGTACCGTCTGCGGGAAGCGGACTACGACGCGTGCGAGGTCGTGGTCTGCCCGACGTTCACGGCGCTGCGGTCGGTGCAGACCGTGCTCGCGAGCGACGAGATCCCGATGGAGCTCGGGGCCCAGGACGTCTACTGGGAGACGAAGGGCGCCTACACGGGCGAGATCAGCGCGGAGATGCTCCAGAAGCTCGACGTGCGCTACGTGATCGTGGGCCACTCGGAGCGGCGGCAGCACTTCGGCGAGACCGACGAGGCCGTGAACAAGAAGGCTCGCACCGTGCTCCGCCACGAGATGTCGCCGATCGTGTGCGTAGGTGAGTCGCTCGAGCAGCACGAGGCGGGGGAGACGCACGCGTTCGTGGCCGGCCAGGTGCGGGCCGCGTTCGACGGCGTGCCCAAGACCCAGTCGGACCGGTGCGTGGTGGCCTACGAGCCAATCTGGGCGATCGGCACCGGCCGCAACGCCACGCCCGACGACGCCAACAGCGTCATCGGCATGATCCGCCAGGAGCTTGCCGGGGTCTTCGACTCATCGACCGCGGACCGCATGCGGATCCAGTACGGCGGGAGCGTCAAGCCGGGCAACATCGCCGACCTGATGGCGATGCCCGAGATCGACGGGGCGCTCGTCGGCGGCGCGTCGCTCGACCCCGACGACTTCGCCCGCATCGTCCAGTACCGCTGACCAGCAGGTAGCATGCGCGAGCTGAGAACCCGCTCCAGGAGCCGGCCGCAGCCGTGATCACCGCCGTCATCCTCGTCGTGCACATCCTCGTCAGCTCGCTGCTGATCGTGTTCATCCTGTTACACGCAGGCCGGGGTGGCGGTCTGTCCGACATGTTCGGCGGCGCCCAGCTGGGCGGGGCCATGGCCGGTTCCACCGTCGTGGAGCGCAACCTCGACCGACTCACGGTCGCGACCGCGGTCGTCTTCACCTTCACCACCATCCTGCTCGGGCTCCGGGTCACCTAGCGTCGACCTCGTAGCGCGCGCCCTCCGAGCGCGCTGGGTGAGAACGACCGATTTCGCGAAGAATCCCTCGATCCCGACCGGCTCGGGCCGATCGGTTGCTCGTGCACGCGCGGGTGCTTGGGAGCCTCGTCGTCGCCGCGCTGGCCGTCGCGGCCTGCACGGGCGGCGCGTCCGGTGACGAGGCGGCGCCACCGGCGCCGACCGTGCTCCGGGTCGGCTTGGTGGACGTCGGGTCGCTCGACCCCGCCAGCGCTGCCGAACCGGACGCGGTGCTGGTCGCGGACCTGCTCTACGACACGCTCGTCGACCTCGACGCCGAGACGGGTGAGCCTGTCCCCGCGCTGGCCGAAGAATGGTCCGCGAACGACGACCTCACGGAGTTCACGTTCGTGCTGCGCGACGACGTGGCGTTCGACGACGGAAGCCCCATCACCGCGGCCGACGTCGTGACCACGATCGACCGCGTCGTCGATCCCACGACCGGCTCGGCCCTGGCGCTCAGCCTCGACGCCGTCCGGGGCTACGACGAGCGCCGTTCCGGCGAGGCCGACGCGCTCGCGGGCGTGACCGCCGTCGACGAGCGGACCGTGCAGATCGCGCTCAACCGCCCCGACGCCTCGCTCCCCGAGGTCCTCGCGCACCCGGCCCTCGGCATCGTGCCGAGCGACTTCGCGGGCCCCGGCGAAGAGGAGCAGCCCGTGAGCTCGGGTCCGTTCCGCCTCGAGCGTCGCGACGCCGACACCGGTGTGATCGAACTCTCCAAAGTGGACGGGCACCCGAGCGGCGAGGCGCGCGTCGACGCGGTGGAGGCGCAGACGTACGCAGACGACGAAGCCGCCGCCGCGCTGAGCGATGGCGACGTCGATCTTGCCGTGGTCCCGGCGGACTCGCACGGCGTCGGGTCCCAACAGGTCTCGACGCCGTCGCCGGCGGAGATCCTGCTCGCGGTGAACGTCCGCGGGACCACCTTCGACGAGCCCGCGTTCCGCGAGGCGATCGCCCGCGGCGTCGACCGCGGTGCCGCGGTGGCTGCCGCGTCGGATCAAGGGGTGCGGGCGGCCACGGGCCTCATCCCGATGGGGGTGCCGGGCGCGGCCGAGAACGCCTGCGCCGGTATCTGCAGCCTCGACGAAGCTGCCGCTCGGGAACTCTTGGCGAGCGCCTTTGGCGAGGACGACGTTCCCGCCGTCGCCCTGGATTACTTCGAGGCTCCGATGAACGAGGCGCTGGCGGGCCAGCTCGCCGAGCAGCTGACGGCGCTCGGTATTCCGGTCGAGCCGCGTGCCCACGCCCGGGAGGACTTCATCGAGTTCCTCGCCGCCGGCGACGCCGACCTCTTTCTCCTCGGATGGGTCGCTGACGTCGCGACCCCCTCCGAGTTCCTCGACCCGCTGTTCCGCACGATGTCGGGGGAGAATGTCATCGGGCTCGAGGACACCGCCGTCGACGGGGTCCTCGACGACGCCGCGGCGATGAGTGATTCGGCCGAGCGTGCCGCGCGATACCGGGACGCCGAACGGATGATCCTCGAGCACCACGTCGCGGTGCCTCTCGTGCAGTTCGAGCGCCAGATGGCCGCCTCGTCGGCCGTGCGTGGGCTGACCGTCGACCCGCTCGGAGCCATCGACGCGACCCGGATCGACGTCGTCCGCTGAGCCCGACCTCCGACCCGCGCCGTGGTCGACCCGGGAGCGGAACAAGCCCTTCGCTACACTCGAACGCTCGGCTCCCCGGAGCCGCACGTCGGAGTGGCGGAATTGGCAGACGCGCTAGCTTGAGGGGCTAGTGCCCTTCGGGGCATGGGGGTTCAAGTCCCCCCTCCGACACCTCGTGCGCCGCACGCCCGGGCTTGGTGGGTTCGTGAAGCTCGACAGCTTCCGCGTGACCGTCCTCGAGTCGGGCGCGACGCTGGAGGTCCTCGCGGCCGACGCTGCAAGCTCGTGGGGCCTGTCGCCGTGGTGCGTGATCGTCGACGAGTGCGTACAAACGTACAAATGGGCCTCGGGGCGCGCCCCTCGAGTTGTGGACCTCGATCGCGTCCGCGGTGCCGAAGGTCGAGGCGTCGAGGCTCGCGGTGCTCACCACCGCGGGGGACCCGAGCCATCGGGCGGCCGCGAGAACCTCCCGGCG
>CAYRHS010000075.1:0-15253 GCA_964424125.1 uncultured Burkholderiales bacterium
GGATCGGGGGGAGTTCCTCTTCGAGCCCGGCGTGTCGACCGAGAAGAGCACCGTGTCGGCCTCGGACGCAGCCGCTCCGAGGTATACGGCCGACTTGCCGCAATAGGAACCGACCTCGAGGAGCGGTCCCACCTCGGCCCCACGCCGCCCCGCTTCGTAGAGCGCCAGGCCCTCGTCTTCGGGCATGAAGCCCTTCACGTCGTGGGCGAGCGCCCGCAGCGATTCCTCCATACGCCGAGTCTCGCACTCCGACCGGCCCGGCCCGCTCTTGGGATGCTCCGAGAGCGCGGAGGTAGGGTCGAACAGAGCCGACAGAGGAGAAGAGCGGTGATGGAAGAGCGTCAGGCTCCCGACCGCAACCTCGCGCTCGATCTCGTCCGCACCACCGAAGCAGCGGCACTGGCTGCGGGGCGCTGGATGGGTCGGGGCGACAAGAACGCCGCCGACCAGGCCGCGGTCGACGCGATGCGCCTCGTCCTCAACACCGTCACGATGGACGGCATCGTCGTCATCGGTGAGGGCGAGAAGGACGAGGCGCCGATGCTCTACAACGGCGAGGAGATCGGTGACGGAAACTCGCCGCAGGTCGACATCGCCGTCGACCCGATCGACGGCACCACGCTCACCTCGCTGGGGCGCCCCGGCGCCATCGCAGTGATCGCGGTGGCGGAGCGCGGCTCGATGTTCAACCCGGGACCCTGCGTCTACATGGAGAAGATCGCGGTCGGTCCCGAAGCAGCCGACGTCATCGATCTCGACGCGTCGGTGACGGTGAACCTTGAGGCCGTCGCCAAGGCGAAGGGTGAGGACGTCGACGACGTGACCGTGGTCATTCTCGACCGGGACCGTCACGCAGAGATCATCGCTGAGTGCCGCGAGGCCGGAGCCCGCATCCGGTTGATCCCCGACGGCGACGTCGCGGGGGCGATCCAGGCCGCGTGGCCGTCGAGCGGCGCCGACGTCCTCATCGGCATCGGCGGAACACCCGAGGGTGTGATCGCGGCCGCAGCCTTGAAGGCCCTCGGGGGTGGTCTCCAGGCGCGCCTGTGGCCGCGCAACGACACGGAACGCAAGGCGGCGCTCGACGCGGGCTACGACCTCGACCGCGTGCTCTCGCTCGACGACCTCGTCTCGGGCGAGGACTCGTTCTTCGCCTGCACGGGGATCACGGGTGGCGACCTCGTCAAGGGCGTCGACTACTGGGGTGACGGGGCCCGTACGTACTCGCTCGTCATGCGGTCGAAGTCGGGGACCATCCGCAAGATCGAGGCCACCCATACGTGGCACAAGCTCATGCAATACTCGGCGCTCGATTTCGACTGATCGGACCCAGACGGCCACCACGGGCAGCGCCATGGTCGACCTCCAACAGGCACCGCTCGAGGACGTCGAACGTGAACTCGATGCATCGGCCGAGGGCTTGTCGTCGGACGAGGTCCGCCGGCGTCTGCAACGCGACGGTCCCAACGCGGTCGCGGAGCAGCACACCAACGCGTTCGTCGCGTTCCTGAAGTTCTTCTGGGGCCCGATCCCGTGGATGATCGAGGTCGCGCTGGTGCTCGCGGCGATCCTCGGGGACTGGAACGACGTCGTCGTCATCGCCGTCCTGCTGCTCATGAACGGGATCGTCGGCTGGTGGGAGGAGCACCAGGCCGGCAACGCGATCGCCGCGCTGAAGAAGCGGCTCGCGGCCTCGGCTCGGGTCCGACGCGACAGCTCCTGGGGCGAGTGCGATGCCGCCGACCTCGTCGTCGGGGACGTGATCCGCGTCCGGCTCGGCGACGTGGTCCCCGCCGACGCCCGCATCCTGAAAGGCGAGCTGGAGCTCGACCAATCGTCGCTCACCGGCGAGTCGTTGCCCGTCAAACAGCAGGACGGGGGGATCGCCTACTCGGGAACGGTCACCACCAAGGGCGAGGCCGACGCCCTCGTCGTCGCCACCGGCACCCGTACCTTCTTCGGTCGCACCGCGCAGCTCGTCGAGACCGCGGGCACCGTCAGCCACTTCCAGCGGGCGGTCCTCGGGATCGGTCGCTACCTCATCATGTTCGCGGTGGCCTTCGTCGTCGTGACGCTGGTCGCAGGACTGCTGCGCGGGAACGACGCCGAGAGCATGATCGAGTTCGCGCTCGTCCTCACCATCGCCGGCGTCCCGGTCGCGCTCCCCGCCGTCCTCTCGGTCACCATGGCGGTGGGCGCCGGGCACCTGGCGAAACGCGACGTGGTCGTGAGCCACCTTCCGGCCGTGGAGGAGATCGGCGGCGTCGACATCCTCTGCTCCGACAAGACCGGCACCCTCACGCAGAACAAGCTCCAGGTCTCCGACCCCCGACCGATCACCGTGCAGGGCGCCGTGTCGATCGGGGACCTGCTCGGTGCGGCAGCCCTGGCGTCCCGGGCCGAAGATCGCGATCCCATCGACCTCGCGGTGCTCGCCGCCGCGGCCGATCAGACTCCCCCCTTCCACGTCACGGACTTCACCCCCTTCGATCCCGTGACCAAGCGCAGCGAGGCGCTCTGCGACGGGTCCGACGGCGAGCTCCGCTTCACGAAGGGGGCGCCCCAAGCCGTCTTCGGTCTCCTGGCTGCGGACGATCCCCACCACGACGACGTCGATCAGGCGGTGCAGACGATCGTCGACGACCTCGCGTCACGTGGCTACCGGGCGCTCGGCGTCGCCAAACAGCCCGACGGGGGATCCTGGCAGTACCTGGGGATCCTCCCGCTCGCCGATCCGCCCCGTGCCGACTCGCGCGCCACCCTCGACGCGGCCCGCGACCTCGGCGTCGACGTGAAGATGGTCACGGGCGACAACCTCGCGATCGCGAAGGAAGTCGCGAGCGAGGTGGGCCTGGGCACCGACATCCTCGACGCCCGCTCGCTCGGCACCGGGGACGGGTCCTCGTCCACCGAGAAGGACTCGCTCACCCAGGAGGTCGAGCAGGCCGATGGGTTCGCGCAGGTGTTCCCCGAGCACAAGTACCGCATCGTCGACGCGCTCCAGCACGGCGACCACATCGTGGGGATGACCGGTGACGGGGTGAACGACGCTCCCGCGCTCAAACAGGCCGACGCAGGGATCGCGGTCTCGGGAGCCACCGACGCCGCGCGCGCGGCAGCCGACATCGTGCTCCTCACCCCGGGGCTCTCGGTGATCATCGAAGCGATCCGCAAGAGCCGCGAGATCTTCGAACGGATGAAGAGCTACACGCTCTACCGCATCTGCGAAACGATCGCCCTCGTCGTCTTCGTCGCGATCGCGGTCGTCGTCTCCAACGATCGACCCGTCACCGCGATCATGATCCTGCTCCTCGCGGTGCTGAACGACGGTGCGATCCTCTCCATCGCCTACGACCACCAGATCGCGGGCGCGTCCCCCGAGTCGTGGGAGATGAAGCCCGTGCTCACGGTCGCCACCGTCCTGGGCGCGTACGTCGTGTGCACGTCGCTGCTGCTCTTCCTCGTCGGGGACGCGTTCTTCGACCTCTCCATCGACGAGCTTCGCACCCTCGTGTACCTGAAGCTCTCCGTGGCCGGCCACCTCACCGTCTTCTGCACCCGCACACGAGGTCCCTTCTGGTCCGTGCGCCCGGCAGGAGTGCTGCTCGGCGCCGTGCTCGGCACCCAGGCGCTGGCGACGCTGATCGCCACCCTCGGCCTCGGACTCGTCACCGCGATCCCCTGGTACTGGGCGGCCGCCATCTGGGGTTACGCGATCATCGGGTTCCTGATCCAGGACCGGATCAAGCTGGCGACCTATTGGTACCTCGAGCGCACCCATCAGGTGCCGGCGGCGGCCACGTGAGGCGACGGACGCCGCGAGCGGGAGCCGACCTAGCCCTCGTCGGCCTGCCGTAACTCCTCCCACGCGCTGCTGACCGTCGTGTTGAAGTCGTAGACCGAGACACCCACCGCGCCTTGCTCACGTGCGGCCCGGGCGAAAGCGGCGTAGTCCGTGACGACCGCGGCGTCGGCCACGCCCCCGACGGCGTGGATGGGCACGTCCCCGACCTCGGACCGGAGCCGCTGCAGGTTCGCCTCGGTGTAGACAAAGCCGTCCCGCAAGCTCGACTCCGAGTCGCGGTTCGTCCAGTAGGTCATCGGGAGGAACACGTCCACGAGGTCGGCGAGGTCCGCGTAGGGGTAGCCAGGCCAGAGATCGGGGTTCACGTCTTCCACGAGGAGTGGCTCGACCACGATCGCGCCGAGGGCATCGTCACCGAGGAGCTCCCGGGTGCGCTCCGTGAGGTCCAGGAGCCGCGCGCTGCGTTCGTCGTGGTCCGCGACGCTCTGGGTCCACTCGAGGTCGAGAGCGATGCCGTCGAGGCGGTGGCCCTCGTATTCGAACTCACTCATCGCCTCGATGAACGCGAGGTCGCGGGAGACGTCGGCGAAGCGGGGCAGATACCAGCCGACCACCCGCACGCCCGCCTCGTGGGCGCGTTGGACGAACTGACCCACCAGCTCCTCGTCCACGATCCCGACCTCGCCGCCGTCGTCGTTCGCCGCCTGGAGGTAGAGCGTCCGGATCCCGAGCCCGGCCATGACGTCGACCGAGTCGGGGGTGACCGGAGGTGGGTCCCCGGCGGTCGTCGGATCGAAGTCGAAGATGTCGACCCAGGTGCCCAGCCCGCCGTACACGGCGGCGTCCCGCGCGACCCCGGGCGCGTCGATCGGCGTCAGCGGTGCGCCGGCCGCCGGCGGGACGACCACGTCGTCGGCCCGCATCGACGTGATACCCCAGGCCACGGCGGCCAGGACCAGGAACGCTGCGATGAGCCTGCTCACACCCGCGACGCTATTCGCGAGCGGGGCGGTGGGCGGTGTCGCTCGGCGGCCCCGCCGTGCGCTCCGCTACGTGTTGATGGAGTCGGCGACGCCGGCCGCCACCAGCCGCGTGTGGGCCCGCTCGATGGCCGCCTCGGCACCTGCGCTCGGCTCCTCGGCCATGCGCACCTCGGCACGTTCCCGGGCGTTGCGTGCCCGTTCGACGTCGATGTCAGCGGCCATCTCCGCGACCTCGGAGAGGATGATCACGCGGTCTCCGGTGACCTCGACGAAGCCGCCGTGGATGGCCGCGACGTCTTCGCCCGATTCGTGGATGATCCGCACGATGCCGATCCCGAGCGCGCCCACGAAGGGAGCGTGACCGGGCAGGAACGCGATGTCGCCTTCGGTGGTCCGACAGACGACGACGTCGGCATCGCCCGAATAGAGCAGTCGCTCGGGCGACACGAGCTCGACGCGTATGGCCACGCGATCAGCGCTCCTCGATTTCCTTCGCCTTGGCGAAGACGCTGTCGGCGTTGCCGACGTTGAAGAACGCCTGCTCGGGCACGTGGTCGAGATCACCGTTGCACAACGCCTCGAAGGACTCGACCGTCTCCTCGACCGGGACGTAGATGCCCTTCATACCGGTGAACTTCTCACCCACGAAGAACGGCTGCGACAGGAACCGCTGCACCTTGCGGGCCCGGCTCACCGTGACCTTGTCCTCCTCGGAGAGCTCGTCCATGCCGAGGATGGCGATGATGTCCTGGAGCTCCTTGAACCGTTGGAGGATCTCCTGCGTCCGTCGGGCGACCCGGTAGTGGCGATCGCCGACGACCTCGGGAGCGAGGATGCTCGACGTCGACGCGAGTGGGTCCACCGCGGGGTAGATCCCGAGCGAGGCGATCTGGCGAGACAGCTCCGTGGTCGCGTCGAGGTGGGTGAACGTGGTGAAGGGTGCCGGGTCCGTGTAGTCGTCCGCGGGCACGTAGACGGCCTGCATCGACGTGATCGAACGGCCCTTCGTGGAGGTGATCCGCTCCTGGAGCTCTCCCATCTCGTCGGCCAGCGTCGGCTGGTAGCCGACGGCGGAGGGCATCCGCCCGAGCAACGTCGAGACCTCGGAGCCTGCCTGGACGAACCGGAAGATGTTGTCCACGAAGAGCAGGACGTCCTGGTGCTTCACGTCACGGAAGTACTCGGCCATCGTCAGGGCCGAGAGCGCGACGCGCAGCCGGACACCCGGCGGCTCGTCCATCTGCCCGTAGACGAGCGCGGCCTTCTCGATCACGCCCGACTCCTGCATCTCGATCCAGAGGTCGGTGCCCTCACGGGTGCGCTCGCCCACGCCCGCGAAGACCGAGACCCCGCCGTGCTGGCTCGCGACCCGGTTGATCATCTCCATGATGAGCACGGTCTTGCCGACCCCGGCGCCCCCGAACAGGCCGATCTTGCCGCCCTGCACGTAGGGCTCGAGGAGGTCGATGACCTTGATCCCGGTCTCGAACATCTGCGCCCTGGGCTCCAGCTCCTGGAACGGCGGTGCCTCCCGGTGGATCTCCCAGTGGTCGTCGATGTCGGTCAGCGCCGAGCTCTCGATGTCGAGGGTGTCGCCGATCACGTTGAACACGTGTCCGAGCGTCCCGTCACCGACGGGAACGGTGATTCCCCGGCCCGTGTTGCGTACGTCGGCGCCTCTCCGCAGGCCGTCGGTCGGCTTCAGGCACACGGCGCGCACGCGACTGCCGCCGATCTGCTGGGCGACCTCGGCGGTAATGGTGATCGTCTCGCCTTCGAGCTCGACATCCATCTCGAGCGCGGTGTTGATCTCGGGCAGCGCGTGGCTCGGGAACTCGGCGTCGACGACCGGTCCCGCGATCGCGACGACCCGCCCGTCCTTCCGCTTCGTCGGCTGCTCGGTCACTGCCATCTGGTGCTCCTGTGCTGCTCGGATCGGGTCACGTGCCGCCGTGCGAGAAGTACTCCGCCTCGCCCACGTCGACGAGAGCAGGCTCCTCCTCGTGTTCCTCCGCACCGGCCCGGAGGGCCTCGGACCCACCCACGATCTCCATGATCTCGGTGGTGATCGCGTCCTGGCGGGCACGGTTCATCTGGCGATTGAGTGTGATGATCAGTTCCTCGGCGTTGTCGGTCGCCGCCTTCATGGCCCGCTGACGCGCCGCGTGCTCGGACGCGGCCGCGTTCAGCAACGCGGCGTAGATCCGCGCTTCGACGTACCGAGGGAGCAGTCGCGCCAGGATGACCTCGGGCGACGGCTCGAACTCGTAGGCCGCGACCGAACGGCGCTCGTCCGGTGTGACGACCTGATCCTCGCCCGCGACCACCTCGGCCTCCAGCGGGATGAGCGGCCGAACGACGATCTCCTGGAACCCCGCGGACACGAAGCGGGTGTAGACGAGGTCGACCCGATCGACGTGACCGGGCAGGAACAGGTCGTTGACGGCGATCGCCACCTCGCGCGCGTTCTCGTAGCTCGGCAGGTCGGAGAAGCCTCCATACGTCCGCTCGATCCGGAAGTCGCGAAACCGGAAGTAGGACTCCACCTTCCGCCCCACCGTGACCAGGGCATTGTCGCGACCCTGTTCGCGATGCTCGCGAATCTCCCCTTCGGCGGCACGGATCACGTTCGCGTTGTACGCGCCGGCAAGGCCGCGGTCTCCCGCAATCACGACCTGCGCGACACGACGGATCTCGGGACGGGGCGTCAGGTACGCGTTCTCCAGCCCCGAAGACGCCGCCGCCAGGTTGCGGACGACCTTCGTGATCTCGTCGCTGTACGGCACTGCCGCGTGCACGCGCTCCTGCGCCTTCACGATGCGGCTGGCGGCGATCAGCTCCATGGCGCGCGTGATCTTCTTCGTGGACTCGACGCTCTTGATGCGCCGACGAAGGATCCGCTCCTGCGCGCCCGCCATTTCTAACGACTCACTCGGTAGCCAGGGTCTTGTCGGAGTCGGCTTCGCCGACAGAGGTGGCGTCGGCCACCATCGCGTCCACGTCGGCCTCGATCTCGGGCGCGTGGCCCGTGGGCGGCGTGAACTGGGCCTTGAACTCCTCCACGGCCGTGCCCAGATGCTCCTCGTCGGGGAGCTTGCCGGTGTCGCGGATCTCGGCGAGCAGGCCCGCGTGCCGGAGCCGGAACCACTCGAGGAGCTCGGCCTCGAAACGCCCCACGTCCTCGGTGGGGATGTCGTCGACGTAACCGTTGGTGCCGGCGAAGATCGTCACCACCTGCTCCTCGACCGGCATCGGGGAGTTGAGCGGCTGCTTGAGGAGCTCCGTGAGCCGGTAGCCCCGCTCGAGCTGCGCCGCCGACACCTTGTCGAGCTCGGAGCCGAACGTGGCGAAGGCCTCCAAGTCGCGGAACTGCGCGAGGTCGATCTTCAGCGTTCCCGCGACGCTCTTCATCGCCTTGACCTGGGCATCACCTCCGACGCGGGAGACCGAGATGCCCACGTCGACCGCCGGTCGCACACCCGACTTGAACAAGTCGTCCTGGAGATAGATCTGGCCGTCGGTGATCGAGATGACGTTCGTCGGAATGTAGGCGGAGACGTCACCGGCCTTGGTCTCGATGATCGGGAGCGCCGTGAGCGAACCGCCGCCGTTGTCGTCGCTCAGCTTCGCCGCTCGCTCGAGGAGCCGGCTGTGGAGGTAGAAGACGTCACCGGGGTATGCCTCGCGACCGGGGGGCCGCCGCAGCAACAACGAGAGCTGCCGGTACGACTCGGCCTGCTTGGACAGGTCGTCGTAGACGACGAGCGCGGCGTCGCCCTGCTCCATCCAGTAGGCACCGATGGCGGCGCCCGAATAGGGAGCCAGGTACTTGAAGACGGCCTGGTCGGAGGCAGGCGCGTTGACGACCACCGTGTACTCCATGGCGCCGTGCTCCTCGAGCGTCGCCACGGTCTGGGCGACGGTCGAGCCCTTCTGCCCGACGGCGACATAGATGCACTTCACGTTCTCGCCAGCCTGGTTGATGATGGTGTCGATCGCGATCGTCGTCTTGCCCGTCTTGCGGTCGCCGATGATCAGCTCGCGCTGTCCCCGCCCGATGGGCGTCATCGAGTCGATGGCCTTGATGCCGGTCTGGAGCGGCTCGCTCACCGGCTCGCGCGCCACGATCCCCGGCGCCTGGATCTCGAGCCGGCGCTCCTCGGACGCAGCGACCGAGCCCTTGCCGTCGATCGGCTGGCCCACTGCGTCGACGACCCGGCCGAGCAGTGCGTCGCCGACGGGCACCGAGAGGATCTGCCCCGTGGCCCGGGCCGCGTTGCCTTCCTCGATCTCGTTCGCTTCGCCCAGCACGACCGCGCCGATCGTCTCTTCGTCGAGGTTGAGCGCGAGGCCGAGGGTGCCGCCCTCGAACTCGAGCAGCTCGTTCACGGCTGCGTCGGGGAGTCCCTGAACGCGCGCAATACCGTCGCCGACCTCCACCACGACTCCGACCTGCGCTTGTTCGAGGCTGGGCTCGAATGCACCGACGTGGTGCCGAAGCGCGGCCGCGATCTCCCCGGCGTTGATCGTGAGCTCGGCCATCAGATTCGCTCCTTCAGCTCCTCGAGGCGATTGCGCACCGTGCCGTCGATGACCGTGTCCCCGATACGAGCAATGATCCCACCCATCACGCGCTCGTCGATGATCACCTTGACATCCACCTGCTTCCCGGTTGCCTGCGCCAACGCTGCTGCGAGGCGCGCCTGCTGCGCGTCGTCGAGCGCCACCGCGCTGCGGACCTCCGCCACCGCGTGCTCCCGCTCCGCCGCTGCCCGTCGAACGAACCGCTCGGCGATCTTGGGCAGGTCGCGAGCGCGTCCGGCGCCGACGATGAGGAGCGCGATGCTCGCGGTGACCTGGTGGGCCTTGCCGCCCAGTATCTCCTCGACGATCGCCATGCGCCGCTCGATCGGCGCGGTGGCGTCGGTGAGCGCCATCCGCAGGTCGTCGGAGCCCTCGAGCGTCCGACCGAACCGGAACAGCTCGTCTTCGACCGCGTCCAGCACACCTTCGGTACGGGCGATCTCGAAGGCAGCTTCGGCGTAGGCCTCGACGCGATCGGCCTCACTCACGGGCGCTCACTCCCGACCTCTTCGATGTAGCGATCGATCAGCGCCATCTGCGTCTCACGGTCGAGGCTTTGCGCGACGACCTTCTCGGCCAGCTCGATCGCCAGCTCACCGACCTGCGACTGGAGGTCGGCGGTCGCCCGCTCGGTCGCGACTCTCAGATCGTCCTCGGCGCGACGGCGCACATCGGCTGCCTCCTCTTCGACCGCGGCGATCCGCTCCTGGCGGACGCGATCGGCGGATTCCCGAGCCTCCTCGAGGATCCGCGCCGCTTCCTCCCGGGAGTTGGCGAGCTGGCGACGGTACTGGTCGAGCTCCTGTTGCCCCTGCTGCCGGGCGTGCTCGGCTTCCTCGAGATCGCCGCGGATCTTGTCCTCGCGCTGTTGCATCCCCTTGCGCAGCGCGGGGAAGGCCCACTTCACCAGCGCGAGCAGCACGACGGCAAAGAAGAGGGTGCCCCAGATGATCTCGTTGACCTCGGGGACGATCGGGTTCGGGGCCTCCTGGCAGTCCTCGGCCGCTTGATCCAGCTCCTCGGACTGCTGCGCGGTGAGCTCGGCGGGGATCTGGTCCCCGACGATCTCCTGGAAGCTGTCGACGAGGCAGCTCCCCAGGGTCTCGGATGCGCCGGCGGTGCCGGGCGCGGCCACGAGGAGCCCTCCGGCGAGCAACCCGACGGCGAGGATGCGATAACGCACCTTCATGGTCGATCAGCTCCCCGGATCAGAGGAAGAAGAGGACGAAGCCGAACAGCGCGAGCGCCTCCGCGAACGCGATGCCGAGGAACATGGTGGTTCGCACCATGCCGGCGGCTTCGGGCTGACGGGCCATCGCCTGCACGGCGTTCCCGACGAGGTAGCCGATGCCGAGGCCGGGGCCGATGGCCGCGAGGCCGTAGCCCATCGCCTTGAGGCCGACCTCGAGGTCGCCCGTGGTCTGGGCCAGGGTGGTCAGGAAGGCCACTGGGATCTCTCCTTGCTTGTGCGGGACAGGGTCTCGAGTTTCGGGGTCAGTGTTCGGGATGCAGCGAGCCGGCGATGTACACCGCGGCCAGGATCGTGAAGATGTATGCCTGCAGCAGGGCCACGAGGATCTCGAAGCCGGTCATCGCCACTCCACCGAAGAACGGCAACGGCAGGAAGATCGCGTTCCACTTGCCCAGCCAGAGCGCCGCGGTCAGCAGGGCGAACGTGGTGAGCAGGATGTGGCCCGCCATCATGTTGGCGAAGAGTCGCACGGAGTGCGAGAAGGGCCGCACGATGAACGTGGAGATGAACTCGATCGGTGTCACCAGCACGTAGAGAGCCTTGGGGACTCCGGGCGGGAAGAGCGCGTTCTTGAAGTACCCGCCGACCCCCTGGGACTTGAGGCCGATGATGACCATCATGAGCCAGACCATGAGGGCGAGGAAGAACGGGATTCCGAAACGCGACGTCGGCGGGAACTGGATGCCCGGGATGACCTCGAAGATGTTCATGAAGAAGATGTAGAAGAAGAGCGACGCGAGGAACGGCGTCCAGTGCTTGCCGTCGTCGACGCCCATCACCTCGACCGCGATGTTCTCCTCGATGAGGTTGTAGCTCGTCTCGGCCAGGTTCTGGACGCCGGTGGGCACGAGCGCGCGCTTCCGGCTTCCGAGCGCGAAGAAGCCGATCGCGAGGAACGCCGCGAGCGCGATGTAGATGACGGTCTTGTTGATCGCGAGCGGCGAATCCTTGAAGAGGAGCTCGGGCCACTCGAAGAGGTGGCTGACCGGCGGGAACTCGAAGGCACCGAGGACGGCTGGCATCGTTTCGCTCGCCTCCTACTGCTCCACCGGGCGGAGCCCCGGAGCCGCGAGCGACAGGCTCACGGAGCGCAGCTCCCAGACGAGCAGGCCGAGATGGCTGGCGACGAGCACCACCGCGAAGGTGGCGAGGTCGATGACACCGAGCGCTCGCAGGCCGAAGCCGACCGCGGTGATGAGGCCCAGACGAACGACGTAGCCGCCGAGCGCCGTGGCCGCCAGCATCGACGACGAGATCCGGGCCGACCATTGCAGGAGGGCGGCGGCGAGGAGGAAGTTCGCCGCGACCAGCGCGAGCGCGGCGGCGGCACCGGAGGCGCCCTTCCAGCCCCGGAGGAGGCCGGCGACCGTCACGATCGCGGGTGCGATCCAGAGGGCGTGGACGGCGAGCTGCCGCGCGATCGCGGGCTCGGGGGCGTCGATCCCCTCCGGAGCCGAGATCGAGGAGTCGAACGAGGTCACCGCGCCCACGGCTTCCCCTTCTCTTCGGCACGGGAACGAGCCTCGTAGCGGTAGTAGGCGGACAGGGTCACACCCGCGAGCGCGAACAGCGCGAGACCGAGCGTGAACGCGGGCCGGGTTCCCAGCCAGCGGTCGAGCCCGACACCCGCGAGCGTGAAGAGGATCGGAGTCGCCGCGAGTTCGATCGCCTGGGAGAGGCCGTGGCCGAAGCCGTTCCAGAGCCCCTGACGGTGCTCGGCTCGCGTGTTCGCTTCCAACGCCCGCTCCCGTGTGATCCCGGCACCGCCCGCGGCCCCGGGCACCTACCCGAGCTTGTGAACTATTTCGCAATCTAGAGTTCGGCCTGCCACATCTGCAAGTTGGGAGGCTACGAATCTCAGGGACGGCGCCGGGCATCGAGGTCGACGACCCCGCTGCGGTCGTTGGTCCCGGTGGCCGCCGCCCGCTTCTCCGCCTTCCGCTCGCTCCTCGCGGCCGCCCCTGCGGCTCGCCCCTCGCGTGCGCTGGGGTGGAAGTAGACGTAGAGGAGCAGCGCCAGCGCGGCGATCCCGAACGGCACCATCGCGTTGCCCTCGTTCGTGAACGTCGGGACGAGCACGAGCCCCGAGAGCACCGCGGTCCACGCCCAGAGGATCGCCACCGACCGGCGCGGGCCGTGCCCCAGCCGCACGAGTCGATGATGGAGGTGGTCCTGGTCGGGTGTGGCGAACGATCGGCGCCGCGCCACGCGCCGGAGGAACGAGAACGCGGTGTCGAGGAGGGGCACGCCGAGGATCACGATCGGGATGAAGAGCGGGGCGAAGAAGAAGTACGTCTGCCCGGAGAACTGATCCGCGACGCGGCCGCCCACCGTGATGGTCGTGACCGCGAGCATCAGCCCGAGCAGCATCGCGCCCGCGTCGCCCATGAAGATCCGTGCCGGGCTGAAGTTGTGCGGGAGGAAGCCCGCGGCCATGCCGACGGTCATCACCGCGACGAGGGGTGCGATGTTGGATCCGTCCAGCAGCCCTGCGTCGAAGAGCCGATCCGAATAGATGAACAGCGCGGCGCCGGCGATGATCGCGATTCCGGCCGCGAGGCCGTCGAGGCCGTCGATGAGGTTGATGGCGTTGGCCATGACGACCACCCACAGGACGGTCACGAGCGGCGCGAGGTCCGGTGAGAGCACCACGAAGTCGGACTCCGCGAACGGGATCCGGAAGAAGAACATGGTCACGCCCATGAGCGAGAGCAACCCGCCCGAGAGCGCCTGACCGGCGATCTTGGCGGGCGGTGAGACCTCGCGCAGGTCGTCGAGGGCTCCGACGCCGAACATCACCCCCGCCGCGAGCAAAACGCCGAGGGGCTCCGAGGACCCCTCGAACATCTCGCCGAACTGGGGAATGCGCGAGGCAACGGCCATCGCGGCCAGGAGACCGGCGAACATGGCAGCGCCGCCGAGCGTCGCGGTGGGGCGGCGGTGTGTGTGGCGCGAGTCGGTTGCCGGGTTGTTGACGGCCCCGATTCGGGGGGCGAGCCAGCGCACCACCCAGGTGAGGAGCCACGTCGTCCCGGCGGCGACGCCGAGGACGACCGCGTAGCCACCCACGCGTCGGTACCTCTACGCCAGCAGGTCGGGATAGGGCGTGAACTTCGAGGCGATCACCCGGGCCCGATCTCGCACCTCGACGCGCACGGATTCGTCCTCGGGTGCACGCAGCACCTTGGCGATGAGGGCCGCGACCTCGCCCATCTCGGGTTCGCCCATTCCCGCCGTGGTGACCGCGGCAGTGCCGAGCCGCAGCCCGCTGGTCACGAACGGGGACTCGGGGTCGTCGGGAATCGTGTTCTTGTTGCACACGATGCCCGCGCGGTCGAGGGCCTCCTGGGCGACCTTGCCCGTCACGCCGAACGGTCGCAGATCCACGAGCATCAGGTGGTTGTCGGTTCCGCCCGAGACGATACGGAAGCCGGCGTCGGCCAGCCCGGCGGCGAGCGCACGCGCGTTGCGGACGATCCCGTGCGCATACTCGGAGAACGCGGGCCGCGACGCCTCGCGGAACGCCACCGCCTTGGCCGCGATCACGTGGTCGAGCGGCCCGCCCTGGAGCCCGGGAAAGACGGCCTTGTCGATGATCTTCGCGTACTCCTCGCGACAGAGAATGGCCCCGCCGCGCGGACCGCGCAGCGTCTTGTGGGTCGTGAAGGTGACGACGTCGGCGTGCGGCACCGGCGAGGGATGCGCGCCGCCCGCGATGAGGCCGATGATGTGCGCGGCGTCGACGATCAGGATCGCGCCGACCTCGTCGGCGATGGAACGGAACGCGGCGAAGTCGATGATCCGCGGGTACGCGGTCGCGCCGGCAATGATCGCCTTCGGCGCCTCTCGCTTGGCCTGCTCTCGAATGACGTCGTAGTCGAGGGTCTCGCTCTCGGGATCCACGCCGTATCCTGCGAACTCATAGAGGCGACCACTGAAGTTGACGGGCGAGCCGTGCGTGAGGTGGCCCCCCTGGTCGAGGCGCATGCCCATGACCTTGTCGCCCGGCTCCAGCAGGGCGAGGTAGGTCGCCATGTTGGCGTTGGCCCCCGAGTGCGGCTGCACGTTGGCATGCTCCGCGCCGAAGAGCTCCTTGGCCCGGGCCCGAGCGAGGTCCTCCACCTCGTCGACGACCTCGTTGCCGCCGTAATAGCGCTTGTGCGGGTACCCCTCGGAGTACTTGTTGGTCAGCACCGATCCGGTCGCCGCCAGGACCGCGGGCGAGGTGAAGTTCTCCGAGGCGATGAGCTGGATGGCGGTGTTCTGGCGCTCGAGCTCGGCCGCGACGAGGTCGGCGACCTCGGGATCGGTGGCCCGGAGGGCCTCGAAGGGGTGCGTCATCGGCGGTCTCCTGGCGACGGCGTCATTGCCAGGCTACTCACCGGGACTCGGACGAGAAACGGTGCTTGATGAGTGTCCAGAGAGAGACGAAGCCGTCGCGCCACGTGATCTTCTTGCCCTCGTCGCGCTCGCGTCCCGCGTAGGAGATGGGGACTTCGTAGATACGGATCCCGCGCCGGAGGACCCTCGCCGTCACCTCCGGCTCGAAATCGAACCGATCGGCGTTCAGCGTCATCCCGTCGAGCACGCTCCTGTCGAAGAGCTTGTAGCACGTCTCCATGTCGGAGA
>CAYRHS010000076.1:0-1917 GCA_964424125.1 uncultured Burkholderiales bacterium
GCCAGACCTTCGGGATGGAGCTCGACCTCGTCGAGGGCATGCGCTTCGACAAGGGGTTCATCTCCCCGTACTTCGTGACCGACCCCGAGAGCATGGAGGCGGTGCTCGACGACGCCCACATCCTGCTCGTCTCGAGCAAGATCTCGGCCGTGAAGGACGTTCTTCCCGTGCTCGAGAAGGTCATGCAGGCCGGCAAGCCGCTCGTGGTCATCGCCGAGGACGTGGAGGGCGAGGCCCTCGCCACGCTCGTGGTGAACAAGATCCGTGGGACGTTCAAGTCCGTTGCGGTGAAGGCCCCGGGCTTCGGCGAGCGGCGCAAGGCGATGCTCGAGGACATGGCCGTGCTCACCGGCGGGCAGGTCGTCTCCGAGGAGGTCGGCCTCAAGCTCGAGAACATCGGTCTCGAGATGCTGGGCCAGGCTCGGAAGGTCATCGTCACCAAGGACGAGACCACCATCGTCGAGGGCGCGGGCTCGAAGGCCGACGTCCAGGGCCGCATCAACCGGATCCGCCAGGAGATCGAGGACACCGACTCCGACTACGACCGGGAGAAGCTCCAGGAGCGTCTGGCCAAGCTCTCCGGTGGTGTCGGCATCATCAAGGTCGGTGCCGCCACGGAGGTTGAGCTCAAGGAGAAGAAGCACCGCATCGAGGACGCGGTGCAGACCACGAAGGCAGCCGTCGAGGAGGGAGTCGTCCCCGGCGGCGGCGTGGCGCTGCTCCGAGCGCAGAGCAAGGTGCAGGCCGTGGCGAAGGACCTCGAGGGTGACGAGGCAACCGGGGCCCGGACGGTCGCCAAGGCGCTCGAGGAGCCGATCAAGCAGATCGCGACGAACGCCGGTCTCGAGGGTGGTGTGATCGTCGAGAAGGTTCGGAGCCTCAAGGGCGCGAGCGGCCTCAACGCCCGCACCGGCGAGTACGAGGACCTCACCAAGGCCGGTGTCATCGACGCCACCAAGGTGACGCGTTCCGCGGTCCAGAACGCGGGGTCGATCGCGGCCCTGTTCCTCACCACCGAGGCGGTCGTCGCCGACAAGCCCGAGGAGGAGAAGGCCCCAGCCGGTGCCGGTGCCGGCGCAGGCATGGAGGGCATGGGCGACATGGGCTTCTGAGCCGAGGATCAGCGGCGCAGCCCTGCGCCGCCCCGCGGTTTCGGAGGGGCGTCCCGTTCGGGGCGCCCCTCTTCGCGTGTCGTGGGGTCGGCGCTCGTCGTTAGCGTGGCGGCGTGCGTTCCGATCCTCGGCGGCTCTTCTGGGTCCGGGCCCTTGCGGCCGGAGGGGCCGCGACGGTCCTGGGAGCGTGTGCGGGCTCGGGCGGAGGTGCGGTCGACGCGCTGCTCGACCCGAAGGTCGCAGGGGATGCGACCGTCGAGGCCGGAGACGGGTTCGGGGTGATCGTGCCGACTGCGGGATCGGAGGAGCGCAACGCGGCGGCGGCCGGAAAGGTCACCTTCGAGTACCGGTGGGAGCCCGGCCGGGGAGTCATCGATCCTCGGGACGGGCTCGGCCCGACCTACGACACCGTCTCCTGCCAGGGTTGCCACGAGGCGCGCGGCCGGGCCACCGCACCGAGCGGCGACGGTGAGGTCGAACCCGGCCTGTTGGCGCGGATCCGTGTGCTCGACCAGGACGGCACGGTCCGGGTCGACGACCGCTACGGCCCACAGCTCCAGACGCGAGCCGTCGCCGGGGCCGCGGGCGAGGGTGAGCTCTCGATCGAATGGGAATCCGTTCCCGGCCGGTACGCCGACGGCACCGCGTACACGTTGCGACGCCCCGTCTACTCGCTCGTCGATCCCGCGTTCGGTGCCTTCGAGCCCGGGACGGCGGTGCTCCCGCGCCTCGCGCCGGCGATCGGAGGTACCGGGTTGCTCGCGGCCGTTCCCGACGGGGAGCTCCTCGCCGCCGAAGATCCCGA
>CAYRHS010000076.1:1927-15220 GCA_964424125.1 uncultured Burkholderiales bacterium
GGCGACGGGATCTCGGGTCGTGTGCACGTCGTCGCGGGCTACGACGGTGGCGAGGCGATCGGGCGCCTCGGCTGGAAGGCCGAGCAGCCGACGGTCGCCGACCAGGTCGCGTCGGCACTCTGGCTCCACCTCGGAATCACCTCGAGCCGCTACCCGCACGAGAACTGTCCATCCGTCCAGGTCGGCTGTGCCCGGGCGCAGAACGGCGGGTCACCGGAGATCGACGACGAGCGTTTCGATGCGCTCACGGCGTACGTCGGGCTCCTCGGGGTCCCCGAGGCCGCGGCGGCCGACGCCGAGCTCGCGGCCGGCGCCGAGCGCTTCGAGGCTCTCGGGTGCGCCTCGTGCCACACCCCGGAGCTCCGCACCGGCGAGACCGTGACCCCGGCGCTCGCGGGCCACACCATCCGTCCCTACTCCGACCTGTTGCTGCACGACCTCGGTCTCGGGCTCGCCGACTCGGTCGGCACCGACGACGCAAGCGGGTCCGAGTGGCGCACGGCGCCGCTGTGGGGCATCGGGGTCGCGGAGACACGCGGCAGCGGGATCGGCTACCTCCACGACGGACGCGCCCGCGATCTCGCCGAGGCGATCCTCTGGCACGGCGGCGAAGCCCGCGCCGCGGCGGACGGGTTCCGCGCGCTCCCTGCCGACGAACGCGCCGAACTCCTCGCCTACCTCCGTTCCCGCTGAGCGACGGTGCGTTCGTGAGCGCCGAATGTGGCGCCCGGTGAACGCACCGGCCTAGGCCGAGGCCTGGTCCGCGACGGCTCGAGCCGCGGCCGCGGCCGCCTCGGGGTCGCCGAGGTAGCGGGACGAGGTCGGTCGCAGGTGCTCGTCGAGCTCGTAGACGAGCGGGATCCCCGTCGGGATGTTGAGCGCGGGGATGTCCTCGTCGGAGATGTCGTCGAGGTCCTTCACGAGCGCCCGCAGGCTGTTGCCGTGGGCCGAGACGAGCGGCACGCGACCGGCGCGCAGGTCGGGGACGATGGCGTCCTGCCAGTAGGGGAGCATGCGCTCGAGCACATCCTTCAGACACTCGGACGCGGGGAGGACCTCGGGGGGGAGGTCGGCGTAGCGGGGGTCGAAGCGCGGGTGGCGCGGATCGTCGTGATCGAGCGGCGGCGGCGGCGTGTCGTAGCCGCGGCGGAAGAGGAACAGTTGCTCCTCGCCGTATTCCTCGGCGGTCTTCTTCTTGTCGAGTCCTTGGAGCGCGCCGTAGTGGCGTTCGTTCAGCCGCCACGACCGCTGGACCGGGAGCCAGAGCCGGTCCAGCTCGCCGAGCGCGAGATTGGCCGTCTCGATCGCGCGTCGTTGCAGCGAGGTGTGGACGACGTCGAGCTCCGGGCCCTCGTCGGCCAGCAGCCTCCCCGCGGCGCGGGCTTCCTCGACGCCTTGCTCGGAGAGCGGGACGTCGACCCAGCCGGTGAACTTGTTCTCGGCGTTCCAGGTGCTCTGCCCGTGGCGGAGCAGCACGAGTGTGCTCACCGGCTCCCTCCTGCGATCTCGGGCGAAGCGTACCGAGCCCGCTCCCGCCCGAGGCCATCGTCGGACGACCCGGTCCCGTCGCCGGCGACCCGGGTCGACACTCGGGGCCCTTAGTCAGGTTTCCCTGACCTCTTTCTAGCGCCCCGGAGGTGGCCGGTGAGACGGGAGGCGGCAGGTGCGATCGAGACGACCGGGGCTGGTGGCGGTCTAGCTACCGTGACGTCGTCACGGAGATCACGCTGGTCCACGTCCACAGCGCGGGCGCGTTGGCCGACGAGGCCTGACTCTCCTTCCGGGCCGATCGCGCGGAATAGGCTCGGCTCCATGGACGAGGTGACGCCGAGCGTCGGGTGGGGTGTGCTCCACCTCTACTACCGGCTCGACCGGGCGCGCGCGGAGGCCGACCCCGGCTCGGTGAAGCACGTCGTCGAGGCGGTCGACGGTCTGGTGGAGGCGCACCACCAGGTCTTGTGCATCGACGTCCTCGGTACCAAGGCCGACGTGGGATTCATGGCCCTCGGTCCCGACCTCGCCCGCCTGCAGGCGTTCCAGACGGAGCTGCGCAACGCTCCTCTGGTGCCGAGCTACTCCTATGTCTCGCTCACCGAGCTCTCCGAGTACACCTCGACCGAGGACGACGAGCGCGCCCGGCTCGCTCGCGAAGAGCAGCTCTCGGGCCGCGAGCTCGAAGCGAAGCTGGACGAGTGGCGCGCACGGATGGCGGCCTACGCCGAGCATCGACTCCACCCCCGCCTTCCCGAGAAGCGCCTCTTGTGCTTCTACCCGATGAGCAAACGCCGAGAGTTCGGCGCGAACTGGTACGAGCTCACCTTCGACGAACGCAAGCAGCTGATGTCCGGGCACGCGCGAGTGGGAAGGGGGTACTCGGGTCGGATCCTGCAGCTCATCACGGGATCGACCGGTCTCGACGACTGGGAGTGGGGTGTGACCCTGCTCGCCGACGACCCCGTCGCGTTGAAGGACGTCGTCTCGGAGATGCGCTACGACCCTGTCTCCGCGCGGTACGCGAAGTTCGGTCCGTTCTTCGTCGGGCTCGTCGGGTCGCCCGTCGACGTCGTGGCTCGCGCGGGGCTGTCTCCGTGAGGACTCCCGCAACCAGGAGGACCGAGGGGCCGTGACCCATGAGGTCAGTGATCGCTTCTTCGTGTCGTTTCCCGAGCCGCTGGTCGAGCGGCCAGTCGTCTACGAGATGGTGCAGCGGTTCCGGGTCGTGCCCAACATCCGCCGCGCGAACGTGGAGCGGGACACGGGCTGGATGATCCTGGAGCTGACCGGCGCCGCGGACGAGGTCACCCGCGTCGTGGACTGGCTCCGGGAGACGGGGTGCCAGGTCAACCGCCAGGAGGGCGACATCCTCGAGGGATGACCCCCGCCCACCTCTAGCGCGTCTGCGCGATTCCGGCATAGCCCCCGGTTCGGGCCGCTGTCTGTGGAAAAGGCTGTGGACGGAAGCCCGAATTCCGGCGCGAGGGTTGTGGACAGCGGCAGCGGGCGCCAGAGTGGGCCCGTGGCCAGGGGGTTGGTCATTGTGCGCGATCTGCGGGATCGGCCGTGACCGGAGCGGGGGACGTGGGAGTGCCCGAGCCGGGCTTGCGCGCGCTGTGCGAAGGGACGTCGGATCTCGTCGGCGTGTGCGGGCCCGACGGCGACCTCCAGTACCTCAACCCGGCAGCTCGAGGCTTCCTGGGCATCGCTCCCGACACCCCGTTGGCGGGGCGAAGCGGGCTCGACTTCGTCCCCGGACGCGAGCGGGAACGGGCGCGGGCGGCCGCGGGTGCCGCGGCCGAGGCGGGGTCGTGGCAGGGGCGCCTGGTGATGGCCGACGCCCACGGCCGGGAGGTGCCGGTCGCGCAGGTGGTCGTCGCGCAGCGGGATGCCGAAGGTCACGTTCGGTGTTTCGTGGCCGCGGCGCGTGACCTCTCGGACCTGTACACGGCACAGGCGCAGCTCGGTCTCGAGCGAGACCGGTTCCGTTCCCTCGTCGAGCACTCGGGGGACGTCACCACCGTGGTCGACGAGGACGGTCGGTTCGCGTTCGTGAGCCCCAACGCGCGGACCGTGCTCGGTTTCGATCCCGAGGAGCTCTCCGGGCGCCCCGCGACGACGCACATCGTCGAGGAGGACGTGGCGGCCATGGCCGGCGCGTTCCGGCGTTCGAGGCTCGGGGGTCACACCGGCCCCACACGCTTCCACCTGCGGGATCCCGGCGGGCGCATCCGTACGATCGAAGCGCTCCTGACGAACCGCCTCGACGATCCCGGCGTGCGCGGCGTCGTGATGAACTGCCGGGACATCACCGATCGCGAGTCGATCGAGGCGGCGCTGCGGGCGAGCGAGGAACGCTTCCGGGCGCTGGCAGAGGCTTCTCCCGTGGGCGTCTTCCAGCTCGACGCCAGGGGTGAGCTCGTCTACTCGAACCGGCGCTGGCACGAGATCGTGGGCCTCGAGGACGAGGAGCGGTCGCAGCATCGCTGGGGATCGGAGATCCATTCGGACGACATCGCACGCGTTCGGGACGTCGCCCAGCACGCCTTCGAGAACGAGGAGCCGTATCACGCCGAGCACCGAGTCGTACGCCCGAACGGTGAGGTGCGCTGGATCGACTCGCGTGCGGTTCCGACGCGCGACCGCGCGGGGAGGCTCACCTACGTCGGGACGGTCGACGACATCAGCGAGCGCAAGGAACTCGAGGCTGCGCTGTGGGACAGCCAGTCCCGCTTCCGGAGCCTGGCGGATGCGTCGCCCGTCGGCATCTACCAGGTCGACGAGCACGGCCGCCACGTCTACGGCAACCCGCGCTGGTACGAGTTGAACGGGCTCGCGGACGAGATCCGGTCGGGCACGGAGTGGGGATTCTCGGTGCACCCGGGCGACCAGGACCTCGTGGCGCACGCCGCGCTGCGCGCGTACGAGGAACGCAGCCCGATGTCGGTTCGCCATCGTGTCCGCCGACCGGACGGTGAGGAACGCTGGGTCCGCTCGAAGGCGACCGCGCTCTTCGACGGCGGGCGGTTCCGGGGCTGGGTCGGCACGCTCGAGGACGTCACCGAGGACGTCCGGACCCGCGGCGAAGCCGACCGGTTGCTCTCGATCCTGGAGGCCACTCCCGACCTGGCCGGCATCGCCGACCCGAGGGGACACCTCCTCTACCTCAACCGCTCCGCACGCGAGTTCTTCGAGGTCTCCGACGACGCCGATCTGGCCACGCTCGAGGCCCGGCGCTTCGTCGATCGCGAGAAGCTCGCCGACGTCGAGATGCATGCCGAGGGAGCGCGTGACTTCGGGACCAGGCTGAACATCGAGACAACAGTCGTGGGCCCGAGTGGTCGCGAGGTCCCCGTGTCCCTCGTCGGAACGGTGCACCTCGACGAAGACGGCGCACCGAAGTACTTCTCGGTGATCGCGCGCGACATCAGCGGGCTGAAGGCGATCGAACGGAAGCTCGTCGAGAGTGAGGCGTGGTACCGGTCGTTGCTCCAGCACGCCACCGACATCGTCACGGTGCACGACGCCGACGGAACGATGCGGCATCTGAGTCCGTCGGCCGAGCAGATCCTCGGTTGGACGCAGGCCGACCTCGAAGGTGTTCCGTACCTCGAGTTCGTGTACCCCGCCGACGTCGACGATCTCGTCGAGACGACACGGTCGCTCCTTGCCGGGCCGGAGTCCCCGGTCCGGGTCGAGTTCCGAGCGCGGAACCGCGCCGGTGAGTGGCGAGACCTCGAAGCGCGGGTGACGAACCTGCTCGCCGACCCCGTCGTCCACGGCGTCGTGACCAACGCGAGCGACGTCACCGAGCGCAAGGAAGCGGAGCGAGCCCTCGCACGCAGCGAAGGCGCGCTGCGCGCGCTCGTGCAGCATGCGCCGATGGCGATCGAGCTGATCGATCGAGAGGGCGTCGTCCGCTTCTGGAGCCGGTCGGGGAAGCGGATGTTCGGATGGACGGCCGACGAGGTGGTCGGCCGCCGAGGCCCCCTCCCGTTCCTCCCGGAGGAGGTCCGCGAGGAGACGGCTCGGATCCATGACCGGGTGCTCGCCGGTGAGTCCGTCGTCACCGAGAGCCGACGGCTGCACAAGGACGGCACGAGCATCGACGTGAGCGTCCGGGGGGCCCCACTCAGAGATACGGCGGGTGAGGTCACCAGCATCATCCTCGTCACGGCCGACGTCACCGACCGCAAGGAAGCCGAGGCCGCGCTGCGGGCCAGCGAGGAGCGGTTCCGCATGCTGGTGCAGTCGTCGGCCGACCTCACGGTCCTGTTCGACGCCGAGTGGCGCATCACCTACGCCTCCCCGAGCGCGCGCGAGTTCCTCGGCGAATCGTTGGCCGAGCTCATCGAGGCGCCCGCCGAGGATTCGTGGGTGCACCCGGACGACCTCGAGCGCGTCAACGCCGAGTTCGACTCGCTGCGGGCCGAACCCGGCACCACGCGCCGGACCGAGTTCCGGGTCCGACGAGGCGACGGCTCGTGGCGGTGGCTGGAGCTCGTGGCCGCGAACCAACTCCACCATCCGGCGGTCGAGGGGATCATCACGAACGCCTTCGACGTGACCGAACGGGTCGAGGCGGCCGCGAACCTCTCCGAGGTCAACGAGCGGCTCCGTCACACGAACGACACGCTGAGCGCGCTCGTCGAGAGCTCTCCGCTCGCTATCGCCGTCCTCGATCGTCACGGCCGTGTCGAGCTGTGGAACCCGGCCGCAGCCGCCCTGTACTCCTGGCCGGCCGAGGAGGTGATCGGCCGACCCGACCCGACGGTTCCCGACGAGCGGGCCGACGAGCAGGAGCGCTTGCGCGCCGACGTGCTCCACGGTCGCAGCGTGACCGCGCTCGAGACGGTCCGGGGCACCGCCGACGGCCGACTGGTCGACGTGAGCCTGTCGGTCGCCCCGATCAACGACGAGGTCGGCCGGCTGTCCTCGTGGATGGTCGTGAGCGCCGACATCACCGAGCGCAAGCGAGCCGAAGCGGCCGTCCGGGTCCAGGACGAGCGATTCCGCTCGCTCGTCCAGAACGCCTCCGACGTCGTCTCGATCCTGCGCCCCGACGGCTCCATCCGGTACGTCACCCCTGCGATCGAGCGCGTCCTCGGGTACTCGGAGCGCGACGTCGTGGGCCGGAGCATCTTCCACCTGTTGCACCCGGACGAGATCGAGCGAGCAACCCGGTTGCTCGAGAAGCGCACCACGGAGGGTTGGCACGGTGTGGTCACCGAGCATCGCGTGCGCGCCGCGGACGGGAGCTGGCGCCACGTCGAGACGACCGCGGTCGATCTCGTCGACGACGCCGCGGTCCAGGGCATCGTCCTGACGACACGGGACGTGAGCGAGCGCCACGAGGCGCAGGAGGCACTCCGGCAGAGCGAGGAGCGGTTCCGCGCCCTCGTCCAGAACGCCGCCGACGTCATCTGCGTCGTGGGGAGTGACGGCGCCGTGAAGTATCTGAGCCCGTCGGTGGAGAAGGTCTTCGGTCCGGAGACGTCCTTCGAGTCCTACGACGATCCCTGGGACCGAATCCACCCGGACGATCTCCGACCGGTGTTGTCCGCGTTCGAGACCCTCTGGAACGGAGGCTCCTTCCAGCCCATCCGGTACCGGGTCCAGCACGTCGAGCACGGATGGCGGGTCGTCGAGAGCGTGGCCGAGGACCTCCGCGACGACCCCGCGGTCGGTGGTCTCGTGATCTGGAGCCGGGACGTGACCGAACGCACGGTCGCGGAGGAGGCGTTGCGAGCGAGCGAGGCCCGGTTCCGGGTGATCGTCCAGGACCAGACCGAGGTCATCGCGCGCTGGCGCGACGACGGCACCTTTGCCTTCGTCAACGAGGCGGCCGCCCAGTTCCTGGGCACTCCCATCGAGGAGTTCGAAGGCGCCTCGGTGTTCGACTACACGCCGGGCGACTTCAAGCTCGCGCTCCGCCGCCGGATGCATGAGCTCGAAGCCGACGAGGTCACGCACGAGGAGCTCCCGATCAGGCCAGCGGACGGGTCGACGCGCTGGTTGCGCTGGACGGTGAGAGCGCTTGAAGGTCCGGACGAGCGACGAGAGTTCCAGGCGGTCGGTGTCGACGTCACGGAGCGACGGCGGGCCGAGGAGTTCGGTGCCGAGCAGGCACGAATCCTCGAGATGGTGGCTCGGGGTGTGTCACAGGCCGAGGTCTTCGACGCGCTCTGCCGAATGCTCGAGGCGCACGTCTCCGACGCGCGGGTCGCGATCCTGACGCTCGACGAGGGGACCGGCCAGCTCCGGCACGCGGCCGCGCCCCACATCCCCGGCGAGCTCGTAGCACTCGTCGACGAGGTCCTGGCCGGCTCGGACGAGCCCGACGCGAAAGCGATGCTCCGCGAGCAGCGAGCCGTCGAGCCGCCGGATGCTGAGCCGGACTCGGAGCCCGAGGTCGCCCGCGCGGCGCGGCGTTGCGGCGTCGGGGACTGGGCGATTCCGATCCGCACCTCCTCCGGGGACGAGGTCCTCGGCGCGGTCGTCGTGTACCTCTCGTCGACGGTCGAGCCCGAGGCGCGGGATCAGGCGGCAGCCGACGTCGTCGCCAACCTCGCCTCGATCGCGATCGAGCGTGTGCGCGCCGAGGCGGAGCTCACGCACCAAGCGCTGCACGATCCACTCACCGGCTTGCCGAACCGTGCCCTGTTCTCCGACCGCCTGAGCCAGGCGTTGGCCCGCGCGCGGCGGTCAGGAACGTCGTGCGCGGTGCTCTTCCTCGACCTGGACCGTTTCAAGACCATCAACGACAGCCTCGGGCACGACACGGGCGACGAGCTCCTCGTGGCCGTGGCCCGTCGGCTGGAGGCGGTCGTGCGGCCTGGGGACACCGTGGCGCGCTTCGGTGGTGACGAGTTCACCATTCTCCTCGAGGAGCTCGCCGATCCCCACGGCGAGGCGCAGGACCTGGCCGAACGGGTCCTCTCGGCGGTGAACCGGCCGTTCCCCCTCGTCAACGAGGAGGAGGCTTTCCTCACCGCCAGCATCGGAATCGCCGTCGCCGAGGACGCGCATCGTCGTCCCAAGACGCTGTTGCGTGATGCAGACGCGGCCATGTATCGCGCGAAGGAGCGAGGCAAGGCCCGCTACGAGGTCTTCGACGAAGCAATGCGGGCAACGGCGGTGCAGCGGCTCGAGACCGAGACTGCCCTCCACCGCGCGCTCGACCGCAACGAGTTCGAGGTCTTCTACCAGCCCATCGTCTCGCTTCGTGATGCGCAGTGCGTGGGCGCCGAGGCGCTCGTCCGTTGGCACCATCCGGAGCGAGGCCTGGTGACGCCGTCGGAGTTCGTCGGGCTGGCGGAAGAGACGGGCCTCATCGTCCCGCTCGGGCTCTGGGTCCTCGAAGAGGCGTGCGCCCGCGCCGCTCGCTGGGAGTCGCTGTTCGCTCGCGCCGGCACCGAGCCGTTCTTCGTCACCGTCAACCTCTCGGCCCGACAGTTCGCCAACCCGAGCCTCGTCGACCAGGTGCGTGCCGCCATCGACCGAAGCGGTGTGGCCCCACGCAGTATCAGCCTCGAGATCACCGAGAGCGTGCTCATGGACGACGCCGATGCCACCATGCGGGCGCTCGCCCAGCTCGAGGGTCTCGGCGTGCGCCTCGGAGTCGATGACTTCGGGACCGGCTACTCGTCGCTCGGCTATCTCAAACGTCTCCCGGTCGGCATGGTCAAGGTCGACCGCTCGTTCGTCAGCGGACTCGGACGCGAGCCCGAGGACGCGGCCATCGTGGCCGCGGTCGTCAGCCTCGCCGAGGCGCTCGGGCTCCACGTCGTTGCCGAAGGGGTGGAGACGAGCAGCCAGCTCACCGAGCTCCTCGGCCTCGGCTGCGACCTGGCCCAGGGGTATTTCTTCGCCCCACCGCAACCGGCGCCGGACCTCGAGAGCTTGCTCGAACGGGGCCGGCGCTGGCGGCCCCCGGGCACGTCCGTCATGCAGTCGGTCGATTCGCTCGAACCGGTGCGCCGGCGCCGGCGGCGCACCGGGCTCGGCCCGGGCTAGTTCACACGCCCGTAACAGAGCGGCAAGGACGCTGTAACAGACCCCCACCACCATCCCGCCGATCTGAACGGGAGGTGACCGATGGGGCTGGACGCGGGCAACACCGCCTGGGTGCTGATCTCGACCGCGCTCGTCGTCTTCATGACGCCGGGACTGGCGCTCTTCTACGGGGGCATGGTGCGCCAGAAGAACACGCTCGGGATGCTCATGTACAACTTCTGGGCGCTCGGCCTCGTCAGCGTGCTCTGGGCGCTGTTCGCCTACTCCCTGGCGTTCGGCGGCAGTGGCGGGGGGGTCATCGGCAACCTCGACTTCGTGGGGCTGAAGGGCCTCCGTGTCGACGAGGGCGGGCTCCCGCTCCTCGCGTTCGCAGCGTTCCAGATGACGTTCGCGATCATCACGCCCGCGCTGGTCTCGGGCGCAGTGGCCGACCGGATGAAGTTCGGGGCATGGGCCTGGTTCGTCGGTCTCTGGCTCGTGCTCGTCTACGTGCCCGTCGCGAAGTGGATCTTCGGCGGCGGGTGGCTCGCGGAGCGGGGCGCACTCGACTTCGCCGGCGGTACGGTGGTCCACGTCAATGCCGGCATCGCGGCGCTCGCGGCGGTGTTGGTCCTGGGCAGGCGTATGGGGTGGCCGCGGGAGCCGATGCTGCCGCACTCCCTGCCGCTCACGCTGCTCGGCACCGCGATCCTGTGGTTCGGCTGGTTCGGGTTCAATGCCGGCTCTGCGCTGGCGGCAGACGGGATCGCCGCTCAGGCGCTCGTCAACACCCACCTCGCGGCCGCCGCCGCGATGTTGGGATGGCTCTGTTTCGAACGCATCAGGACCGGGCACGCCACCACCCTGGGGGCCGCGTCCGGCGCGGTCGCGGGCCTCGTCGCGATCACGCCCTGTGCGGGCTTCGTCGGGGGAATCGCCCCCTTGATCATCGGGTTCCTCGCCGGTTCGATCTGCTTCTTCGCGGTGAGCGTGAAGTTCCGCTTCGGCTTCGACGATTCGCTCGACGTCGTGGGGATCCACTTCGTGGGCGGTGTCGTCGGCTCGTTGCTGCTCGGATTCTTCGCCGACGCCGCGGTGAACCCGGGGGGAGCCGACGGCGTCTTCTTCGGGAGCGGTGGCTGGAGCCTGCTCGGTGAACAGGCCCTCGCCGTCGGGGTGGTCACGGCCTATTCATTCGTCGTGACCGGCATCATCTGCCTCGCCCTGAAGGCGATCATCCCCGGAGGCATCCGGATCACCGCCGAACAGGAAGAACAGGGCCTCGACCTCAGCCAGCACTCCGAGACCGCATACTCGTTCGTTGAGCGTGGTTGAACGGCGCAGCGTCGGTCGTCGAGCGGGTTAGCCTGCTTCAGGTCAGGAGGATGCAGTGAAGCTCATCGTCGGAATCGTCAAGCCGCACAAGCTCGACGACGTCAAGGAGTCACTCAAGGAGCTCGGTGTCCACGGGCTCACGATCTCCGAGGTCCAGGGCTTCGGGCGCCAGCGAGGCCACACCGAGGTGTACCGAGGGGCGGAGTACACGATCGACTTCGTCCCGAAGGTGCGCGTCGAGATCCTGGTCGACGACTCCGAGACCGACCGGGTCCTGCGCAGCCTCGTGGAGGCGGCCCGCACGGGCAAGATCGGCGACGGCAAGGCCTGGGTCGTGCCGGTCGAGTCGGTCGTGCGGATCCGCACGGGTGAGGAGGGCCCCGACGCCCTCTGACGGCCTCCCCGCGACCGCGACCAGCGCCGTCGACGCCGTCGCGCTCCGCGAGGCGCATGCACGACTCGTCGCCGATTCGAGCTTGCGAGGGCTCCGGTTCGGTCGCGCGTACGCGGCCGAGATCGACGCGGCGTTCACGGGCCTGCTCGAGGCCGCGGCTCCCGCCCGGGCCGCCATCGTGGCGCTCGGCTCCTACGCGCGGGGCGAGCTCTGCCCCGGGTCCGACATCGACGCCATGCTGCTCCACGGCGGCGACCGCTCTGACCGGCCGCCCGCCGAGGCGCTCTGGTACCCGTTCTGGGACGCGGGCTTCGACCTCGGTCATTCCACCCGAACGGTGCGCGAAGCGGTCGCGGCGGCGGACGACGACGTCGATTCCCTGACCGCGCTCCTCGACGCCCGCCACGTCGTGGGCGACGTCGAGCTCACGAACAAGCTCCTCGAATCGGTGCGTCGGCTCGCGGCGAAACGCCGCCGGAGGGTGATCGCCGATCTGATCGACGGCGCGGAGACGCGAGCCCGCGCCCCCGGTCCTGTGGCCGAGATGCTGGAGCCAGACCTCAAGGAGGGCCTCGGCGGGCTGCGGGACGTCCAGGCCCCCACGTGGGCGGGCTGGACGCTGGGCGCGCCGGGCGGAACCGACGTGATGGTCGCGGGCGGGTACCTGGATCCGCAGGACCCGGCGAAGCTCGAAGGGGCCCGCGCATTGTTCCTGGACGCGCGGGTGACGCTCCATCGAGTCACCGGGGGTTCCTCCAACCGACTCCATCTCCAGGACCAGGACGCCGTCGCGGCGGCGGTGGACGTCCCCGACGCGGACGAGCTCGTTGCGAAGCTGGCCGAGGCGGCGCGAGCGGTGGTGTGGATCACCGGTGACGCCTGGGCGCGACTCGCTTCGGCCCAGCGGGGTCCACTCGGGCGGATCGGCCGACGTGACCGTGAGCTCGGCGCCGGCGTCGTGCTGCGCGACCGGAGGATCTCGCTCGCGCTCGATGCCCAGGTCGACGGGTCGCTGGTCTTGCAGGTCGCGGCGGCCGCGACGAAGCACGATGTGCCGATCGACCGGGCAGCCCTCGAGCGGCTCCAAGGCGCGTCCGCCCCGGAGTGGGGAGCGGAAGACCGAGCCGCGTTCCTCCAGCTCCTGGCCGGGGGTCGCCGGGCGCTTCCGGTCTTCGAGGCGCTGGATCACTATGGCCTCCTCGTCCAGGTGCTCCCCGAGTGGCGCCGCGTGCGCTCCCGACCGCAGCGCAACGCCTACCACCGCTTCACGATCGACCGGCACCTGCTCGAAACCGTCGCGGAGTGCGCGGAGCTCCTTCGTGCGCGCACCGGCGACGGGGGGCCGACGGATCCCGTCGATGCCGAGGTCGCCCGCACGGTCCTACGACCCGGGCTTCTACTCCTCGCGGCGTTGCTGCACGACATCGGCAAGGGCGGATCGGGGGACCACACGGAACGGGGCGCCGACCTCGCGACCCGGGTGTGTCGCCGTATCGGGCTCGACGTCGCGGGGACCGGAACCGTCGTGTGGCTCGTCCTGCACCACCTGCTGCTCGCCGAGGTGGCCACGCGTCGCGACCTCTCCGAGGAGACGACGATCGCGCGGGTCGCCAACGCGGCCGGCAACCTCAACCGGTTGCGGCTGCTCTACCTGCTCACGATCGGCGACTCGCGCGCGACCGGTCCGGCCGCTTGGGGTCCGGCGAAGGCCGCGCTCGTCCGGCAGCTGTACATGAAGGCCGCCGCCCTGCTCGCCCGGGGTGAGGCCGGGACCGAGCACGGGGCCGAGCGCCGGTCCCGGCTCGCGGCTGCGATCGGCGAGGACGAGGCCTCGGCCCACCTCGACGCGTTGCCACCGTCGTACGCGGTGGCGTTCGACGCGGAGGCCATGGTGCGGCATCGGGCGTTGCTCGCCACGCCCGGAGTGCAGTTCGAGTCCCGCGAACGGGACGACGGCCTGGTCGAGTGCACCGTGGTCGCGCCGGACCGGCCCGGTCTCCTCGCCACGGTCGCCGGGGTGCTCACCATCTGCGGCTTCGACGTCAGGGAGACGAGTGGTTTCACCCGTGACGACG
>CAYRHS010000077.1:0-14953 GCA_964424125.1 uncultured Burkholderiales bacterium
CGTCGACCAGCCCGGCGTCACCGACACCGAGATCAGCGTCGGGGTCGTCACCTCCCAGACCAATCCGATCGGCGGGAACTACAGCACCCTCGCGGACGGGGTGCGCGCCTACTTCGAGATGGTGAACAGCGAGGGCGGCGTCTTCGGCCGCGACATGGTGATCACCAGCGAGCGCGACGACGAGGTCGGCAAGAACCAGGAAGCCGTCCAGGCCATGCTCACCCAGGACGACGTCTTCGCCGTCTTCGTCGCCACCCTCGCCTTCACCGGCGCCCCCCTCCTCGAAGAGGCGGGCGTGCCGACGTTCGGCTGGAACATCAACAAGGAGTTCACCGGGCCGGAGAACTTCTTCGGCAGCGAGGGTTCCTACCTCTGCTTCGAGAAGTGCGACAACGCGTTGCTCCCGTACATGGTGCAGAAGCTGGGCGTCGACAAGGTCGGCGCACTCGCCTACAACGTGCCGCAGTCCGCGTCGTGCGCCGAGGGGCTCCAGACGACCTTTGACCGGTATCCGACCGCCGAGGTGGCGTTCATCGACACCAGCCTCACCTACGGCACGACCGACTACGGCGCCGACGTGACCCGGCTGAAGGATCAAGGCGTCGGTCTCGTCGAGCCGTGCATGGACTTCAACGGCGTCAACGCGTTGGTCCAGGAGATGCGACGCCAGGACTACGCGCCGTACCTCTATCTGCCCAACTCGTACAACCACGAGTTCATGGCGGAGTTCGGCGAGCTCTACGAGGGCCGGGCGATCATTCGGACGCCGTTCGCCCCGTTCGAGACCGAAGATCCTCCGAAGGGGCTCGAGAACTTCCTGACCTGGATGGACGAGATCGGGGCCACGCCCACCGAGCCGGCCGCGTCGGGTTGGATCGGCGCCCAGATGCTCGTGGAGGGGATCGAGGCCGCGGGCCCGGACTTCTCGCAGCAGTCCGTGACGGACGCGATCAACTCGCTCGAGGGCTTCAATGCCGACGGCTTCGGCACGACCCTCTACTGGCCCGAGGAGCACACCCAGGAGAATCCGGTCGAGGACTGCCACGCGTTGAGCGAGGTCGTCAAGCTCGACAACGGCGAGTACGGGTTCCGGCCCGCACCCGACTTCAGCGAGCCGGGCAAGCCCTTCATCTGCTTCCCGCGCCTTGATTCCGACGAGCTCCCCGAGCCGACCTTCAAGTGACGCGGCGGTGAGCGCGGGGCTCGATCAACATTCGGCCGGACAGGTCGGGGCGCAACCGGAAGGCCCAGGACGCGGGTGACCGACTTCCTCCAGTACGCGGTCCAGGGGATCCCGGTCGGCTGCGTGTTCGCGCTGATGGCGATCGGCATCGTCCTCGTCTACAAGACGGCCGGGGTGCTGAACCTCGCCTTCGCGGCCCAGGCGTTCACCTCAGCGGCCGTCTACTTCCAGGTCCGCAAGGAGTGGGACTGGCCGAACGTGCCCGCGTTCGTGCTCGCGGTGGTCATCGTTGCCCCCGCGCTCGGCTACGTCTTCGACCGCTTCCTCTTCCGGTACCTGCGCAGCGCACCCCCCATCGCGCGCCTGGTCACGTCGTTGGGCCTCCTCGTCGCCGTCCCCGAGATCGTGAAGGTGGTCTTCTTCTCGCCCGACGCGTACTTCGGCCCGGGCCGGACCTTCAACAACTTCGGCCCACCGACGATCGCGCCCGACCCGACCCGCCTCTTCCACATCGGGAGCCTCACGCTCGACGGCAACCAGGTGACCACCATCGCGATCACGGTGGCGGTCGTCGTCGGGCTCACGGTGCTGTTCCGCTTCACGCAGGTCGGCTTGCGCATGCGCGCGGTCGTCGAGAGCGCGCGCCTCACACAGCTCCAGGGCATCAACGCCGACCGGATCGGGTCGTTCGCGTGGATGCTCTCCAGCTTCATCGCCGGGCTCGCCGGTGTGCTCCTCGCCCCCCTCTTCGCCCAGGTCACCAACCAGAACTACGTGACGTTGCTGGTGGCCGCGCTCGCGGTCGCGGTGTTCGGCGGTCTCACGAGCATCCCGCTGACGTTCCTCGGCGGTCTCCTGCTGGGCATGCTCCAGTCGGTGCTCTCCGGCTACCTGCCGCTCGACAGCGTGCTCGCGACCGGGCTGCGGCCCGCTCTCCCGTTCTTCGCGTTGTTCGCGCTCCTGTTGTTCTGGCCCCTGCTGCGGCGCCAACGGGAGGCGAGCGACCCTCTCGCAGGCGTCGATCCGCCGCCGCCCGCGCTTGCGGCCGAGGAGCGCACGCAGTTCCAGACGATGCTGGTGCGTGGTTTCGGCGTCGTCGCGACGGTGGTGTTCCTCGTCGTGGCGCTCGCGGTCCTGGACGACTTCTGGCTCCTGCTGATGACCAAGGCGGTGATCTTCGGCACGATCTTTCTCTCGATCACCGTCATCACGGGGATGGGTGGCCAGGTGTCGCTGTGCCAGGCGACGTTCGCCGCGATCGGGGCGTTCACGACTGGTCAGCTCGTGCTGCATTTCAACACGCCGGTGTTGTTGACGGTCGTGATCGGGGCGGTCATCGCCGGCGCCGTGGGCGCACTGCTCGCGATCCCGGCGCTGCGGCTGGGTGGGATCTATCTGTCGCTCGCGACGCTGGCGTTCGCGCTGGCGTTCGAGAGTGTGCTCGTGCCGCTCGACTGGGTCGGTGGTGGGACGACCCTGCTGCGCGTTCCTCGGCCCGAGATCGGTTCGATCGATTTCGCCGACCCGGAGCCCTTCTTCCTGCTGTGCTGCGCGGTGCTGGCCATCACCGCGGCCGTCGTCGTGCTCGCGCGGCTGGGGACGACGGGGCGCTTCCTCGACGCCATTCGCGGTAGCGAGCGCGCCGCCGCCTCCATCGGGGTCAACCCTGCGCGTTGGAAGATCGTGGCCTTCACGCTCTCGGCTGCGATCGCGGGCGTCGGCGGCAGCCTGCTCGCGATGCAGGAGAACCAAGCCAACGCGACCTCGTTCGTGCCGTTCCTCGGTCTCTTCTGGGTGGTCATCGTCGTGACCCTCGGTGCCCGCACCGTGGAGGGAGCGATCACCGCGGGGTTCGCGTTCATCCTCGTCGCCGAGTTCCTGAGCCGTCTCGGCCTGCCGGCGGGGTTCCAGTTCGTGCTCTTCGGGCTGGGGGCCCTCACGTACGCCCGCCATCCGGAGGGCATCGTCGAGTTCAACAAGCGCAAGATCCTCGGCCTGTTCCGACGCGATCGGGGCACAGAGCCCCTGGCCGCGGCTTCCGAGCTGGCCGAGGAGCAAGTGGTCGGGGCGGGGTCGTGAGCCTCCTCGAAGCGGATGGGATCACGATGCGCTTCGCCGGGATCACCGCGCTCGACCACGTGAGCCTGTCGGTCGGTCCGGGGGAGTTCGTGGGACTCATCGGGCCGAACGGCGCCGGGAAGACCACGTTCTTCAACTGCATGGGCGGGATGCTGCACCCGGCCGACGGCCGCGTCGTGTTCGAGGGCCGGGACATCACCGGGCTGCCGCTGTACCGGCGCGCCCGGCTCGGGATCGGGCGCACGTTCCAACGCATCGAGCTCTTCGGGGGCATGACCGTCCGCGAGCACCTGCTCGTGGCCGAGCGCTCGCACCGTGGTTCCGGGAATCTGGTGAAGGACCTGATCAGTCGGGGACGCCCCGATCGGGACGAGCAGGACCACGCCCAGCGGGTGCTCGACGTGCTCGGGCTCGCGCGCGAGGCCGATCGTCCCATCGAGGCGTTGAGCCTGGGGCGGGGGCGTCTCGTGGAGCTCGGTCGAGCGCTGATGATCGAGCCGTCGCTGCTCCTCCTCGACGAGCCGTCGTCCGGCCTGGACCACCACGAGACCGAAGCCATGGGGGACGTGTTGCGGGCGGTTCGCGAGGAACGCGGTACCGCGATCCTGCTCGTCGAGCACGACGTGGAGATGGTGCGCCGGTACACGGAGCGTCTCTACGTGCTGGATTTCGGCACCCTCATCGCCGCCGGCCGGACCCGAGACGTCATGGAGGACCCGACGGTGCAGCGGGCCTACTTCGGAGACCTCGGGTGACGGGCCTCTCGCCCGACGGAGCTCGCGGGGTGCGGACGGCGGCACCGCTGCTCGAGCTGGAGGAGGTCGACGCCGGGTACGGGCCGTTCCGGGCGGTCTTCGGTCTGTCGCTCACGGTTCGCGAGGGTCGAGCCCTCGCACTCGTCGGGGCGAACGGCGCGGGCAAGACGACCGTCGCGCGTGTCTGCTCCGGTCTCATCCGCCCGACCGCCGGCGACGTCCGCTTCGAGGGTGTCTCGATCACCGGCCAACGGCCGTATCGGCTCGCGCGACTGGGCATCGTGCACGCGCCGGAGGGTCGCTCCATCTTCGCCTCGTTGACCGTCGAGGAGAACCTGTCGCTCGCGTTTCGCCAGGCGTTCGGGCGCGCCGGCTCGGCGTCCGCGCTCGAGCGTGCCTACGACCTGTTCCCGCGCCTCCGGGAACGTCGTCGGCAACGAGCCAGCACGCTCTCCGGGGGCGAGCAACGAATGCTCTCGCTCGCTCGAGTCCTCGTGAACCCGCCCCGGCTGCTCGTTGCTGACGAGCTCTCGTTGGGACTGGCGCCGATCGTCGTCGACGAGGTCTACGAGACGATGGGGACGATCCGGGATGCGGGGACCACCCTCCTCATCATCGAGCAGCACGTCCACAAGGCGCTCGAGTTCGCCGACGACGTCGGCGTCCTCGTCAAGGGCCGACTCTCGTACCACGGTCCCGTCTCGGAGCTCGACGATCTCTCTGCGCAGCTCATGACGGGCTCCGACGAGGCGTCGCAGACGGAGTAGGCCGGGCGAAGACGGCCGCGAAGATCACACGCGCCAGCGCATCGACGCTGGCCGGTCCCGAGATCCGGATCCGTCCGGTGAGGCGGTACGACGAGAACCCCTCGACCATGGCCACGATCGCCATCGCCGCGACCTCGGGATCGAGCTCGGGCGCTCCGGTCTCCTCGATGCGGCGGGCGAGGGCGGTCGAGAAGCTCTCCAGCACCTGGGCGCCGAGCCCGCCGAAGGCGGTGCCGCTCGTCGCGGCCTCGGTCCAGGCGCGGATCACGGCCCCGTTCTCCGCGTAGAGGTGGTCGAAGCCGTCCAGCCAGCGCCGCAGGGCCTCGAGCCCCGCGACGTCGGGAGTGAGGGGGCCGAGGTGCTCGGCGTGGGCGGTGAACGCCTCCGCGACCTCGGCGGTAAGCGCCCGGAACAGGTCCTCCTTGCCGGAGAAGTACAGGTAGAAGGTGCCGTGCGAGGTCTCGGCCACCTCGACGACGTCGTCGACGCGGGCCGCGTGATAGCCGCGGCGGGCGAAGACGTCGGCACCGGCGTCGAGCAGGCGCCGAAGCGTCCGTCGACCGCGAGCGCGCAGCTCGCGCCGGCGGGCGGGCGCGCCCGCGCGAGGCGCGGTCTCGTGATCGGTCGGCGCGGTCGACGACATCTCGGGGAGCGAGGCTAGGGGTTCTCCGACACGTGCGTCAGGTTTCGCGCTACGGTCCCGCGCCGAGAAAGCGACGAAACGGACGCGTATGTTGCTGGACGGTCGGGTGGCGGTGGTCACCGGCGCAGGTCGGGGAATCGGGCGTGCGATCGCGCAGTGCCTTGGCGCGCAGGGCGCGCGGGTGGTCGTCAACGACGTCGGCGCATCGCTCGCGGGCGGGGGCTCGGAGGAGAAGGATCCGGCCAGCGTGGTGTGCGGCGAGATCGAGGCCGCGGGCGGCGAGGCCGTTCCCAACCACGACTCGGTGAGTGAGTTCGAAGGCGCGGAGCGGATCGTCGCGACGGCGGTCGAGACATTCGGCCGCATCGACATCCTCGTGAACAACGCCGGGATCGTTCGCGATCGGACGCTCGTGAAGATGAGCGAAGGTGACTTCGACGCGGTGCTCGCGGTCCACCTGAAGGGCACGTTCAACTGCGCTCGTCACGCCGCGCCGCACATGAAGGAGCAGGCCTACGGGCGGATCGTGAACATCACGTCCTCCGCCGGGCTGCGCGGCAATTTCGGGCAGACCAACTACGGCGCGGCCAAGGCCGGCATCATGGGGATGACCTTCGTCTGGGCGCTCGAGCTCGCAAGGTACGGCGTCACGGTCAACGCCGTGGCTCCGTCGGGCGCGACGCGCATGACCGCAGCGTTGTTCGAACGCTCCGGCACGGAGCCGCCGCCGGAGCAGGACCCGGCGCTCAACGCCCCGCTGATCGCCTATCTCGCATCGGACCGGGCGGCGCACGTCAACGGTCAGGTGCTCGGGCGTACCGACTACTCGTACACCCTGTTCCAGACGCCGCGGCAGATCGCCTGGATGTGGCGGGACGGCGGTTGGACGCCCGAGGCCGTGGCGGACACTTTCGACGAGACGCTCGGTCAGCACCTCCAGCCGGTGGGCATGGTGATGCCGAAGGGCATGGGCAAGGACAGCTGATCGCGCGGGAGGCGTGTCGCGCTCAGCGGCGGCCGAGGAGGGCCTCCAGCCGGTTGCGCACGCCCACGCCGTAGAGGACTCCCGCTGCCCTGCGGATGATCTCGGGGCTCGGCCGAGTGCCGGTGAACATGCTCGCGGCCAGTGGTGCCATCCGCGGGAAGCGAGTCTCGACGACCGAGCGCACGTGGCAGAACTCGCGAATGCCCTCCTCGCCCTGGAGCCGACCGAAGCCGGAGTCCTTGACCCCGCCGAAGGGAAGCGCGGGGATGCCGCTCCCGACCAGGGCGTCCTCGAGGTTCACCCCGCCTGTCACCAGCCGGGAGGCGATCGCCCGCGACTGGTCCCGGTCGGAGGCGAAGACGCTGCTACTCAGGCCGTAGTCGCAGTCGTTCGCAAGCTCGACCGCCTCGTCGAGATCGCGCACCCTCATGATGGGCAGGATCGGTCCGAAGGTCTCCTCGCGCATCACGGGCATCGAGGGATCCACGTCGACGAGGACGGTCGGCTCGAAGTACGCGTCCCCGAGATCGCGGCGGGGCTTCCCACCTGCGAGCACGCGCGCGCCGGCGTCGGTCGCGTCGTTGACGATCCCGGCCAGGCGCTCGGGCTGGCCCGGCTGGGTCATGGGCCCGATGTGGTCCGTGGGTCCCGATCCCTGGCGGATCTCCGCGGTCTCGGCGACGACCGCGTCGACGAACTGGTCGTAGGCGCCCGGCGTGACGAACACCCGTTCCACGGCCATGCAGGTCTGCCCGGCGTTGCTGAAGGTGGCGCCGACGGCCGACTTCGCCGCGTTGGCGATGTCGGCACCGTCGGTGACGATCATCGGGTCCTTGCCACCCAGCTCCATCACCACCGGGGTGAGTCGCTCGGCGGCGGCCGCGAGGATCCGACGGGCCGTGCCCGCGCTGCCCGTGAAGGCCAGCTTGCCGATGTCCGAACGGACGAGCGCGTCGCCCGTCTTCGCGGCGCCGGTCACGACGCGCACGAGGTCGTGGCCCGAGGCGTCGAAGACCTCTGCCAGGAGCTGGGCCGTGATGGGGGTGAGCTCCGAGGGCTTCATCACCACCGCGTTGCCCGAAACGAGTGCGGAGGGGAGGACCTGGAACGGGATGCCGATCGGATAGTTCCACGGGGAGATCATGCCCACGACCCCGTAGGGCGCGTACTCGACCCACGCCCGCTTGGCGACCATCGGCGCGGTCGGGACCCGTCGCGGTCGAAGCGCGCGCGGCCCGGTGCGGATGGCGTAGGTCAGCAGCGTCGCCCCGGCCAGGACCTCGAAGGAGGCGTCGGCGAGCGGCTTGCCCGTCTCGGCCGAGAGCGTCTCGGCGAGCGGCTGCGCGTGGTCCACCAGTGCCTGGCGGACGTGGAGAAGCGCGCGGCAGCGCTCACGGACGTCGAGCGCGCCCCAGCGCGCCGCCGTCTCGTGCGCGGCCGCCACGGCGTCCCGCACCTCGGAAGGCGCCATGACCGGCACGGTCCCCACGACCGTCCCGTCTCGGGGATCGAGCGATCGGATCTCCTGTTCGCTCACCGTCGCCAACGCGCTCATCGGATGCCCCCTGTCGTCAACCCTCGATTCGTGGTTCCTTGCGCAGGCCCAGGACCCGCTCGCCCACGATGTTGCGCATCACCTCGTCGGTCCCGCCCGCGATCCGCATGCCCGGGACTCCCGTGACCAGTTCCGACCACGCGTACGTCCCCCACTCGCCCGTGTCGGCCCCGAGGCGCGCCCCCAGGAGCCCGGTGAGGATCGCGCTCACGCGCTGGAAGTTCTGCGTGAGCGAGAGTTTGCCGATGGAGAGCTCTGGGCCCGGGGTCTGTCCCGAGCGGATCTTCGAGATCGCGCGCAGGTTGTTGAGCCGCGCGACCTCGGTGAGCACGTAGAGGCCGGCGAGCTCCTGGCGCACGAGCGGGTCGGCGGTGTCCGCGTAGTGGCGGGCCGTCTCGATGACGCGTTCCACGGCTACCGCCCCGCCTCCGCCGCCGGCGCCGATCGACGCGCGCTCGTTCATGAGCGTCGTGAGCGCGACCGTCCAGCCCTCGTCGACTCCGCCCATCCGGTGCGAGTCCGGTACCGCGACGTCGTCGAAGAAGACCTCGTTGAAGGACGCCCCGCCCGTCATCTGGCGCAGGGGCCGGACCTCCACGCCCGGTGCGTGCATGTCGACAAGGAACATGGTGAGGCCCTTGTGCTTGGGCTTGTCGGGGGAGGTGCGCGTGATGACCTCGCCGATATCGCTGTAGTGGGCGCCCGAGGTCCAGACCTTCTGGCCGGTGAGGCGCCACTCGTCGCCGTCACGCACGGCCCGGGTCTGGATGCCCGCGAGGTCGGAGCCGGCGACCGGTTCGGAGAAGAGCTGGCAGCCGGCGACCTCGCCGCGGTAGAGCCCGGCGAGGTAGCGCTCCTTCACCTCCTCGGTCCCGTGGGCGAGGATCGTGGGGGCGACCATCCCCAGCCCGACGCTCAGCGGGGTGAGGCTCGGCACGTCGTAGCCCGCCTCGAGCTCGCGGTACGCACGTTCATGGGCGAGGGAGAGGCCGCGACCCCCGTACGCCGGCGGACCGGTGATCCAGCCGAAGCCGGCGTCGAAGCGGCGGGCGAGCCATCCCTTGGCCGCGGCGACCTCGGCGGCTTCCTCCTCGGAGGTCTTCTCGTCGAGCACGCCGACGCGATCGGAGCCCTTGCCCCACACGAACTCGGTCTCCCCGCGCTGCTCGGCGTGCTCGTCGAGGAACTCGCGCGCTGCTGCGACGAGCTCCTCGACGGTGGGGGCGTCGGCCATGGTGTCCTCGGGGTCGCTGGTCGGGTCGACCCTAAGATACAAAAGATCTAACCGATTCAACGGGGCGGAGGTCCGCGGTGCTGGTCGACGGGTTGCTGGACGCCGATCTGGCGGGCGTTCCCGCTGCTGTTCGGGAGCTGGAGCGGGTGGGCTACGACGCCGCCCTGTCCGCCGAGACCCGGCACGACCCCTTCCTCGCCCTGGCGCTGGCCGCGGCGAACTCCGAACGCATCGAGCTCCGCACGAGCATCGCGGTCGCCTTCGCGCGCAACCCCATGTCGTTGGCCTACGTGGCCCACGACCTCCAGACCCTCTCGCGAGGGAGGTTCGGGCTGGGTCTGGGCTCCCAGGTCCGCGCCCACATCGAACGCCGCTTCTCGATGCCGTGGTCGCGCCCGGCGGCCCGGATGCGCGAGATGATCCTGGCGTTGCGCGCGATCTGGTCGTGCTGGAACGAGGGTACGCGCCTCGACTTCGAGGGCGAGTTCTACCGGCACACGCTCATGACACCGTTCTTCGATCCCGGGCCCACCGGTTTCGGGCCGCCGCGCTTGTTCCTCGCGGCCGTCGGTCCCCGAATGACCGAGGTCGCGGGCGAGGTGGCCGACGGACTGTTGGTCCACGGATTCGCGACCGAGCGTTCGCTGCGCGAGGTCACCATGCCCGCGCTGGAGCGCGGGCTTGCCGAGTCGGGGCGAACTCGTGACGACGTGGAGGTGACGGGGCCCATGTTCGTCGTGACCGGGCGCGACGAGGAGGAGCTCGAGCGCTCGATCCGGGCGACTCGCGAGCAGATCGCCTTCTACGCGTCCACGCCCGCGTACCGGCCCGTGCTCGAGGTGCACGGATGGGGTGCGCTCCAGGAGCAGCTCACGGCCCTCTCGAAGCAGGGTGCCTGGGCCGAGATGGGCACGAAGATCGACGACTCCATGCTGGAGGCGTTCGCCGTGGTCGCGGAACCCGACCAGGTGGCCGAGCGGCTGCTCGCCCGATACCGCGGCCTCCTCGACCGGCTGAGTTTCTACGCTCCGGGCCTCGCCGACCAGACGATCCTGCGGGAGCTGCTCGGAGAGGTGCGCAGGGGCTGAGGGTCGCGCCCGCGGCGACCCGGCCGCGCGTCAGCGCCACGCCGGGTCGCGCTTCTCCGCGAAGGCCATGACGCCTTCCATCATCTCCTCGCTTCCGAGGAGCCGCTCGGCGGCCTCGTCGTTGCGGGCCCACGTCGCCTCGTCCACGTCGGCCGCGGCGCGCATGAGGTCGAGGGTGGTGCGCACGGCCTGGGGGCCCGAGGCAGCCACCAAGTGGGCGAGCTCGAGCGCCTCGTCGCGGACCCGTTCGAGGGGGACGAGCCGGTTCACCAATCCGAGGTCATAGGCACGGTGGGCGTCGATCGGTGCGCCCGTGGTTCCGAGCTCGATCGCGATGGCGAGCGGGATCCTGCGCGGAAGGCGAACGACTCCACCCGCGCCCGCGAAGAGACCGCGGTGCGCCTCGGGGAGCCCGAAGCGCGCGGTGTCGGCAGCCACGACCATGTCGCACGCGAGCGCGATCTCGAAGCCACCGCCGAGGGCTGCGCCGTTGACCGCGGCAACGAGGGGCTTCTCGAACCGGCGGCGTACGATGCCCGCGAACCCGCCCCGCTCGGTCTGGAGGCTCTCGGCCGCTCCGGCGGCGACCGCCTTGAGGTCGGCGCCCGCACAGAACACCCGGTCACCAGTGCCCGTGATGACGACGACCCGCAGGTCGTCGTCGGACTCGGCCTCGTCGAGCCCGGCTTCGATCCCTGCTGCGACCTCGCCGTCGACCGCGTTGCGCGCGTCGGGGCGATCGATCGTGAGGACGAGGACACGCCCGTCCCGTTCTCGCTGAAGGCTCACGCCGTCGATCTCCTGGTCATCCGGCTGCCGGGTGGCCGGGTTCGTCTTCGCGCTTGATGCCGAGCGCGCCGAGCAGGTCCTCGTGCAGCTGCATCCACACGGTGTGGTATGAGTCGCAGCGCGGCGACGCGAGCCACTCGTGCTCACCGTCGGCGAGCTGGCGGCGAGCGCTGCGCAGCCGGCTGCGGTACTCGCCGAACCGGCTCACCGCGCGCCCGAGACGCCGGACGATCGGGCCGGCGCGCTCGTCGAGCGCCTCCACCCGGTCGATCACGTCCCAGTCGTACTTGGGGTCCCGGTGATCGTTCAGCGCGCCGCCGGGCAGTACCTGCCAGTCGTGACAGATCTTGAGGAGCTCCTGGTTGAGCGGGAGGAAGCCTTCGTACGCGCGGCGGGTGACCTCGTATTCCTCGGTGCCCTCGTCGAGACGGGCCCAGCGCGTGTGCGCGTCGCGTCCTTCGCCGGTGAGGACCAGGAACTCTCCCTTGCGCGCCGCGAGCCCGCTCGCCTCGAGCTCCGCGGTCGTGTTCTCGGGCGGCGCCTGGAGCATCCCGCGCAGCCGCACCTCGTGGAGCAGTGCCCACGCTTCCGGCGAGAGCGCCGGGAGGGCTTCGGCTCGCGATTCGATGCTCATGGGAGTCATGCTAGGGGAAAAGAGTTATATTTTTCAGCGGAAGCAGTCCAGTCGACCGAGCGGCGATCGAGGGGTCGGTTCATGCGAGAGCTCTCACCCGTGGACACGTTGTTCTGCTTCATGGACAGCCCCCGCTACCCGATGCACGGGCTGGGCGTGCTCGTGCTCGACCCGTCGACGGCGCCCGAACCGCTCACGTACGCGGGAGCTCGCGAGCACGTGCGCGCCCGCTTGCCGTCCCTCCCGCCGTTCCGACGGCGGTTGGTGGAGCGCCCCTTCGGCGTGGACCGGCCCATGTGGTTCGAGGACCCCGAGTTCGACCTCGATGCCCATTTCCATCACGTCGCAGTCCCCGAACCGGGCGACGATCGTGCGCTGGCGACGCTCGCGGCCGAGGTCGGGGACCGGCCTCTCGATCGGGACCGCCCACTGTGGGAGTGCTGGTTCGTCGAGGGGCTCGAAGGCGGCCGCGTGGCCGTGCTCCTCAAGATGCACCACGCCTGCATCGACGGGATGGGCGGACTGGAGATGATCTCGCATCTCTTCGACCTCGAACCCGAAGCGCGACCCGAGCCCCCGGTCGACGACTGGGAGCCCGACCGGCTGATGTCGCAGTGGGAGCTGCTCGTCCGGTCGATCCCGAACATGCTCACCGGACCGTTCCGGTCGCTTCGCAGCGCGGCCGGTCTCGCCACCGGGATGGCACGCTCACGCCTGGCCCGCTCGCGAGGCGCCGGCGAGGCGGGCCATGCGTTCGCGGGTCCGAAGGTGTCGTTCAACGAGATCGTGCGGGGGCGTCCCCACCGCAACCTCGCGTGGGCATCGGTCGACATGAGCGACGTGAAGACGGTCCGGAATGCCTTCGGTGCGACGGTCAACGACGTGGCGCTCGCGCTCTACTCGGGGGCCGTTCGCTCCTACCTGCTCGAGCGCGACGAGCTGCCGTCGCGCTCGCTCACCGTTGCCAACCCCGTGAACCTCCGCGACCAGACCGAGGAAGGTCAGTACGAGAACCGGGTCAAGATCATGGGCCCGCTGCTCGAGACCCACCTCGACGATCCTGCCGAACGACTGAGCGCGATCGTCCGCAGCACCGGGGACACGAAGCGGGCCTCGGCCTCGACGGGGACGAACCTCTTCGAGGACCTCTTCGGGATCACGATGCCCGGGGTCGTCGACCAGATCATGAACCTCTACACGGCCAGCGGGCTGGCGGGCGCGATCCCCGCCCCGTACAACACGGTGCTGACGAACCTGCATGGGCCTCCGGTGCCGCTCTACTTCACCGGGGCGCGGCTCGACGGCTTCTACATCCAGATGCCGGCCTTCGAGGGCGTGGGGCTGATCGTCGCGCTCATGAGCTACGCCGGTAGGTTGTTGTTCAGTGTCACGGCTACACGTGAGCTGACGCCCGACGTGTGGAAGATCGCCGAGGGGATCGAGGCGGAGATGGGACACCTGCTCGGTGCCGCCGCGTCGCAACGGAGCGCGTGATGCTTTCGTGCTGAGCGCGCAACAGGTCCGCTCCCGCGTGGCGGTGCTCGAGGAGCTCGCTTCGCCGCGAAAGGTCGCGGTGTCCACTGCCCGGCTGGCGCGGCTCATGATGCACGCCGCCGTCGACGACACCGCGTCCGCGATCGTCAAACGCTTCCATCCGATGACCCGCCTGGACTTCGCACGCGTCGAGGCCGAAACCATCGCCGCGAGCGAGTACTTCGAACGAGAGGGATGGCTCGCGGAACCCGCGTCCTATCATCGGGAACCGCCGGCGCTCACGGAGCCGGTCCGCCGTCCCACCCGGTTCCTGGGCCTGCGCTACGAGCACCTGGAGTACCGGAGCGGCTACCAGCCGCACCCCGGCGAGCCCGGCGCCGAACGGTGGCAGTCCTACGAGCGCAACACCACCGCCCATGCCCGCGTGCTGCGCCACGGGAAGGAGCCTCGCCCCTGGATCGTCTGCGTGCACGGGACCGGGATGGGCTACCCGCTGACCGACCTGATGGCGTTCCATGCCGCCCACCTCCACATCCAGGAAGGGCTGAACGTGGCGCTCCCGGTGCTCCCGCTCTCGGGTCCGCGACGCCGACGGGGCCTCGAGATCCAGTTCCCGACCAACGACAACCTCGACAACGTGCACGGTCTCGCGCAGTCGATCTGGGACATCCGGAGGCTCATGTCCTGGATCCGCCGGCAGCCCGGCGGCGACGACGTCGGCATCCAGGGCATCTCGCTCGGTGGCTACACCGTGGCGTTGTACGCGGCCTTCGACGCCGACCTCAGTTGCGTCATCGCCGGTGTGCCGGCATCGGACTTCCCGCAGATGTTCGCTCGCCACCTCCCCTCGTGGATCCAGCGTCGGTTCCCCGAGATGGTCACCTACGGAGCGCGGATTCATCGCGTCGTATCTCCCCTGGCCCTCCCACCCGCGGTCCCTCCGGAACGGCGCTTCGTGTACGGGGGGCTCGCGGACCGGATGGTCGACCCGGTCGAGCAGGTCCGCGAGCTCTGGCTCGCGTGGGGCCGACCGCCGATCCACTGGTACGACGGCAGCCACCTGGGCTTCGCCAACTCGGAGGCGGTGCTCGGCTTCGTGCGGGAATCGCTCGCCCACGCCGGGTTGCTGCCGGCGCGTCAGGACGAGGCTGCGCTCTCTCCCAGGTAGCTCGCCTGCAGCCGTTCCGTGGCCGAGGCGATCTCGTCGGCGCGGCCCTCGAGCTCGATCTCACCGTGGTTCATGACGTAGGCTCGGTCCGCCACCTGCAACGCGATGTGGACGTGCTGCTCGACGAGGAGCACGCCCGCGCCGGTCTTCTCGGCGACCTCGCGCAGGATCGGGATGAGTCGTTCCACGATGATGGGTGCGAGGCCCAGGCTCATCTCGTCGACCATGAGGAGCTTCGGCCGTGACACGAGTGCCCGCGCGAGCGCCAGCATCTGCTGCTCGCCTCCCGAGAGCAGGCCCGCGCGCCGCCCCAGGTGTGGTTCGAGCGCCGGGAAGAACTCGATGGCCAACGCGATCGCGCCGTGGTCGCCGCGGGAGCCGAGACGCAAGTTCTCACGCCCGCTGAGACCGAAGAACAGCGCTCGGTCCTCGGGGACGTGGGCCACGCCCCGTCGAGCCGTTCGGTAGGGCCGCCGGACCGAGGCGGGCTCGCCGATGGCGCGGATGGTTCCCGCCAGCAGCGGGACGATGCCGGAGATGGCGAGCAGCGTGGTGGTCTTGCCGGCGCCGTTCGGTCCG
>CAYRHS010000078.1:0-14910 GCA_964424125.1 uncultured Burkholderiales bacterium
CGTCCAGCAGGCCGAACGCGAGGGCGAACACGTAGGACGACTGCTTGTCGGGATCCATCCGTCCGTCGGCGTCGACGAAGCAGCGGCGGAACGCTTCACAGATCGCGTCGAACCGCCCGGCGTAGTGGTCGGCATCGGCACGCCGGTCGAGTACGGCCGCGACGCGAGCAACGATGTCCATCGAATGGGCGTGGAACGCGGTGGCGACGAGCGCATCCGGTCGGAAGAGCGCATGGGTCAGGTCCGCCGTCGGGCCGCTCTCGGCTGAGAGCCAGTCCCCGAAGTTGGCGCCCGAGGAGATGACGTCCCGACTTCCACGCGGATTTCGACCGCCGAGGGGCGGACGCAGGAGCAGGCCGCGACGTCGCGTGCGGCCCTCACCGAACTCCACCCAGGCGAGCATGCTCTCGTACTGGCGTTCCAGCAGCTCCTCGTCGCCGTAGCGGCGATAGAGCACCCAGGGGACGACCGTTGCCGCGTCGCCCCAGCCTGCGGCGCCGTCGAGGAGCGGGAGCGGCCAGAGCGCGTAGTCCGGCATCCGGGGAACGGTGTTACGGACGCATCCGTCCGGGCGCTGCTCGGACGCGAGATCCATGAGCCATCGAGCAAGCAGCCGGTGAACGTCCTGGTTGAAGGTCGCCGTCTCGACGAACGCCTGGAGGTCGCCGGTCCAGCCGGCCTTCTCGCGATGGGGACAGTCGGTGGGGATCTCCACCAGGTTGCTGCGCTGCGACCATTCGATGTTGGCCTGGAGCCGATTGAGCCCTTCGTGGGAGCACTCGAACGTGCCGGTCTGTTCGAGGTCCGAGCCGACGACGACGCCCGTCACCGTGGACTCGTCGGCCGCATCGATCGGACCGTCGACCTGGACGTAGCGGAACCCGTGGTAGACGAACGCCGGCTCGAAGACCTCTTCCTCGCCGGTGGAGAACGTGTACCGGAGCTGCTGTTGCGCCCGAATGAAGGGCCGCTCGTCGACGCTGCCGTCGCTTCGCAACAGCTCCGCGTAGCGGACCCGGATCTCGGCGCCGGGGCGGGCGCGGGCACGCACACGGACGTGGCCCGCCATGTTCTGGCCCAGGTCGAAGCGGTACCGGCCGGGGCCGAGCCGAGTCACCTCGACCGGGGTGAGCTCGCGGACCACGCGACACGGCGGCGCGAGGTCGGCCACCAGGGTCGTGTACGGGTGGTGAGCCCATCGCGCCGGCGTCCACGCGGCATCGTCGAAGGCGCCCTCCGTCCAGCCCGGGTGCTCGAGACGGGCGTCGTAGACCTCCCCGCGGTTCAGGTCCGAGACGAGGCGCGCGCCCGTGGAGGTGCGCCAGGCGGTGTCGGTGCCCACGACCGAGCGCGACCCGTCGCCGTGGGTGATCTCCAACTGTGCGAGCAGCGCGACGTCGCCGCCGAAGGCGTTCGCCCTCCCGAAGACCGGTCCGAAGCGGCCCCGGTACCACCCGTCGCCGAGCTCGACGCCGATCGCGTTCGCGCCGTCGACGAGGAGGGCGGTGACGTCGTAGGTCTGGTACTGGAGCCGATGGTGGTAGCTCGTCAGGCCCGGCCGGAGCCGATCGTCGGTGACCCGCTGCCCGTTGATCCACGCCTGGTAGAGACCATGGCAGGTGATGTGGAGGCGGGCACGCGCCACGTCCGCGACCGTGAACGTCCGCCGCAGCAGCGGGCAGGGCCGCCCCGACGGTCTCAGGAACCGTCGCCTCGGGGGCTCGACGGGCTCGATCCACGACGCCGACCAGTCCGCCGGGTCGAAGAGCGCGGTCTCGAAGCGCGCCTCCTCACTCCACTCGTCGTCCTCACACACCCGCCACCGGTAGCGCTGTCGCGCGGACAGCGCCGCTCCCGCGTAGCGGACCTCACCCCCGGTGCCGGGCTGTTCGCCCGTGTCGAAGAGGGGAGCATCGGCGTCCAGCGCCGACACCTCCACCCGCCAGGTGGTCGGAGTGCCGGTGCTGCACCACGACAGGCGCGGCGTCGCCGTGCCGATGCCGACGGGATCTCGCTGCCCCTCGCACCGCAGCCGCTGCGCGCCCATCAGCGTTCGCCTCCTGGAGTCGGTCGCATCACTCCCTCCGAACACCGCCGAGGTACTCGGCCTCGATGTCGTCGATGTCGGCCAGCAGCTTCCTCGAGGGACCGTCGAGGACGATCCGGCCCCGGCCCATCACGACCGCACGGTCCGCGATCTCGAGCGCCGTGCGCGCGTGCTGCTCGACGAGGAGGACACCCACGCCCCGGTCGGCCGCGGAACGCACGGCCGCCAGGAGCCGCTTGACGATCACCGGCGCGAGGCCGAACGACAACTCGTCGGCGAGGAGTAACCGCGGCTCGGCCGCCAACGCCCGTGCGAGGGCGAGGATCTGCTGCTGGCCGCCGGAGAGGAGACCGCCGCGTCGCGTGCGATGTGGCTCGAGCTCCGGGAAGAGCTCGAACGCACGCGCCGGCTCACCCCGGCCCAGCCCGAGGTTCTCGTCGACCGTGAGCGCCATGATCACCGACCGCTCCTCGGTGACCAGCGACATCCCCCCGCGGGCACGACGGTGAAGCGGCTCACGAACCGGTCGGCCGTCACAGCGCACCTCGCCGGAGATCGGATGCAGATCGCCCGCGAGCGTCAGCAACGTCGTGGATTTTCCCGCTCCGTTCGGTCCAAGCAGCGCGACGACCTCACCCGCGTCGACGGTCAGGTCGATCCCGTGCACCACGGGGACACCGTGATAGCCGGAGACGAGGTCCACGGCTTCGAGCAGCGGGGTCACGGCCGGACCGTCCGCGCCGGCGGAGAATCGGTCGGAGCCACGTCGTCGACGGTCGGAGCGAAGTCGCGCTCCGCAACGTCCGCGCCGAGGTACGCGGCGACGACTGCGGGCGTGGCGATCACCTGCGCGGGTGTACCCGAGGCGATGACCCGCCCGAAATCGAGCGCGACCACCCGGTCGCAGACCGACGTGACCAGCGGGACGTCGTGCTCGATCAACAGCACGGCGATCCCCCAGTCCTGCGCGAGTCGGCGCACCAGGAGCCCCAGCTCGCGGCGCTGGCGCTCGTCGAGACCCGCGGCCGGCTCGTCCAGGAAGAGGATCGATGGTTGGCCCGCGACGGCCCGGGCGATCCCGACGAGGCGCCGTCGGCCGTGCGGGAGCGCCGATGGCAGCTTGTCGAGGTCGTCGGCGAGGCCGAAGTCCTCGATCGCGGCCCTTGCTGCGGGCGGCAGCGGCGCGCGCCGGGGCCGGAAGAGGTCGCTGAGATAGAGGACCCACGACCGGGGATCGCCCGCCACACGGAGGTTGTCGCCCACCGTCATGTCCTCGAACAGCTCGAGGTGCTGGAACGACCGGCCCAGGCCTGCGAGTGAGCGGCGGCGCGGGCTCTGGTGCGTGATGTCGACTCGGTCGAGCTCGACCGTTCCTTCGTCGGGAGCGGTGAATCCGCTCAGGACGTCGATGAGAGTGGTCTTTCCGGCGCCGTTCGGTCCGATGAGCCCGGTGACAGTTCCCGGTTCGACCTCGATCGCCACGTCCTGGAGCGCTCGCACACCTCCGAAGTGGACCGAGATGCCTCGCGCGTGGAGCCGCGCGGGCGGAACAGGTGCTCGCTTCGGGTCCGAGGGAGCGACCGCGGGGCGACGCCTCGGCAACCACGGCATCGTGCGGCGCGCCCACGCCGCCAGGTGCCGGAGTTGCCGGAAGACCGGGTCGAGCGCGCCGTCGGGCGCCTTGATGATCGTGACGATGAGCAAGAGCCCCCCGACGAGCTGGAAGTAGCGGTCCCAGTCCAGCTCGGAGAACAGGTGCGGCAAGAGGTTCCCGGGCTGAGCCGCGGCGGAGAGCACGGACGAAGCAAGGAAGCCGATCCCGGGTAGGACCGTGAAGACGACGGCGTTGATCGATGCGTTGACGTTGAACGGCGAGAAGTCGATCTGGGAGCTGCGGAAGGCGAAGAGGATCCCGCCGAGTGCGGCGATGGCGGAGGCGAGCGCGAACGCAAAGAGCTTGGCGCGCACCGCACTGATCCCCAAGGCGACGGCCGCGCGCTCGTTGGCTCGTACGGCGAGCAGTCGTCGCCCGGCCGGGCCGCGGCGGAGGTTGGCGACCATCACGACGACGACGAGGAGCGCGACCAGACAGACGAGTGCGTAGCGCTTCGGCTGCAGCAACGAATCGATCTCCCAACCGAACAGGGTCGGGCGGTCGACCACGGTTCCGGCGAAACCGCCGGTGAAGTCGCTGTTGCCGAGCACGATGCGCTCGATCGCGAGCGCGAGCCCGAACGTGGCGATGGCCAGGCTGATTCCGCGGGTCCGCAGCGCCGGGAGTGCGACGAGCACGCCGATGGGCAGCGCGACCGCGACGCCGATCACCACGACCACGGGGAACGGCCACCCGGCGACATCGGCGAGCCGTCCGGCGACGAAGGCGCCCATGCCCGCGAGCGCGAACTGGGCGAGCGAGAGCTGACCCGCGTAGCCCGTGACCACGATGAGCGACAACATCACGAGCGCGATCGCGAACGTCGACGCGAGTACGAGCGCGCCCGTGGCATCGCTCGCACCGATCCACCACCAACCCAGGAGGAACGCGGCGACCGGTATCCAGATCGGGACGCGTCCCGTGCCGACGCGCGGCAATCGGAAGAGGGCCTCGCCGCGCAATGGGAGCGCGTCGCCGCGCAGCGCGAGAACGACGACGATGACGAGGAACGGCACGGATGTAGCCCAGCCCGGATCGCTCACGTATCGGGTGAGCTCGGACTCGGCGACACCGATCGCCAGTCCGCCGGCGAGGGCGAGCGGGAACGAGCGGAAGCCGCCCACGAGCGCGGTCGCCAGCGCCGGGATGATGAGCAGCGTGAGCGGAACCACCGACAGCCCCAGGATGGGGAGGATGAGAATGGCCGCCAGACCGGCGAGCGCCGCGCCGAGCGACCAGTTCGCGACTGCGATGACTTCCGGGGACCACCCCATCGTCGCGGTCGCGCGCTCGTTCTCGGCCACGGCCACGGTGGCCCACCCGAAGCGGGTGAAGCGGAAGACGAGCCAGAGCGCGACGGTCAGGACGCAGGCGACGAGCAGGATGTAGATCCGATCCGAGGGCACGGTGACGCCGGAGAAGAAGGTCCAGACGTTCGCGGGCAGGATCGGGTCCACGAACGTGCTCGTCGTGCCGTACTCGAGGATCAGCGCCTGCTGGACCACCGCCAGCACCCCCAGCGTGGCGACCAACCGGGTCACCGGTGAGCTGGTGCGCAGCCATCGCATGACGAGGAGGTACGTGAGCGCACCGCCGAGGGCCGATGCCGCGACGCCGATCACGACGGCCGCTCCCTGGGGGACGCCGGCCTCGACCGCCTCGAAGTAGGCGTAGGCGCCGATGGCGCCCATCGCGCCATGGGCGAAGTTGAGGACTCCCGAACCGCGATAGACGAGGACGACGCCCTGGGCGATCAGCGCGTAGACACCGCCGAGCCCGAGTCCGAGGAGCAGGAACTGGAGCGGCTCCGACACGACCCGTCAGCCTCCGGGGTTCGTCGCACGGATCATGGACTCGCCCCCGTCCCGGCCGCACTCGCCGTCCGCGGCGGCATGTGTCATTCTGTGAGTTCGCGCTGAATCTTGCGGGAGTGTTTGTAGCAGCAGCACCGGGAGTACGCAATCGATGCGTCCGGCCGTCCCTGACCTCCTCGACCGTTCCCACCGACTCGGCGCCGATCGGCGCGTGACGAACTTCGCCGGGGGCAACACCTCGGCCAAGGTCACCCTGGAAGACCCCATCACCGGCGAAGCCAGGCGCGTCCTCGCGGTCAAGGGCTCGGGGGGTGACCTGGCGACGCTCACCGAGGACGGGCTCGCCTGGTTGGATCTGGACCGGGTGCGGGCGCTCGAAGCTGCGTACCGGGGAGGCGCGCCCGAGGACGCGATCGTCGCGATGTACGACTTCTGTCGGTTCGGCGCCGGCGGGGCTGTTCCCTCGATCGACACGCCGTTGCACGCCTTCCTCGGCGCGGCGCACGTCGATCACCTGCACCCCGACTCCATGATCGCCTTGGCCGCGGCTGCCGACGGTCCGGAGCTCGTCGCGGAGTGCTTCGGCGCGGAGGTGGGCTGGCTCGACTGGATGCGTCCGGGAATGGAGCTCGGGCTGGCCCTGCGTGCATTCCAGCGCGAGCACCCCGCCGCACGCGGGGCGGTCCTCGGAGGCCACGGGATGATCTGCTGGGGGGAGACCTCCGCAGAGTGTGAGGCACGGTCGTGGCAGCTCGTCGAACAGGCCGAACGGTTCCTCCTCCAGCGCGATGGACCCGACCCCTTCCGCACGACGCGATCGGGGTTCGAGGCGCTCGATGCACCAGCTCGAAGTCGGGTCGCGGCCGAGCTCGCGCCGGTCGTGCGCGGTATTGCATCGCACGACCGTCGGGTGGTGGGCTCGTTCACCGACGCCGTCGTCGTCCTCGAGTTCCTTTCCTCCGAGGCCGCCCCCGACTTGGTCGCGCTCGGGACGTCGTGCCCCGATCACTTCCTGCGGACCAAGGTCAGGCCGCTCCTGCTCGACCTGCCGACGACGGCGAGTCACGCGCAACGGGTCGCACGGCTCCACGAGCTCCACGACGCGTACCGAGAGGACTACACGCGCTACTACCGCGCCCACGCGGTCGAGGACTCCCCCGAGATGCGCGGCGCCGATCCCGCCATCGTCCTCGTTCCCGGCGTCGGGATGTGGAGCTTCGGACCTGACCCGCGGACTGCGCGTGTGGCAGGGGAGTTCTACGTCAACGCGATCAACGTCATGCGGGGTGCCGAATCGGTCTCGACCTACACACCGATCTCGGACGAGGAGAAGTTCCGCATCGAGTACTGGGAGCTCGAGGAACGCAAGCTGAGGATGAAGCCGCCTCCTCCCCCACTCCAGGGGCGAGTCGCGTTCGTGACCGGCGCAGCCTCCGGTATCGGCCGCGCCACCGCCGAGCGGCTCGCGGCCGAAGGCGCGTGCGTGATCGTGGCCGACCTCGACGGTGAGGGCGCCGAGAAGGTGCAGGCCGAGATCGGAGTCGAGGCCGCGCTGTCGATGCCGTGCGACGTCACCGACGAGAGCGCCGTTCTCAACGCCTTCGCCGAGGCCGCTCGTCGCTTTGGCAGTGTCGACCTCGTCGTCAACAGCGCGGGCTTCGCCGCGTCAACGCCATTGATCGATGCCACGACCCAGGAGTGGGACGCGCTCCACGCCGTGTTGGGGCGGGGGTCGTTTCTCGTGAGTCGCGAAGCGGCCGCGCAGATGATCGCGAGCGGTATCGGTGGCGATCTCGTTCACATCGTGTCGAAGAACAGCGTCGTCGCCGGCCCCAGCAACGTCGCCTACGGGTCGGCGAAGGCCGCTCAGGCGCACCTCGTGCGCCTGCTCGCGGCCGAGCTGGGCGAGCACGGCATCCGCGTTAACGGGGTCAACCCGGACGCGGTCGTCAAGGGGTCGGGGATCTTCAGCGGCGAGTGGCTGGAAGAACGCGCCGAGGTTTACGGGGTCGCGCCCGAGCGACTGAGCGAGTTCTACGCCGGGCGCACGTTGCTCGGCGAGGAGGTGCTCCCCGAACACGTCGCCGACGCCGTACACGCACTGGTGGCAGGATCGTTGTCGCGGACGACCGGCCACATCATCCCGGTCGACGGGGGGTTGGAGACCGCGTTCCTCCGCTGAGGCCGCGTGGATCGCCGTTCGCGTGGGAAGACGAGGTGGTCGCCATGAGGATCACGACGGAGCAAATCGCCGAGGTCGAGTCCGATCGGGTGGCGGACCACGAGGCCGATCTCCGCGCGGTGGCCGACGTCGGAACCCGCCGAGGCGTCGACGTCGAGGCCGTGATCGAGGCGGTGCGACACTTCAGCGTTGCCGCGCCTTCGTGGGCGGTCGGCACCGGGGGGACGCGCTTCGGGCGCTTCCCCTCCGGCGGGGAGCCCCGCACCATCGAAGAGAAGATCGACGACGTCGCCGCGTTGCACGCGCTCACCGGCGCGAACCGGACCGTGAGCCTGCACGTGCCCTGGGACGATCCCGAGGATCCCGAGGCGCTGCACACGTATGCGCGCGAGGCGGGCATCGGCTTCGACGCCATGAACTCGAACACCTTTCAGGACAACTCGTCGACGACCGGCGACTTCGCCGTCTCCTACAAGTTCGGATCGATGGCCAACGCCGACGCCGCCGTTCGCAAGCAGGCCGTCGAGCACAATCTCGAGGTCATCGAGCTCGGCAAGCGACTCGGTGCGAACGCGCTCACCGTCTGGCTCGGCGACGGGATGAACCATCCCGGTCAGGCCGACTTCCGGCGGCAGTTCGAGCGCGTCGCCGACTGCCTGCACCAGGTTCACGACGCCCTCCCCGACGGCTGGCGCCTGTTCACCGAGCACAAGCCGTACGAGCCCGCGTTCTACTCCTCGGTGAACCCCGACTGGGGTTCCTCACTGCTCCTCGCGCAAGCCGCAGGCGCCCAGGCGCGCTGCCTCGTCGATCTCGGCCATCACCTCCCCAACACGAACATCGAACAGATCGTGAGCCGCCTCGCGATGGTGCGACGCCTCGGTGGGTTCCACTTCAACGATTCGAAGTACGGCGACGATGACCTCACCGTCGGATCCATCCACCCGTATCAGTTCTTCCTGATCGTCCTGGAGCTCGTGAAGATCGGCGACGGTGCGATGCCCGACCTCAGCTACATGATCGACGCGTCGCACAACCTCAAGGACCCACTCGAGGACCTGGCGCAGGCGACGGACCAGATCCAGGTCAGCATCGCCCAGGCGATGCTCGTCGACCGCCCCGCGCTCGAGGCCGCTCAGGAGAGCAACGACCCCGCTCGGGCCGCGGAGGTGCTCCACGCCGCCTACCGCGCCGACGTGCGACCGCTCGTCGCGGAGGCTCGACGGCGCAACGGTGCTGCGCTCGATCCGCTGACGGCCTTTCGCAGCATCGGGTACCGCAAGGAGATGACCCGCGAGCGCGGAGCAGGCTCGACCGCAATCGGGTTGTGAGCCGTTGACCCCCTCACCGACGCGTGTCGCCGCTGTCGACCTCGGCGCGGGTTCGGTTCGCGTCTGCGTCAGCGATCTCGAAGCACGTCCGCCCCGCTACGAGGTCGTGCACCGCGTCTCCCACGAGCCCCGCCGACAGCCCGGGGACCGGCTCCGATGGGACTGGGACCGCATCCGCGAGGCCGTGCTCGACGGATTGGAGCAGGCGGCGCACGCGCCGCTCGCATCGATCGGTGTCGACGCCTGGGGTGTCGACTACGGCCTGCTCGACGCGCAGGGCCAGCTCCTCGCCCCGCCGGTCTGCTACCGCGACGACCGCACGGCCCGCTATCACGAGCTGGTCGACCGGATCGGCGAACGACGGATGTTCGCGATCAACGGACTCCAGTGCATGCCCATCAACACGATCTTCCAGCTCGCGGCCGAGGACCGCTCGCTGCTCGACCGCGCGCGCCACGTCGTCACGTTGCCCGAGCTCGTCCTGTCGGAGCTCACCGGGACGATCACCGCGGAGATCAGCAGCGCCGGGACGACGGGGCTGGTCGACCAGTCGACCGGGTCCTGGAGCGACGAGCTCCTCGACACGGTCGACGTCCCAGCCAATCGGTTCCCGGAGATTTTGGCGCCCGGGACGCGAGCGGGGAACTGGAAGGGGATCCCGGTGCATCTGGTCGCCGGGCACGACACCGCCTCGGCGGTGGTCGGCATCGGAGCCGCCGAGGTAAACCCGACCTTCGTCTCCTCGGGGACCTGGCTGCTCGCGGGTCAGGAGCTCGACGCGCCCGTGCTCACCGATGACGCGCGTCGCGCCGGCTTCACGAACGAGTACGGCCCCGAGTCCACGACCCGTTTCCTGAAGAACGTGGCGGGGTTCTGGATCCTCGAGGAATGCCGACGCTCCTGGGGGAATCCGCCCGTGGGAGAGCTGCTCGCCGATGCCGACGACGGAGTCCTCGCCGTCCCGGCCGGTGCCTGCTTCGACGCCACCGATCAGCGCTTCCTGGCTCCCCGGGACATGGAGGCCGAGGTGCGCGCCGCGGCCGGGCTGACGAGGGAGGCGCCACGACCCACCGTCGTTGCGGTCATCATCGCTTCACTCGCCCGTACCGCGGCGAACGTGATCGCCGAGGCAACCGCCCTCTCCAGGACCCCCGTCGAGCGCGTCCATCTCGTCGGCGGCGGAGTGCGTGCGGCGCCCTTCGCGGCCGCGCTGCGGGAGTATGTCGACGCGCCACTGCGAGTCGGCAACCCCGAGTCGGCTGCACTCGGCAACGCCCTGGTGCAGGGCATCGCGCTCGGATGCTGGGAGAATGTCGCGGCCGCCCGTAAGGAGCTCGTTGCGTGACCCCGAGAGCCCGCCGCGCCGTCACCGAAACCCTCTCGTCTACCGCGCGGGAAGAGCGGATCTTCGAGCTGCTCGGCACCGACGGACAGGTGCAGATCTCCGGATTGGCCGCCGAGCTGGACGTCAGCGAGATGACGATTCGGCGAGATCTCGACCGCCTCGCCGCCGAGGGACGACTGCGGCGCGTGCGCGGAGGGGCGGTGGCGGTGGGTCCCGAGCCCTTCGCCCAGCGTCACGCGCGACATGCATTCGAGAAGGAGCGCATCGCCGACAAGCTCCTCGACCTCGTCGGAGACACGGGTGCGATCGCCATGGATGCGTCGACCACGGTGCAGCGCCTTGCCCGCCGTGTCGGCGGGAGAGAGCTGACGATCCTCACGAACGGTCCCGACACGTTCACGACGCTCCAAGAGCAGGAGGGCGTGACCGCGATCCTCACCGGAGGAGAGCTCGATCGGCGCACGGGTTCGCTCGTCGGCCCAATCGCGTGCCGTTCCACGCGAGATCTCGTGATGCGGCGCGCCTTCCTCTCCGCGAGCGCGCTCGACCCGGAGAACGGCACCACCGAGCAGACGCTCGAGGACGCCGAGGTGAAGATCGCGATCGTGGAAGCTTCGACGTCGGTCGTGCTCGCGGTGGACCACACGAAGCTCGGGGGTCACTCGATCGCCCGCTGCCTGCCGCTGTCGCGCATCGAAATGCTCGTCACCGACCTGGATCCCGAAGACGCGCGCCTCGACGCTTACCGCGACCGCTGCGAGATCCTCTGAAGGCCCCCGTCAGGGGGCGTCGGCCTCCACCAGATCGGGGGTCAGGTCGGCGACGCAGCCGGCGCCGAGGAGCGCCATCGTCCTGCGGATGCCGGCGTCGAAGAGGTCCAGGACCCAATCGACGCCGCGCTCACCACCGGCACCGAGGCCGTAGAGGTACGCGCGGCCGACGGTGCACGCAGTCGCGCCGAGGGCCACGGCCTTCACGACGTCACGTCCTCGACGAACGCCGCCGTCGCAGATGATCTCGACCCTCCCTCCCACCGCGGCCGCGACCGGCGAGACGAGGTGGAGCGGCGTGGGCGCGAGGTCGAGTTGGCGGCCGCCGTGATTCGAGAGGGCGATGGCTTCGGCGCCCGCGTCGGCGGCGAGCAAAGCATCCTCCACGGTCTGGATTCCCTTGACGATCACGGGACCCGACCAGATCGAGCGCAGCCAACGGACGTCCTCCCAGGAGAGCGAGGGATCGAACTGGCTGTCGATGTACTCGGCGACCGACATCGCGTCGCTCCCGTCCGCGCCGCTGCGGCCGGCGACGTTCGCGAACTGGATCGGCTCCGCCCGAACGAAGTCCCACGTCCAGGCGGGGTGGAAGATCCCGTCCACGATGGTGTCGAGACCAAGCTTCGGCGGAAGGGTGAACCCGCGTCGGACGTCGCGCTCTCGCCGACCTGTCATCGCCGTGTCGGCGGTCAGCACGAGCGCTTCGTAACCAGCTGCGGCCGCGCGTTCGACCATTTCCTCGACCAGTCCTCGGTCCTTCCAGACGTAGACCTGGAACCATTTCGGTCCCTCGCTCACGGCCGCGACCTCTTCGATCGAGCGGGTGCTGAGCGTCGAGAGCGCGTACGGCAGGTGCGCACGAGCGGCCGCGCGGGCAACGGCGAGCTCCCCGTCGGGATCCGCGATTCTGTTGAAGCCGGTCGGAGCGAGCGCGAGCGGAATCGGGAGCCGGCGCCCGAGCAGCGTCGTCGACGGGTCGATGGACGAGACGCCGCGCAGGACACGGGGACGGAACCGGCGCCGACGAAAGGCCTCAACGTTCCCGGCCAGCGTGATCTCGTCCTCGGCCCCGCCGTCGATGTAGTCGAAGACGCCGGCGGGCAGCCTTCGCTTCGCGAGCCTTCGGAGGTCCGCCACGTCGGCTGCGGTCCGCAACCGCCGCTCGACGGAGTCGAGCTCGATCGGCCGGAATCGCAGCACCGAGCGCACGGTGGCCACGACCTCGCGCAGCCGGAGGAGGAGACGGCTCAGGAACGTCATTTGTAGCATTCTGTGAGTTCCCACGGATCCTTGCAACCACGACCACGGCTCCTGATGCCGCGCCGTTCTGTAGGAGCCCTCGCTTCGGCGAGCGACGGGGAGTCCCGCCATGACGCGAACGATGCGGTGGCTCGTGGCGGCGCTGGCCTGTGCCCTGGCGTTCGCCGCGTGCGACACGAACGAGGACACCGAGGCCCCGGAGGGCGACGGGTCGACCGAGGAGGCCGCGTACACCTCGGAAGCGTGGACGGCCGACGTCAACCAGATCTGCGAGGAGATCGCCGCGGACATGGCCGCGGAACCGGCACCGCAGCCGACCGGGCCCCGGACCGAGGACGAGATCTTCGCCGGCTTCTCGGACGCGTACGCGGCCCTGCAGGACGAGCTCACGCAGATCGAGGCGCTGGAGATCCCCGAGGACAACCCCGAAGCGGTGGAGGACTTCCTCGCCACGTACCACGAGACCGAGAAGACGTTCGGGGCCGCGCTCGAACCCGGCACGGTCGACGAGTTCAACACGCAGCTCGGCGCACTCGATGAGCAGCTGCAAGAACTCGACCACGAGTCTGACGTCGTCGGGGTGTCCGCGTGCGGGCCGAAGTCGCCCGGGGCGCAGTTCAGGGCGACGCTCCGAGCGGACGGCACGTTCACGGACGCGGAAGCGGACTGCATCTGGGACGCGATCGTCGAGTACGCAGAGCGCAACCAGATCGACGACTGGATGAACCTCGAGTTCTTGGATTTCGAGATCTTCCAGCAGCTCACCATGCAGTGCCTCCCTCCCGAACGGAACGCCGAGGTCTTCGGCAGCTAGCTCCGATCGGCCGACCCGGGAAGGAGTCCGGACGCGATGCGAACGACGCGGTGGCTCGTGGCACTCCTCGCCTGCGCCCTGGTGTTCGGCGCGTGCCAATCGGGGAGCGACACCGAGTCGGAAGACGCCGAGGACGAGTCCTCCGGGGTGTCCGAGATCCCGGTACCCGTCTTCCCGGACTGGGTCGACGAGGTCAACCGCATCTGCAAGGAGATCGCCGACGCGAACGCACCGGAACCGGCACCGCAGCCGACCCGGCCCCGGACCGAGGAGGAGATCCTCGCCGACTTCTCCGACGCGTACGCGGCGTTGCAGGACGAACACGCGCAGATAGAAGTGGTGGAGATCCCCGAGGACAACGCGGAGGCGGTGGAGGGCTACTTGGCGACGTACCGCGAGACCGAGGAGGTGTTCGGGGCCGCGCTCGAGTCCGGAACGGTCGACGCGTTCAACGCCGAGCTCGGCCGCGTCGACCAGCAGCTCCAGGAACTCGACGCCGTGTCGGAGGACCTCGGGCTCTCCGACTGCGGGCCGAAGTCGATCTCTGCCCAGTTCGCGGCCGCACTCGCCGACCAGGGATTCACGCCAGAGGAAGCGGACTGCATCTCCAGGGCGGTCATCGAGTACGCGGCGCGCAACGAGATCGACGACCCCCTGTACGTCACGATCAGCACTCCCGAGGTGCTCCAAGAGATCCTCGGCGACTGCCTGACCGATGAACGGATCGCCGAGCTGAACGCGAGCTCAGGGCTCAGTCATCCCTCCCGCTGACCTCGCGGCTTCGTACGCGCGCAGGCCGGTATCAGTCCTCGAGCTCGACCGCGGCCGCCTCGGCCAGGCGCCGCCCGGCCGGGGACAGGATGCTCCCCGCGACGCCGACGACCGTAACGAGGCCGCCCACCACGTAGACCGCGCCGACTCCCTGTCCGAGCAACCACCACGCGAGCGCACCCGCGATGGCGGGCTGGGCGAGCCGCATCACCGGTGGGATGTTGGCCGGCACCCAGCGCAGCGGCCACGTCATCACGAAGTGGCCGACGAGACCGGGGAAGAGCGCGATCCCTGCGGCCGCGAGGAGCGAACGGCCGTCGATGCTGCCGAGTGGTTCGCCGAAGACGAGCACGAACGCGCTGACCGTCACCGCGGCCACCGTCATGACGCCGAAGAGGAACGGGATGACGTCGATGTGGTCGCGCCCTCGCTTCGAGTACATGAAGAACAGGGCGAAGAAGAACACGTTGGCCGCCGCCAAGCCCATCCCGAGGGGATCGCCGTCCGGGCCGGAAGATCCCGCGAGGACGACGATGCCCGCGCCCACGATGGCGAGCGCGGACCAGAGGCGGAACGCCGGTCCCGTACGTTCGCCGAACATCGGGACCGCGAGCACACCCACGATGATCGGGGACAGCGTGGCCATGAGCGTGACGTCGACCACCGACGTGGCCTTGATCGCGCTCATGAAGAAGAGCTGGTGGACGCCGAACGCGGCGCCGGCACGCAACGCCCAGCTCCAGCCGTGCCGGTCGGGGCGGCGGCCCGTCACGCGCACGTGGACCACCGCGAGGATCCCGAACGCGCCCACACCGATCCAGAGTCGGTAAAAGGACAAGACCGGGCCGGAGACCGTCGACGCGGCGACGAGAACCGGTCCGATGCTGTAGAGGAAGACCCCCAGCGCCACGAGCGTCAG
>CAYRHS010000079.1:0-14859 GCA_964424125.1 uncultured Burkholderiales bacterium
GTCTCGAGCTCGGCGCGGACGACTACCTCACGAAGCCGTTCGAGCTCGCGGAGCTCGTTGCCCGAATCCGCGCGTTGGCCCGTCGAGCGTCCCCCGCGACACCGCCCGTGCTCGAGCACGACGACATCGTCCTCGACCCCGCCAAACGCGAGGCGACCCGGGCCGGAAGGGATCTCGGGCTCACCCAGCGCGAGTTCGCGGTGCTCGAGATCCTGATGGGTGCCGACCAGCGGGTCGTGAGCAGTGAGGAGCTCCTGGAACGAGCCTGGGACGAACACGTCGATCCGTTCTCGAACGTCGTGCGCGTGATCATCGCCCGCCTCCGACGCAAGCTCGGCGATCCGCCCGCGATCGAGACCGTGGTGGGAGCCGGGTACCGCCTGTGATCCCACGCCTCCGCTCGATCCGCTTCCGGCTCACCCTGGTCTACGGCGGCATGTTCCTGCTGTGTGCGGTGGTCCTCCTGGGGATCACGGTCGCGCTCATCAACGTGCGGCTCGATCGCCAGGCGCCACCGCCCCCGCGGGCCGACTCACCCCGACAGAGCACCGCGCCCGCGGCCGCCGCGACCGGGACCACCGACCAGAGCGACGGGACCACCAACCAGAACGACACGAACGACCGCGAGCGGCAACGCCGAGAAGACCGCCAGGAGATCCAGGAGGAGCTGCGCGCCCAGACCGTGCGCAGTGCGGTGCTCGTGTCCGGGTTCACCCTGGCGGGCATGGTGGTCGTGTCCTTCGGGCTCGGGTGGGTCGTGGCCGGCCGCATGCTCCGCCCCATCCACGACATCACCGACACGGCGCGACGCCTGTCCGACGAGAACCTCCACGAGCGCATCGCCCTGTCGGGGCCACCGGACGAGCTGAAGCAGCTCGCGGACACGTTCGACTCGATGCTCGACCGGCTCGATACGGCATTCCGGGCGCAGAAGGAGTTCGTCGCCAATGCATCCCACGAGCTCCGCACGCCCCTCGCGTTGATCGCCACCGAGGTCGACGTCGCGCTCGACGACCCGGACCTCGACCCGGCCGAGTATGCGGAGACGCTCACCGCCGTGCGCGCCGCTGTGGACCGGGCCCAGGAGCTCATCGACCGGCTGCTCGTGTTGGCGCGAGCCGAGGGACCGGCCGCGACGGACCGGATCGACCTCGCCGAGACCACCCGGAACGCGCTGGACGAAGCGCTGCGGACCTCACCGCACGAATCGCTGCGAGTCGACCGGGATCTCCTGCCGGCGGTCGTGCGCGGCGACGAGCCCTTGCTCGAGCGCCTCGTAGGCAATCTCGTCGAGAACGCCGTCCGCTACAACCAGCCAGACGGTTGGGTGCGTGTGGAGACCGCGATGCACGGCGCTCGGGCCCGACTCCGCGTCGCCAACAGTGGCGAGCAGGTGCCACCCGAGCAGGTCGCAGCGCTGTTCGGGCGTTTCGAGCGGGGCGATCGAGGCCGGGACCGACGCAGCGGTGGATTCGGGCTCGGACTCGCCATCGTGCAGGCCGTCGCGATCGCACACGGTGGAAGTGTCTCGGCCGAGGCGCTCGACGAAGGCGGCTTGGCGGTGACCGTCGACCTCCCGGCCGGTGAGCCCTCGTAGGCATTCCGACGCCGGCACGCCCGCAACATGAGAGCGAGCTAAGAGGCCGCTAAAGGTTTCCCCAGGATCGACGCGATCTCAGTCCTTTCTCAGGTCGACCAATCATCATGGGCCTCCTCCGGTTTAGGCCCGCGTCACGCCGACCTTCGTACGGTCGTCGCAGGACGACGGCAAGGGGCCGTCGACGAGAAAGGACCCGGCTCATGGCGAACGACCCCGACCGCGAGGCCCGACTCGAGCGCCTGAAGCGTCGCCGGGCCGCGACGGCAGGGAAGCGATCCCCCGCGCGTAGCGGGTCGGCGGGAACGACGCGCAACGGGCACCCGGCAGCGCGCAGCCGGCGGTTCGTGCTCGGCGCCTCCGCGCTCACCTCGGTGAGCCTGGTCGTGGCGATGGGCGCGTGCTCCGCGAACTCCACCCAGTCGGACTCCATCTCGACGTCCGACTCGACCTCGGCGCAGTCGTCCAGCGGCGGGACGGTGAGCGGATCGCAGTCCAGCTCCAGCCAGAGCTACAGCGACTACGGCAGCTACAGCAGCCGTGTCTACACGACTCGTCGGGCGCCGGTGACGCGCAGCCATGCGAGCTGAACGGCGCTTTCGTGCGATGGGAAGTGACGCGCACGTGCTCGTCACGGGCGATCACGCCGAGCCGCACGTCGAGGCCGCGGTGCAGCGGATCGAGCAGCTCGAGGCACGCTGGAGTCGCTTCCTCGATGACAGCGAGATCTCGCAGCTCAATCGGCTCGCCGGTCATCCGGTCGTCGTCTCTCCTGACACGTACGAGCTCGTCGCTCGCTCCGTGGACGCGTGGCGGGCGACCGACGGCGCGTTCGATCCCACCGTGCTCGAGGCCATGATCGAACACGGCTACGACGCGGATCTCTCCGAGGTCCGTGCCCGGGGCGGGGCTGCGTCGGCGGTGGGCTCTCGCCCTCGCCCCGCTCCGGGCTGCGGTGGCATCGTCTGCGACCCGGTGGTGCCGTCCGTCACGCTCCCGGTGGGAGTGGGGATCGATCCCGGCGGGATCGGCAAGGGGCTCGCGGCCGACCTCGTCGTGCGTGAGCGCATCGACGCGGGAGCCGACGGCGTGCTCGTGAATCTGGGCGGCGACGTTCGGGTGTCGGGCACGCCGCCCGACGGCGGGCGCTGGCCCATCGGCGTGGTCGATCACCTCGATCCCGACGCCGAGCTGACCCGGGTGGCCATCGACGAGGGCGCCGTCGCCACGAGCAGCAGGATGCAACGCCGGTGGCAGCACGCCGGCGGCGAGCAGCACCACCTCATCGATCCCCTCACCGGCGAGCCGCACCGAGGAGACGTGGTGGGTGTGACGGTCGTGGCAGCCGAGGGCTGGTGGGCGGAAGCGCAGACGAAGGCCGTCTTCTCGGCCGGCGCCGACACCGGCCTGGCCCGCCTGCAGGACGCATCTGCGGTCGTGACCGACGAACACGGTCGCCACCACGCCACCCCCGACCTGGAGGAAGCGCTGCGATGACCGGCCAGCTCTCCTGGTACGTCGCGAGGTCGAGCGGCATGGTCGCCTGGGCGCTCGCGGCCGGCGCGGTCATCTGGGGCCTGTTGCTCTCGGGCCGCCAGCTCCGAGACCGCCCCGGCCCGCGTTGGCTACTGGATCTCCACCGCTACCTCGGCGGTCTCGCGGTCGTCTTCGTCGGCGTCCATGTCTTCGCCCTCCTCGTCGACAGCTACATCGGGTTCGGCCCCACCGACGTGCTCGTCCCCTTCGCCTCGGCGTGGAACCCGGTTGCCGTGGCGTGGGGCGTGGTGGCGATGTACCTGCTCGTCGCGGTCGAGGTCACGTCGCTGCTCAGAGCTCGGCTCCCCAGGCGGTGGTGGCGGAGAATCCACTTCGGGAGCTACGGGCTCTTCGCCCTCGCAACGATCCACGCGCTGACGGCGGGTACCGACGCGAGCAACGTCGTGTTCCTGGGAGTCGTCATCGCAGGCGTCAGCACCGTCGCGGTGCTCACGGCTGCCCGGGTCCTGGAGGTGAGCCGGTCCGCCCCGGCTCGGCAACCGGCTCGACCGTCGTCCCGGCGGGCCGGCTCGTCGAACTCGGCCCGGCGGCGGACGGTCTCCTCGAACGCGCCTCGGCGGCGGACGGCATCCTCGAGCACCCCCCCACGGCGGACCCGTTCCCGGAACCAGCCGGCGCCCGCCCGCTCGTTCACGTCTGCGTAACACGCGTCTCCGTACCTTCCCCTCATTGCGGACGGTACGGAGGACGCGATCGTGACCGACACACCTGGAAATCGCCGTGGCTCCGCGAGAGCGAGCCGATTGCTGGCCCTCGTCGTCACGATCGCACTGGTGGCAGGTGCAGGCGTCGTCGTCGCCGAGCGGGAGCTCGATGCCGGCGGCGCCCGGGTGGAACCCGAGTTCACGTTCGAAGCCCGCAGTCTCGACGGCCGGGAGAACAACCCGGCCGACCCCGCCCTCGGAGCCTCCGGTCAGGTGTACCCGCGTGTGACCGATGCCAACTACGCCGACGGCGTCGCCACCCCGGTCGACGGTCCCGATGCGCGCTACGTCAGCAACCGAATCTTCAACGACACCGCGCAGAACATCTTCTCGGAGAACGGCGTCAGCCAGTGGGCCTGGACCTGGGGTCAGTTCCTCGACCACACCATCGGGCTGCGCGAGGTGGGAACGGAGGAGTCGCCCATCGCGTTCGACCCGTCGGATCCACTGGAGGAGTTCACGAACGATCTCGGTGCCATCGGCTTCGAGCGCTCCGAACCGGCGGACGGGACCGGAACCGACTCGCCGCGCGAGCAGACCAACACCTTGAGCTCCTTCATCGACGCGTTCTCCGTGTACGGCGGTGATCAAGACCGGCTCGAGTGGCTGCGCGAAGGCCCCGTCGACGGCGACCTCGGGGACAACGCGGCTTCGCTGCTCCTGTCCGACGGGGGCTATCTTCCCCGCTCGGACGACCGCCCGGATGTCGAGAGCACACCCGAGATGGAACTGGCGGGCCGCCTGATGGGTGCTCCCGACGACGCGGTGATCGCCGGCGACATGCGGGCCAACGAGAATCTGGCCCTCACCGCTGTGCACACGTTGCTCGCCCGTGAGCACAACCGCATCGTCGACGCGTTGCCCGACGACCTCACCGAAGAGCAGAAGTTCGACATCGCCCGCCGAGTCGTCGGCGCCGAGCAGCAGTGGATCACCTACGAACAGTGGCTCCCGACGCTCGGTGTCGAGCTCCCCGCCTACGACGGGTACGACCCCGACGTCGATCCGTCGATCACGAACGAGTTCGCCTCCGTCGCCTACCGGGCCCACTCCATGATCCACGGGGAGTTCGAGATCGACGCGGACGCGAGCCGATTCGGCGACCGGGAGCTGGAAACGCTCGAGGCCCAAGGCGTCGAGGTGACCGCGAGCGGAGACGAGGTCCAGCTCGCGGTTCCCTTGAACGTCGCGTTCGGGAACCCGGACCTGCTCGAGGAGATCGGCCTCGGACCCGTGCTCGCCGGGCTCGCGAGTGAGCGCCAGTACCAGAACGACGAGCAGATCGACAACCAGCTCCGCAGCGTGCTGTTCCAGGTCCCCGGTCCCGGTGTGGAGGATCCCTCCGTCTGCCTCGACGGTGAGGAGCTCCCGGATTGCTTCAGCGGTGTGAACGATCTCGCGGCGATCGACATCGAGCGGGCGCGCGACCACGGGATGCCGACCTACAACGAGCTGCGAACGGCATACGGGCTCGAACCGGGGAACTCGTTCACGGACGTCACCGGTGAGGACACCGAGGCGTTCCCGAACGACCCGGCGATCGATTCAAACCACCCGATCGACGATCCCGACATCCTCGACGTCGTCGCGCTCTTCGATTCTGACGGCGAGGAGATCCCGCTCGGTTCCGACGAAGCCGAGGAGCAAGCAGTGGGGGCGGAGCGCCGCACGACCGTGGCCGCCCGTCTCGAAGCCATCTACGGATCAGTGGACCGGCTCGACGCGTTCGTCGGGATGAGCGCCGAGGGGCACGTCCCCGGCACCGAGCTCGGCGAGCTCCAGCTGGCGATGTGGGAGCAACAGTTCTCGGCGTTGCGAGACGGAGACCGCTTCTTCTACGGCAACGACGACGTACTCGGCGAGATCGCAGAGCGCTATGGCATCGACTACCGGGTCACCCTCGCGGAGCTGATCGCCGCCAACACCGAGCTCGACGAATCCGATCTCGCCGACAACGTGTTCATGGTCGCCGGCGACACCCCGTCGGACGGCGAGTCGGCATCCGGTGAGAACCCGGCCACCGGTGACGCCCCGGCGGCGGAGGCCCAGCCCGGCGACGAGCAGCAGGGCGGCGAGCAGCGGGCAGAGGAACAGCGGGACGCGGAACCGCGGCGCCCGCGGCGGGACGGTGGGGAACGGCCGCCCGCTATGCCCGATGAGCGGCGGCCCCCGCCGGCGCGCCCGCCGGCTCGGTCTCGAACATGAACGACCGGAGCACGGTGACGAAACGATCGGGCTGTTCCACGTGAGGGAAGTGGTTGCAGCCCTCGACGATCTCGAGCCGACTTCCCGCGATCGCCTCATGGGCTCGGTGCGCGTGGTGGACGGGAATGATCGTGTCGTGCTCACCCCAGACGATCAGGGTCGGCACCGCGCCCGCGAGGTGGAGCCGGTCGAGCGCGCTCACCGACTGACCGCCCACGTCGACGACCGACCGGAGCGTTCGGATGAATGCCTGTCGGTTCTCCCCGATGGTGAGCCCCGCGTAGGCGCTCCACATCTCCTCGGCAACGGAAGAGTGCAGCCCGAGCGAGCCGAGCCAATCGATGACGCGTGCGCCGGCGTCGCGGGCGAACCACGGCGTGACCAATGGCAAGACGTACTCGGCGCCCGGGAAGGCGAGGACGCGCAGCAACGTGCTGACCTCGCGCCCCAAGCCGCCGCTGCCGACCAGCACGAGGCGTTCGATGCGTTCGGGGAACTGGTACGCGAACTGCATGGCGACGCCACCGCCCAGTGACTGTCCGACGACCGTGGCCGAGGCCACGTCGAGCTCGTCCAGGACGTCGCGGAGGATGCTGGCCAACGCGCCGAGGGAGTAGTCACCGGCAGGCTTGGCCGAGGCGCCGTGGCCGGGCAGGTCGGGTGCGACGATTCTGAAGTCGCGTGCGAGTGGCTCGACGACGTGACGCCACGTCTCGGCGCTGCCGGCCATTCCGTGCACGAGCAGCATCGTCGGGCCGTCACCCGTCACGGTACAGGCCAGATCGTGGCCGTGGATCCGGAGAATCTCCTGCTTCACGACGCCTCCCGGAGCCCCCCTGACTCCTCGACCGTACTCACCTGGTGGCGAAGAGCAAGGGTTCGTTGGGCGATCCCATTGCGTCCCCTGCCTATTCCCCTGCCTATTCCGTGGCGGAGCGCGACGTCAGACCGGTCATCAGCGCGGTCGCCCAGCCCCGCGCGCGTTCGAGCTCGCCCTCGACGAGCGGCCCCTCGGAGTCGGCCACCAGGAAGCTCTCGGGCCGGACGACGAGCCGGTAGCCGCGCCGACGCAGGCGCCGCGCATACTTCTTCGCGGCTGATCCGGTGAGCCACGGCGAGTTGGCCAAGCGCGTGTCGAAGGCGGCCGCCGGCGCCTTCTTGGTCTTCGGGAGGTGGAGGAGCCAGGTACGCAGCCCCTCGCCGCTCGACACGACGGGCTCCTCGGCGTTGTCGGCCGCCGCCTTCCGGCTCGTGGTCGTGCTCATGCCGTGCATGTGCGTGGGTCCTCCGACCACGAGGAGGTCGACCCCGTCCACCGAGCGCACGTCCGTGGTCCCGACCTCACCCAGTGTCACCCGGGCCTGGTCGCCCAGCGCCTCGGCGATGGCCCGGGCCACGTCCTCGGTGTTGCCGAACATCGACTCGTACACGACCCCCACATCCACACCTTCAGGTTCCCGCTTCCCCCGGGATTCTGCCAGTGACAAAAGGCCCTGTCCGCGCCGCCGTTCGCAGCGGGAGAATTCTGTGTCGGCGTGTCGAGCGACGCAGGCGCGCCGTGGGGAGGTCCAGGAATGCTCATCGACGACGTCATGCCCCAGCCCGACTTCTTCGTGGTGGTGGACGTAGTGGTCGACGCCGACGTCGCCACCACGTGGGCCGCGATCGACACCGCGAACCTCGCCGGCGATCCGATCGTTCGTCTGCTGAGCGCGCTGCGAGAGATCCCGAACCAGATCGTGGCCCGCCGCCGCGGGGAGCCCGTCGAGCGGGTCCCGGCCGAGTTCACGTTCGCAGACATCAGCGAGGGAACCGGTTGGGTCACGCTCGGGGAGCAGGTAGGCGTGGAGCGCGTCGTCGGGGCGGTCGGTCAGTTCTGGAAGCGTGACTACGGATGGGTCGACGTGTCGCCGGAGGACTTCGCTGCCTTCGACGAGCCCGGCTACGCGAGGACCGTCACCGGCTTCGCCGCGGCTCCGTACGGCTCGAGGCGAACGCTGCTGCGCATGGACTCCCGCACCGACGTCACGGACGAGCGCGCTCGCGCCCGCTTCCGCCTCTACTGGAGACTGCTCCGTCCCTTCGCCGCGCTCATGATGCGCCGGGCTCTGGCCTGCATCAAGGCCGAGGCGGAGCGGAGGAGCGCAGCGTCGCCGGGTACCACGGCGCCGGGCTGACCAACTGCGGGTTGCCGCGAACGGCCCGGCTCGGCGTCCGGGGCGTCGGTTCAGCCCAGGCGCCGAACCGGGATACCTGGTTGCAGGTGGGCGGGCACGAGGCGGATCTTCACGTCGACCGCGACCGCGGCGTTCACGCCGACGATGACGGGATTGAGGTCCATCTCGCGGACCTCGGGGATCGCGTCGGCCAGGGCGCCGACCCGGAGCAGGAGCTCCTCGAGCCCCGCGACGTCGACGGGCGTGCTGCCCCGGTAACCGTGGAGCAAGGGGGCACCACGGACCGACGACACCAGCTCGTGCGCGTCGCGGTCGGTGAGCGGGAGGATCCGAAACGAGCGGTCGGCGAGGAGCTCGGCGGTCGTGCCGCCCATGCCGAACATCACGAGTGGTCCGAACGACGGATCGTGGACCACGCCGACGATCGTCTCGACACCCTGCTCGGCCATGGACTGGATCAAGCCGCCACCCATCTCATCGCCCAGCCGTTCGTGCATCTCGACGTACGCTCCGGCGACCGCCTCCGCGTTCGGCAGGTCGAGGCGAACCGCGCCCGCGTCGGTCTTGTGGACCAGCTCCGGCGATGCGGCTTTCAGCGCGTACGGACCGTGGAGTTGCTTCGCGACGTCGAGCGCCTCTTCCGCCGAGGTGACCGTGCGCGTCGGCGCCACGGCGATGCCGAAATGTTGGAGCAAGGACACCCCGTCGGCGGGCGGAAGCCACGCCTCGCCTGGCGAGGCGGCCAGGGTCCCGTGCACGACGTCGCGCGCCGCGGCGAGGTCGACGTCGTCGAACTCGGGCTCGGTTCCCAGGGGAGTGTCACGCCAGCGGGCGTACCGCGTGACGTGGGCGAGCGCCTGCGCGGCAGGTTCGGGGAAGAGGAAGGTCGGGATGGCACCTGCCTCGGTCGGTACGAGCGAGGTGGTGCGACCCGCTTCCAGGAAGTTGGCGAGGACGGGCTTTCGAGGGCTGTCCGTGACGGCACGGGCGATCGCCTCGGCGACGTCGTCGGTCCGGGTCACCAGGGGCGGCGTGAAGCCGACGATCACCGAGTCGACCTCGGGATCGGCGAGGACGATCCGGAGCGTCTGTTCGTAGTGCTCCGGTGTCGAGGCGGCCACGAGGTCGACGGGGTTGGTCACCGAGGCGGTCGGCAGCAGGAACTCGCGCAGCTTCGCCTGCGTGTCCGCCGAGAGCTCGCGGACCTGGAGGCCCGCGCTCTCGAGCGCGTCGGCTGCCAGGATCGCGGGCCCGCCACCGTTGCTCACGATGCACACCCGGTCCCCGGCAGGGAGAGGCTGGTGGGCGAAGACCCGCGCGACGTCGAAGAGCTGCCAGAGCGTGTCGACGCGGATCACCCCGGCCTGGCGAAAGAGCGCGTCGATCGCCGTCTCGGGCCGGGCCATCGCGGCCGTATGGGACGTCGCCGCGCGCGTTCCCGCACCCGTGCGGCCGCTCTTCACCGCGACAATGGGCTTCTTGCGCGAGACGCGCCGGGCGATGCGCCCGAACTTTCGGGGGTTCCCGAACGACTCCAGGTAGAGGAGGACGACATCCGTCGCGCGGTCGTCCTCCCAGTACTCGAGCACGTCGTTGCCACTGACGTCGGCCTTGTTGCCGATCGACAGGAACGAGGAGACACCGAGCCCGAGCTGGTCGGCCTGGTCGAGGATGGCGATCCCGAGCGCGCCCGACTGAGAGAGGAAACCGACCCTGCCCTCGGTCGGGGGATGGGGAGCGAACGTCGCGTTCATCTGCACGTCGGGAGCGGTGTTCACGATCCCGAGACAGTTCGGGCCGACGAGGCGCATGCCGTTCAAGCGCGCGAACTCCGCCAGCTCGAGCTCGGTCTCGGCGCCTTCCGCACTCGTCTCGGCGAAGCCGGCGGTGATGATGACGGCCGCGCGGACGCCCTTCTGAGCGCATTCGCGAAGCGTGTCGAACACGGCCGAGGGCGGCACCGCGATGACGGCGAGATCCACGTCGTGGGGGACCTGGAGGATGCTCGGGAACGCGGTGACGCTGGCGATCGCGGGCGCGGTCGGATGGACCGGGGTCACGGGTCCGTTGAAGCCACCGGAGATCAAGTTGCGGAAGATCTCGTGACCGATCGTGCCCGCTTCCCGAGCTGCGCCGATGACGGCGATCGACCGCGGCCCCAGCAGTCGGGCGATCGAACGGGCGCCGGCGCGGAACTCGCGGTCCTCGATGGCTTCGAGCGCGCGATCGGTGAGCTCGAGCGGAATCTCGACCACGGCGAGCTCACCGTCCGCGCGTCGTTCCAGCGGCAGCCCCACCGCCTCGAAGACCCGCAGCATGGCGTGGTTCTCCATGAGCACGAAGGCGACGAAGCGTTCGATGCCCCGCTCCTGGGCCGCGGCGGCGAGGTGCTCGAAGAGGATCGTGCCGATGCCGCGTCCCTGCTCTGCGTCGGCGACCGTGAAGGCGACCTCGGCCGTGCTCGGATCGGTCGAGAGTCGGTCGTAACGGGCGACGGCGACGAGGTCGTTGCCGAGCTCGGCGATGAGCGCGAAGCGATCCTCGTAGTCGACGTGGGTGAAGTGCTCGAGCTCGGACTCGGAGAGTTCGCTCTTGTAGGAATGGAACCGAAAGTAGACGGCGTCCTTCGACAGCCGGGTGAACGCGGCTCGCAGCGCGGGAGCGTCGTCGGGACGGATGGGACGAACGTGCACCGTGCCGCCGTCGGCCAACACGACGTCCGACTCCCACTGACTCGGATACTCGCCCATCACGCTCCCCGGTCGTCGGGAGACAGCGTCGTCGGGAGACAGCTTGACGCGGATCAGGCGGCCGCGGCTACGTCTGCCGGGCTGAACGTGCGGTGAAGCAACCCGTGGTGGGACGGATCTCCGCCGAGCTCGACGAGACCCTGGTCCTCGGCCTCCCGCCACGCGAGCTTCCCGCGGCGCAGCCATAGCAACACCGGCAGCGACGTGCGCACGTTCAGGTCGAGATCGTCGTCGAGTCCCTCGACGACGTCGAGGCGCTCGACGTCGGAGAGCTTGCTTCCGGCCGGACCGGCGGGTGCGATCCGAAGGGTCCAGTGGCCCTCGTCGAGCACGAAGCCGATCGTCAATGCACCGGGTGGGAGCTCCTCGGTGCGCACGAGCGCGGCGATCCCGCCGGGGATCAGGCGCGGCTGCAACGGCTGTTCCTCGGTGGGGGCATCGAGGTAGGGAAGCCCGAAGCGAGCGATCGCGAGCAGGACCCCTTCGAGCTCGCGGCCCCGCTCGGTCAGCTCGTAGACGGTGCGGGCCGCGGGCGGTGGGAGGTGACGGCGGACGACGAGGTCCGCGTCCTCGAGCTCGCGGAGTCGTTGGCCGAGGAGGTTCGACCACATGCCGGGCAGCCGGCGCTTGAGGTCCGAGTAGCGCTGCGGGCCGGTGAGCAGCTCCCGCACGATCAGCAGCGTCCAGCGCTCGCCCAGGAGGTCGAGCGATCGGGAGACGGGGCAGAACTGGTCGTAGCTGCGCTTGGCCATGGTCCCTCGAGGTCGGGTCGATCGCTCCCACCTGCCGTCACCCAGTCTATACGGCTTCCGTATTGACAGGTTGAAATACCGAGAGTAGACAACCCGCACCGACCGGAGCGACAGGAGCACCCCATGCCCGAGCGCACGAGCTACGCACCTGGCACGCCGTCGTGGGTCGACCTCATGACGAGCGCCCCCGAAGCCGCCAAGCAGTTCTATGCCGAGCTCTTCGGCTGGGAGTACGACGACCAGCCCGCTGGCGACCAGGGCGTCTACACGTTGTGCCTGAAGGACGGGAAGTCCGTCGCGGGTCTCGGCAAGATGAACCCGGAGCACGAGGCGGCGGGCATGCCCCCGATGTGGAACACCTACGTCACGGTCGCGAACGCCGACGACGCCCACGCCAAGATCTCCGCCGCGGGCGGCACCAACGTCTCGCCGGTGATGGATGTGATGGACGCGGGCCGCATGGCGGTCGGCCAGGACCCGACCGGCGCCGTGTTCGCGGTCTGGGAGGCCAAGGACCACATCGGCGCGCAGCTCGTGAACGAGCACGGCACGCTCACCTGGAACGAGCTGCTCACGCCCGAGACCGACAAGGCCGTTCGGTTCTACGGGGAGCTCTTCGGCTGGGGTACCGACTCGATGGACATGGGCCCGATGACCTACACCGTGTTCATGCTCGACGGGGACGGCATCGCGGGAACGGTGTCACCTCCCGACGTCCCGTCGAACTGGGCCGTGTACTTCGCGGTCGACGATTGTGACGGCATCGTCGAGGCGGCGAAGGCAAAGGGCGCGACCGTCGTCGCCGAGCCGATGGACATCCCGCCCGGGCGGATGGCCGCGCTCACCGACCCGCAGGGCGCGATGTTCGCGGTGATCAAGCTCGCGAACCCGCCCTCGTAACGACCCGCACGACCCGAGCGAAGGAGGACGTCGTGCCGGACCGGACCAGCTACGCCCCGGGTACTCCGTCCTGGGTCGACCTCGCCACGACCGACATGGACGCGGCACGCGACTTCTACGGCTCGCTCTTTGGCTGGGACTTCGACGAGCAACCAGCGAACGGCAGTTTCTACGTCATGGCGTCGAAGCGCGGGAAGGCCGCGGCCGGGATCTTCCCCCAACAGCAGGAGCACCGCGACTCGGGCATGTCGCCGATGTGGACCACCTATGTCACCGTGGCCGATATCGACGCGATGCCCGACAAGGTGACTGCCGCGGGCGGCCAAGTCGTGGCGCCACCGTTCGACGTGATGGACGCGGGTCGGATGTCGGTGGCGATGGACCCAACCGGCGCCGCGTTCGCGATGTGGCAGAAGAAGGAGGCGATCGGCGCCGAGCTCGTGAACGAGCACGGCTCGCTCACGTGGAACGAGCTCGTCACGCCGGGTGTCGAAGAGGCGAAGCAGTTCTACGGCGCCGTCTTCGGCTGGACCGCCACCGACATGGACATGGGCGCGATGACCTACACGACCTTCGAGCTCGACGGCCAGGGCGTCGCGGGCGCGATGCCGCCACCGATGGAGGGCATGCCGGCGTTCTGGGGCGTCTACTTCGCGGTCGACGACTGCGACGCCACCGTCGAAGCGGCCAAGGCGAGGGGAGCGACGCTCCTCGCCGGGCCGATGGACATCCCGCCCGGTCGGATGGCGACGTTCCAGGACCCGCAGGGCGCGGCCTTCTCGGTCATCCAGCTCGCGAGCGAGCCCGCGTAGTCCCACGCCCGACCATCCAGGGTCGTGCCCGCGAGGGCGGGCGTTCGAGCCATCATGGGGCCGTGCCGCCCCGCATCGTCTACGACCCCTACGACTACGAGATCGACGCGCACCCGCAGCCCGTCTGGCAGCGCTTGCGCGACGAGGCCCCGCTCTACCGCAACGCCGAGCACGACTTCTGGGCCATCAGCCGGTTCCAGGACGTCCTCGACGCGTCGCTCGACTGGCAGACGTTCAGCTCCGCGCACGGCACGGTGCTCGAGCTGATGTCGGATGACCCCTCGGACTACGCGTCGATGATCTTCACCGACCCACCGCACCACGACGAGCTCCGTAGCCTCGTGTCGCGAGCGTTCACCCCGAAGCGGGTCGCGGAGCTCGAAGGCGACGTTCGTGCCCTCGCGTCCGAGTTCCTCGACGAACGGGTCGCCGCGGGCGGCTTCGACTACGTGCAGGACTTCGCCGCCCGCCTGCCCACGATGGTGATCGGCTCGCTGCTCGGCGTCCCGGAAGCGGACCGGGACCGCCTGCGCCACTGGACCGACCAGATGCTGCACCGGGAACCGGACGAGACCGAACCAGGCGAGGCGGTGCTGCGCGTGATGGCCGATCTGGGCTCGTACATGAGCGAGCTGATCGCCGAGCGTCGTCGCCATCCGGGCGACGACCTGATCTCGGCGTTGGTCGGCGCCGAGCTCCAGACCGCCGAGGGCACGCGGCGCCTCGACCACCGGGAGACGCTGGACTTCGTCCTGCTGCTCTTCTCTGCCGGCAACGAGACCGTCGCTCGCCTCCTCGGCTTCGCCGCCGTCAACCTGGCCGAGCATCCCGATCAGGCCGCGCTGCTCGTGGAGGACCCGTCGTTGATCCCGAACGCGATCGAGGAGCTCCTCCGCTACGAGGCACCCTCACCCGTGCAGGGCCGGTGGGTCGCCCGGGACGTGGAGCTCCACGGGACCGTCCTGCCACGCGGGTCACGTCTGTTGATGCTCACCGGTGCCGCGGGGCGCGACGAGCGCGAATACGAGCACCCCGACACCTTCGACGTCACGCGCCGCTTCTCACGCCACCTCTCGTTCGGCTACGGGGTCCACTTCTGCCTCGGCGCGGCGTTGGCCCGGCTGGAGGCCCGCGTCGCGCTGGAGGAGACCCTCGTCCGGATCCCGATCTGGGAGGTCGATCGGGACCGCACCGAGATGGTCCACACCAGCACCGTCCGCGGCTATGAACGGGTGCCGATCACCACCTGACGTTCCTCACAGGATGTTGCCGTTCTGCTCGATGCTGTCGCTCGGCGTGTCCGGCGGCGGACTCGGCGTGTCCGGCGGCGGACTCTGCGAGTCGGGCGGGGTCACCTGCGAGTCGGGCGGGGTCACCTGCGAGTCCGGCGGGGTCACCTCCGAGT